>JBBFKT010000001.1:0-300000 GCA_037482015.1 Thermodesulforhabdaceae bacterium
GGGGGAGATAGTGGTGAGAGGGGCCATTCCATCGCCCTTGACAGTAATGGGAATGTCTATGTGACGGGATATACAGGGTCATCCGACTATCCCACCACAACAGATGCTTACGATAAAAGCTCTAGTGGTTTGGACGTCTTTGTCTCGAAGCTGGATGCCAATCTTTCTTCACCACTTGCACAATACACCCTTACGGTGACCAAATCGGGCGCAGGAAGTGGCACTGTGACGGCGACGGGTTGCACTTTAAGCTGGACGGGAAATACAGGAACCTGCACGGCGGCTTCTGGGACATCCATAACTTTAAGTGCCTCTCCTTCTTCGGGTTCAACCTTTGCAGGCTGGTCTAACGGGACGGGGTCAGCGGTAGGTTGCTCAGGCACGGGGACCTGCAGTTTCACGATAACGGAGAACTCAGGGGTAACAGCGACCTTTACATTGAACCAGTATCAGGTCACAGCCAGTGCAAGTGGCAATGGGAGCGGGAGTATAAGCTCGAATCCATCAGGGATAAGCTTTAACTACCCGGCTAACAGTTCAGGAAGTGCGGGTTTTGACCATGGCACAACCGTAACGCTCACAGCATCGGCCTCAACGGGCTCAACGGTGGCATGGACGAGTTGCTCAGGAACGACGTCAGGAAATGGCACAACAGCGGCGACATGCACATTCAGTAATCTTGATGGCTCAAAAGAAGCAACCGCAAGATTCACACTCAATCAATACACCATCACGACTTCGGCAAATCCATCTGGAGGTGGTAGTGTCTCGTGCGATCCGAATCCGGTTAATCACGGTTCAAGCTCCACATGCACGATAACGGCGAATGTGGGTTATACGCTTCAGTCTGTAGGAGGGAGCTGTGGTGGTAGTCTCAATGGTAACATTTACACGACAAATCCTGTGACCTCAGCCTGCACGGTGGTGGCAAACTTTGCTGTAAGCGCTTACACACTGACGGTGACGAAGTCTGGAAGTGGAAGCGGTGATGTTACGGCGACGGGGTGTACTTTAAGCTGGACGGGGAATACGGGAACCTGCACGGCCTCTCATGGGACTTCCATAACCTTGAGTGCAACACCATCTTCGGGTTCAACCTTTGCAGGGTGGTCTAACGGGACGGGTTCTGCTTCGGGTTGCAGTGGCACAGGGACCTGCAGTTTCACGATAACCCAGAACTCCAGTATAACCGCCACCTTTAACCAGTCTCAGGGGGCGGTGGTAGTGCCTACGATGACTGAATGGGGCATGATGGTATTTATGGTGATTGCGGGTCTTGGATCTGTTTATTACCTGAGAAGAAAAGGCATTTAGCTGATACATTGAAGGGCAGACTTTCCAACGTCTGCCCTATTCTCAAGCTTTATTGCAAATGAAAGGGAAATAGATGGCTGGTTGTTCTTTTCAGGGGAGCTTTTCTGATTTCCAGCTTTCCTCGGCAAAGAAAAGATTGAAAGAAAATTTAAAAGATTGATAAGTAAAAAGATGGTAATGAAGCGGGATAAGTTAAGTAATAGAAAGAAGCATAATCTCGATGGGCACAAAAAAAGAATCAAAAGTTGGCACTTCTTCTAAAAAGTCTCATATTAATCTCAAGCGGTTTCTTGTCACTTACATCTTGCTTATGGGAAGCTTTTTTCTACTTATAGGTTTGACGCCAATTCAGAGAATTGTGGATCTTAACGGTCTTTATACAAAAGGTGTTGTTTTCCTCACAACAGAAGTTCTTAACCTTGTTGACATTGCCTCTATTCGGGATGGCTCGATAATACATCTTCCTGGCATCTCTTTAGACATAAGATTTGGTTGTAACGGCTTGGAGGCAGTCTTAATATATACGGTATCCGTGATTGCCTTTCCATCATCATGGCGAAACAGATTATACGGGATTTTTCTGGGATTTTTGGTTATACAGATTGTAAATATATTGAGGATTGTAGGTCTTGCTTATACGGGTATACATTTCAGGGAATTTTTTGAATATATTCATATATACGTAGCCCAGGGTATGATGATTGCTGTATCGTTAGGTGTTTTTTTCCTGTATTTGAGCTGGATAAATGAAGAGAAAAGGTCTGAGAAAGCATGAAATTTCCCAGAGGATTGGCAAAAAAGACGTTGATATTCCTGGGTTCTTACTTCCTGTTTTTGATAAGCTGGTTTCAAGTAAAGGACTATTATGGTATGGCGACAGTAGCCCTGGCGTCGAAGATTGTTACAGGAATAAAGGATGTGAAATATGAATATAAGGTTCGAAAAGGCGATGTTATAGAGGTGATCTTTAAACCGCTACGGCATAGGGAAAACATTCTTATAGGTATTCCCGTGAAGACATCCTTTTATACCTTCAATGTGCCGTTGACCTTGTCCATAATGGTAATACTTTATCCTATATTAAGGAAAAAATTGAGGGCTTATGGAGAAGCTCTTATGCTTCTTTTTTCTGCCCATCTTCTTTACGTGTTTTCTCTCGAGGCTAATGAACTAACCAATGCCTTTATCATGCGAGGATACGAATTTGAAAATATGCGTTCTCTAATCTTTTACCAGTTTTTATGGGGTTTTACGGACAACATGGTAATCAGGTTCGAGCCGTATCTTATCGGTATCTACTTATTTCTAAGATACAGTAAAGAGCGGGTCGCTAATAAAGCTTAGAAGCATTTTTTCCTTTCACGGGAGAACATTGTGAGCGCTGTCGATTTGTGGCGTTAATCCGTCATGATGTTAGTTTTGCTTTACGGTAAATCAATCTCCGTCTGCGAAGGTAATCGACCAGAACGTACCACCAAATTAGACTAAAGACTTATCGATAGTGTTCCAGATAAGCTTTAAGCAGTGTCCGAAACAGTGGACCATGGTTTGGCACTTTGGCGTGCAGCAGTTCATGAACGATCACCTCGGCGCGGAACTTAGCAGGTTGTTTCAGCAACTCCAGGTCGAACGTTAGCCTGCCTTTAGATGAATAGCTCGCCCATTTCCTCTTCATCCTTCGAACGTGGATTTCTCTAACTTCAACGCCAATCCGTTTTGCCCACTCCTGGACTTCGGCTTTGAAAAGTTCAACGGGAACCTCATGTTCTAAAGGCTGCCAATCCTGACCGTTTCGATTCATTCTCCAAAACCTCGCATTAGAACTAGCAGTTTTTCAGCCACCGGCACAGGATTATCCACCCCGGCATTCAGAAGAACTTTGTAAATTTCCTTACGAACTTCACGTTCATGCTGCTCGCTTGATTGCCGGTGAGGAAAGCGTTCAAGAGCATCAGCAATCCGGCGTGCCGCCTCTTTAGCATCGGTTATCTTCTCACGCCTGAACAACCAGTAAATCGTAAATTCCTGCGTGGAAAGTCCGGTTGCTTTTTGCTCTGCTTCAGCCTCCCTGAGTTCGCGAACGGGACCCTCCACAAGCTGGCGGAGGGCTTCCTGCGTTGTGATCTGTCGCTCCTCGAACTCTCGCACGATCGCTTCAGCCAGCTCGCCAATGGAAATGAGATAGGGCTGTTCAGCTCCCTGCCGCTCGATGATCTGTCGTATGGCTTTAATTAAATTGAAAATCTTGACCGTGTCGGGTGAGTCTTCCATGGCGAGCCGTTCAAGGGTTTCAGATGTAATTCCGTAGATTGCTTCTGGTTCGCGTACCAGAGAGCCCTGAGTGTGTTTCTGAACGAGTTTCGCTGTTTTCTTGAGAAAGTCTATAGAGGCAACAGGACGTCCTTCATAGCTTGACCGTAGAACCTGATAGATTTCGCTCAAGGCTCGGTAGTCATCAAGAAATGGTCTCAGGAACTCGTCGGGAGATAGAATTTCATAGATTTCCTGAACTTCCCGAAAATACCGATAGAATTCGTCGCGCCTTTCTGGATCACGGAAATACTCCAGGACGGCTTCCACAGCCTTGTCACCTGTGATGCCGCGAACGATGTTGAGATAACTCTGGCGTCCCTGATTTATAAGCCGTTCAAAGCGTTCCTTGAGAATATCCAGACCTTCAACCACGCCTTCAATTTCTTTTGAATCGAAAGCCAAAGCTTTCTCCAGGTTATCGAATATGCCCACAAAATCCAGAACAAATCCCCCTGGCTTCCTTCGGCCGTTTTCGTCTTCGTAGGGGCGATTAACTCGAGCGATTGCCTGAAGCAGAACATGATCTCGCATGGGCTTATCAAGATACATGCAGTAGAGTATGGGAGCATCGAACCCGGTGAGAAGTTTTTCGGTGACAATCAGGATTTTTGGAAGCTGGTCAGCCTTGCGGAACCCTTCCCGTATGCGGCGCTCTTCATCTTCGCTGAGGTGAAAAGCACGTAGTTCGGGAGGGTCCTCGGCTCCGGCGCTGATAACAACCCTTGAGTAGTCAGCAGGTAAGTGCTGATCCAATAAAATCTTATATCGACAGCAAGCTTCTCGATCCACCGCCACGAGGAATCCTTTATAGCCCATTGGTTCGATCTTTTCCTTGAAGTGTTTTGCCACGAAGGCTGCGATTCGCTCCATGCGCTCGGAGCTTTTTAGCATGTTTTTGAGCGTAACGGCTCGTTCCAGCACGCGGTTTATATCCTCAACATCGCTCACACCCTCAAGTTCAACAAGATTCAGAAATTCTCGCTCCAGTACATCCCGGTCAACCTTGAGTTCATTCGGCGCCAGTGCGTAGTGAAGCGGTACCGTGGTGCCATCCTGAATAGAGTCGCGAATTGAATAGCGATCAAGGTAGCCATGTGGGGGGTCATCAACACCGAAGACTTTGAATGTCCCTTTACCATAAGCTGTTCGGTCGATTGGTGTGCCCGTGAAGCCGATGTAGGTTGCTTTGGGAAGAGCGCCCATAAGGTAGTTACCGAGGTCAGCCCCTGTGGATCTGTGCGCCTCATCCACGAGAACGAAAACATTGGTTCGAGAGCAGATGTTTGCCGGTATGTCCTTGAATTTCTGAATCGTTGAAACGATAAGCCCGCGGCGGTCTGATCGAAGAAGTTCAAGAAGGTGTTTCCTGCTGTCGGCGATTTCGGCGTGAGCGAACCCCACCGCCTGGAGATTGGAAAAAAGTTGCTGCTCCAGTTCATTTCGATCAACAAGCATTATAACTGTTGGGTTTGCAAAGGCAGGATCCTGTATCAACCGACGAGCCACAGTGATCATGGTGTAAGTTTTTCCCGATCCCTGGGTATGCCATACAAGGCCACGGCGCTTTTTGGGGTCTCTAGCGCGCTGTATGACTCGCTCCACAGCTCGCATCTGATGGGGTCTCAGAACCACTTTGGAAAGTTCTCCGTCTCGTCGAACAAAGAGAATGAATTCCGTAAGTAGTCTGATTGTTCGAGAAGGTGCGATGAAGGTCTTAACCAGTGTTTCAAAATCTCCTGCCAGTTCGTCTCGCCAGTTCAGGATGTTCTTGTGTGATAGGTTCCATGTGGCGGCATACAGGAATTGAACCAGGTGCGTTAGTGCATAAAGCTGAGCCAGAGCCATGAATTCGGGTCCATCCTCGTGATAGCGGCGGATCTGTTCAAGCGCTCGAATCATTCCATCGATGCGTTTCGAAGACTTGGTTTCCACTACGAGGACAGGGATTCCGTTCACGAAGAAAACAAGGTCGAATCGGATGCGGCGGGTTCCGCTCTGGAAAGGCACTTCGTCGCTCACATGGAAGGAGTTGGCATCGATGCCCAACGGATCCAGCAGGCGCACATTTCGTTCCCGCCTTTCTTCAGGGATGAATACGGTCTTAAGCCCCTTGAGGAATTCCCATGTCTCCAGATTTCCTTCGATGTTCGGGCGGACACGAATCACTCTGTTCGCCACATCATCCGCTCGCTGTAAATCCACCACGCCGGGGTTGAGGGCTTGTAATTGCCGGACAAGGACTTCATGGAGAACCAAACCAGTCTCACCACGCCGGAGACGCTTTGCCTCCTCGGGTGGTAGATATTTCCATCCCGCCTCCTGGGCGTAGCGGAGGAAGGGGTTCTGAACGGTGTGGCGTTCACTGAAAATGGTCATGGTTTCTCATCCTCTTCTAAATGGCTCAATTGGGGTTTGTAGTGGCACAGGGCTGTGCGGTTCCATAGAGTATATTTTTGCTAGGCGTCCGCCGATTGGTCATCATGCGCCAGATCTCACGCGCCAGAGGATCGTGATCGGTAGCGTCCGGGTTATAACGGTCCATGTGCCATCGCAGGGGGTTGTCGCGGATGTACTGGCGGATAGCGTTCAAAACCCGTTCGGTGCGGATGATGTGTTCGTAATAATTGCGTTGCCAGACGAGTGCACCAGGCGTCCCACGGTATTGGTTGATGCGGTGTGTAACGGCGGATTTGAACGACCGGACGATGGTAGGGATGGAACCCAGCACCGGTTGACCGAATTGTTCCATGGTTTTCCGCACGGCCGATTGTAGGGGCACGGCATGCCGTGCCCCTACGTCACCCACGATCCAGATGATGCCGTGCACATGATTGGGCATAATGACGAATTCGTCCAATTCCGTGTGCGGGAAATGGTTGGGGATGGCCAACCAGCACTGGCGGGCAATTTCCCCCAACGCATTCAACACCATTGCCCCATTGTCTACATAACCAAACAACTGTGCTCGTTCATACGTGCACAGAGTGATGAAATACGCGCCCGGTTGGGTGTAATCGTAGTTTTTTAGTCGGATGGACTGGCGATGATGGTGTTGAGGGTCATACAGCGGCATGATCTTCTCCGGCAAATTGTTGCACAAACTCATGCGGCAGGCGGATTTTTGCCGTCATAAGGTTATGTAACAGCGACCGAAACAAGCCCTCCAGGGCCTGTTTGCGGGCTTCTTCAGCGCGAATTTTTTCATCAACTGATTGGAGAATGCGGGCAATTTCCTGCTGTTCGGGGAGGGGAGGGAGGGGGATAACAGCCTGACTGAGCGCTTTCCAAGATGTGCGTGGGTGATTGACCCCTGTGGTTGTGGCTATGGCATGTAACAAAATATGATTGGAGTGCATCAGATAGGCGAGAAAGTAGTTATCAATAATGTCAGGTTTACCTACCAAGACCAAAATATCTGTTGAGCAAATGCCTTCCCATTTAGCAATAGCCGCTTTGTCCAAGTAAGGGCGGAGTTTACCGTAAAGAATATCGCCTGGCTTGAAAACCGCTTTAGCACTTTTGATTTCAGTGGCGAACCCGTGTCTTCGGATGAAAATATCCCCGGAATCAAGATGTTCTAATCCAATATACTTTGCATTGCCTGCTTCTGTTGGTAAAACGGTGCCTACTCGTAAAGTTACTACCTCCCCCAACCTCACCACCTGCCAATCTTCCGGCAAAGGACCAAGTTCGGTCATGTGGTAGCCTGCGGGGAATTCTACGCCGCTTAAGTGGTTTGCATGTTGAATCTCAGACATGCTGTTTGCCTCCTGCCATATTCGCTAAATTTGCGGCAATTGTGCCTATCGCTTGCGTCACCGGAACTTTACGTCCCTTAAATTTCCGTATGGTCCTGATATATCCGAAATTGTGTATGTTAATATAACCTTTTTGCCCAATTCGTGCCCTATTTTTGCCCAATTTGCCCAATTTGTGCCCTATAGGCAGTCCCACGCCCCCTCTGACCGCCTGTTTTGATCAAAATGCCCTTCTGGACGAGATCGGTTAGATCATCCGATGCGGTGCGCTTGCTAATTCCCGCAAGTGCCTGGTATTCCTGGTTCGTGATACTACCGCGCTCTTTGACATACATCACAGCCTTGATCTGCCGCTCATTAAGCCCCATCTTCCGTAGCCGTTCCGGCGTGTATGGGTCTTTGAAGAAAATCACTCGCACGCCGCCTTGCCAGTTAGTAAACTCCGGTTGCGGCAAATCCTGTGCCCGGCAAAGATCCACGATGCGTGTTGTGCCGCTTCCCCAGCGCTCGATGACTCCAGCAAAGTAGAAAGCCTGGGCGATCAGCGGATTGCGAAGCACGGAGGCATGCGGACCGTAGAGTGCCTGCGGAGTCAGCGGGGGCGGCAGTTCGCCCGGGTTCCATATTTCCAGGCGGTCTTCTTCCAGCCGAATCTGGATGTCAGCCGGATAGGTGTAATCGCGGTGGATGAGCGCGTTCACTACCGCTTCGCGCAGGGCTTCCAGCGGGTATTCCCAAATTTCGCGGCGCTGTAACCCTTCAAGTGAAAGTTCTTCTACTCGAATGTCAAAACGGACCTTCAGCACCTGGCGGAAGCGTTCCATCGCTCCGTCCAGTTGCTTCCACAGAGTGCCCTGAAAATCATGACTGTCCAGGATTTGATTTCCCCTGAAAATACCTATTCTAATTTGCGCCAGTGGAAATATACGCTGCGGGTATCTGGCAAACAGCAAAATCCCTGCGTTTTTGAGTTTCCCTTCCTTAACCAAACCAAGGTTTTCCAGCAGGAGTTCCGGTTGGGTGGGATCAATGTGAGGCAGGCGGTTACGAGCAAGGCTGGCGAAATGGGCGATGGCTTCCGAATCAACTTCGTCTGCACTCCATTCACTGAGCAGCCCGTCCCAGGTATGACCGGAGCGCGCCAGGATGTGGCGGGCTAGCTCCTCTGGGGCAAAATCTCGGTTGGTAGATCCTACTCGTCGGAAATAACGACCACCATAGGCGACCAGGTGCGCTGCGGGTTGCACAGTGATCTTGATCACCGGGCACCCTTCTATGTTGATAACATCGATCGTCGGTGTGATGCCTAAGTGAGATACAATAAGATTTGCGATGCGCTGGAGTTCTCGATCATCGGCTTTAACGCCAACTATCTCCCTATCATCGCGAATACCGATCAGCAAAGTGCCACCGTCTGTGTTGGCAAAAGCCGCCAGGTCTTCCAGTGCGCGATCGGTCCACTCACGTTTGAATTCCAGCCTCTGCCCCTCTGTTTGATTAAACACTGACATTGATCCCTCCCAGGTTGAGCATTTGCAACACTTCATTGAGCTGCTGATCGGCTCGAGCGCGCTCCTCCTCGGCTTCTTTCAAAAGCACCATCGCTTCCTCCAGAGGTAGCACTTCTTCTTTGTCGTTCAAAGTTACATAACGACTGGGCGAGAGATTGTAGTCGTTCCGTGCGGCTTCTTCACGGGTAATTATCGCAGAGAGTCCCTCCTCTGCTTTCCATTCCTTGTAGAGACGATCGATTGTTTCCACATGTTCATCAGCCAGATAGTTTTTGGGACGTCCCTTGGTGAAGAGCCTGGATCCATTGATGAGCAAAATTTCGCCAATATGGCGCTTGCGGCGGTTTATCACAAGGATTATGCCCGGTGCGGTAGTGTTGTAAAATAGATTTTCGGGCAGAAGAATGACAGCTTCGATCAGGTCGGCTTCTACAAAAGCCTTTCGGATATCGCGCTCACGGTTGGAGCCCTGGTTTCCGCTCCCTCGGCTGACAGCACCCGTGTCAAGGACGACAGCCATTCTTCCGCCGTCTTTAAGGGATGCGAGCATGTGTTGAAGCCAGCCCCAGTCAGCGCTTGAAGCTGGTGGTGCCCCGTAGCCGAAGCGCTCAAAGGGATCATGCTGGTAGATGCTGGCATCCTTAAAATCCTGGTTCCACATGGGATTAGCTGTTACAATGTCGAATTGGCGGAGCCGACCATCGGGGTCTAAAAAAGCGGGTCGCCGCATAGTGTCACCAGGGCTAATGTCTGCTTCCATGTCGTGTATGACGGCATTCATCCGGGCGATGGCGAATGTCGCTGGATTGATCTCTTGACCGTAGATGTGTAGGGGCTTGACGTCCCGTGGTAACTGCAGACGTCCATTTTTCTGTTCACCGTGAGTTTCTAATAGGCGGAGATGACACTTGATAAGAAGGCCTCCTGATCCACAGCAAGGGTCATAGACTTCCATACCGGGCTGAGGCTCAAGGATACGCGCCATGAGTATCGCAACCTCTCGTGGAGTATAGAACTCACCGGCGCTTTGGCCCTGACCTTCGGCGAACTTGCGGAGCAGATATTCATAGGCACGTCCGAGAATGTCGGGTTCGACATCGTTTAGCCCCAGTCTGTGGCGACTTAAAGTTTGCACAAGTGCAGCAAGGGGTTCGTCGTCCAGAATTCGCTGACCTGCTGTAGTGGCGTTGAAATCTACGGTATCAATGACTCCATGGAGCTTTGGGTTTTCGCGCGAAACGGCACGAACTGCGTCGGTGAGATGCTGTCCAATGCCCGAGGTTATGCGAGAAATTGTTGACCAGCGAGCTTCGGGAGGAATGTAAAAACGAACCAGCTTGTGATCCTGCTCGACGAGTTTTTCCGTTACTGAACGCCCTCCCATTTCTTTGCTCAGATTTTCTATTTCATCCTCGAAGACATCCGAAAGGCGCTTGAGAAAGACTAGGGGCAGAATATAATCCTTGAATTTAGGTGCATCAACCGGCCCACGAATGACGCAGGCGGCATCCCAGAGCCAGGTTTCTAATGTTTGAATATCCAGCATCTAAAACCTCCTGAACATGCTTTGCTGGGATAAAATAAGTTCCGAGATAAAATTCTTATATCTAGCGACGTCCATCAGGTATGATCTGATCTAAGTTTTTATAAATTGTCCCTAAGATATTTTTTGAATATCCTCCGCAAATGTTGAGGCTGTTCGAAAATTTTTTCCATACGGGGTTGTTCTGGCAACAGGCTCACAAGTTGCAAGGCGACGCATGCGTCGCCCCTACATTTATCTGGCGAATTACATATTGAGTCGTTTTTTAACTGCTTGTCGCAAATGCTTGACAAAACTGGTTTCATTTCTTATAAGCAATTGCTCCAAGGTTCTTTATTCCTGGATTAATGTAACGCAGTTGCTTTGAAAGCAACAGGGATATAATAGCTGTTAGCTGGAGAGAGGGAAAGATGAAAACAGAGAGTGCTAAATTTGATCCAAATGGTCGCCGATGGATTCTGGTAGATGCAACGGGGCAGGTGCTGGGACGTCTTGCTAGCCAGATTGCAGTGCGTTTGAGAGGCAAACACTTGCCGACCTTCACTCCCCATGTGGACAATGGGGATTTTGTTGTGGTAATCAACGCCGAGAAAATCCGCCTTACAGGGAAAAAGTGGGATCAGAAGATTTATCGCAGGCACAGTGGTTATATGGGTGGTCTTAAGGAAACTACAGCCAGAAAGATGCTTCAGGAACATCCTGAGCGACTTATTTATTATGCCGTCAAAGGGATGCTTCCCAAAAATCGTCTGGGACGTAAGCTTCTCAAAAAGCTGAAAATCTATGTGGGGTCGAAGCATCCTCACGAGGCTCAACAGCCCCAAATGATGTCTTTTTAATGATCTGAGTTCTGAATTTTTGCTTAGCTCAGGATGGTATTAAAAGATAAGGAGAAAGTGGGATATGGTGGAACAAAAAAGATTTTATGCAGCGGGAAGACGTAAAAGTTCTGTTGCTAGAGTGTGGATATTTCCGGGAGATGGTAAGATCACAGTTAATTATGAACCGCTTGATCAATTTGTAAAGCTGGATACTCAAAGGGCTCTCATCTGTCAGCCTTTAATGTTGACCGGGACATACGGCAAGGTAGATGTCTATGCTACTGTATCCGGCGGCGGTTATATGGGCCAGGCTGGCGCTCTCAGGCATGGTATCGCTAAAGCTCTCGTGGAATATAACCCAGAGCTTAGGGATATTCTTAAGAAACATGGACTGCTCACCAGAGATGCTAGAGCAAAGGAAAGGAAGAAATACGGACTTCGAGGGGCGAGAAGGGCCTGTCAGTACTCCAAACGATAATTTGGTTCTTCGAAGTTACTGTTCTAGAATTTCCGTTAACAAGGCGCCTCTAAGGTGCCTTTTTATTTCGGTGAGGATTTAAATGAGCGGGCAAGAAGTTAGAGTGGCGATATTGGGCGCGTCCGGTTACACGGGGTTTGAGCTGGTAAGAATTTTGGTGAGTCATCCTCGAGTAAAAATAACTTTTGTTTCATCAAGGACTCAGGAAGGAACACTGCTTTCCAGTCATTATCCGGCTTTTAAAGGCATGGCGGATATATACTATTCGCCTGTGGATGTGGATCGAATTGCTGAAGAGGCCGATTTTGCCTTTGCCGCTCTTCCTCATGGTGCTTCCATGGATGTGGTGCCGGATCTTCTAAAGCGTGGTTTAAAAGTTGTAGATCTCAGCGCAGATTACCGTTTGCGAAGTAAAGAACTCTATCAAGAATGGTATGGCCAGCATAAAAGTCCAGAGTTACTTGATCAGGCGGTGTATGGTCTTCCAGAGCTTTACCGAGGCGCAATTAAAAGAGCCAATCTTGTAGCAAATCCGGGCTGTTATCCTACAAGCATTATACTTGCTGTGGCACCTCTTCTTAAGTATGGTCTTATCGAAACCGATTCTATAATCGCTGATTCTAAATCGGGTGTTACCGGTGCTGGAAGAGGACTTTCGCTTGGCACGCATTTTTGCGAAGTAAATGAGTCTTTTAAGGCTTATAAGGTCGGGGGAGTGCATCGCCACATTCCTGAAATAGAACAGGAGCTAAGCCTAATTGCAAAGACCCAAATCCAGATATCCTTTACACCCCATCTGGTTCCTATGTCTCGAGGGATCCTGAGCACGGTTTATGTTCGACCACGAGATGGCGTTGGGGAAAAGAATATAGAAGAAGCTTTTCGAACTTTCTATCGAGATGAAGCTTTTGTAAGACTTTTTGGCTCTGATGAAGAATTACCTTCCACTTTGCAGGTGAGAGGCAGTAACTACTGTGATATAGGTTGGCGCCTTGATAGGAGAACCGGAAGACTCATTGTCGTTTCCGCAATTGATAATTTGACCCGTGGAGCCTCAGGCCAGGCTGTGTGCAATATGAACATTATGGTCGGATTTCCCGAAACCATGGGACTTCAATATGCACCGTGGCAACCATAAACCCTTGCTATGAGTCATTACCAGGAAAGAAATTTTAAGCTTGTGCTTGAATATGATGGCAGTGGTTACCATGGGTGGCAGAGACAAAAGGGAGTTTTAACTGTTCAAGAAGTGGTGGAATCCTGTCTTGCGACGATTTTAGGAAAAGAAGTGCATGTGCGAGCGGCGGGAAGGACGGATGCAGGAGTTCATGCCCACGGGCAGGTGATTAACTTTTATGCTAAAACACGACTTCAGCCTGTTGATATTCAACGTGCTCTAAACAGTCTGCTTCCTGAGGATATCGTAGTAAAGGATGCCGAAGAAGTAGATGCTTCTTTCCATGCTCGCTACAGTGCAAAACGAAAAGTCTATAAGTATTGCGTTCTAAATCGTCCTCTTCCTTCCGCACTATGGCGTAAGTATGCCTGGCATGTGCCTTATAATCTAAATTTCGATGGCATGAAGATCGCTCTTTCATATCTGGAGGGGGAACATGATTTTTCATCCTTTAGAGCAGCTCGGTCATCGGTCAAATCTTCCATTCGGACGCTTTATCAAGCCTCCTTTACCGTTAACCAGAATGGTCTGATAGTTTTTTCGTTTTCGGGCAATGGTTTTCTTCGTCATATGGTTAGGATTATTGTTGGAACAGTTATAGAAGTAGGCGTGGGCAAAAAATCCTGTCATGATATGCCGGCAATTCTTGAGGGAAGAGATAGAAACCTTGCTGGAATTACAGCCCCCGCTCATGGACTTTACCTGGTAAGAGTTTATTACGATAACGAAAAAGAAATACCAGAAGGGGAAGGAGAAAATGAAACTGGCAAAGAGAGTATCGGAAATACGCCCTTCGGCTACGCTGAGTATTAATGCTAAGGCGCAGGAATTAAGAAAGAAAGGAATTAAGGTCATAAGTTTTGCTGTGGGAGAGCCTGATTTTAATACGCCCCTTAATGTGAAGCAAATGGCTATTCAGGCTGTTGTGCGTAATCAGAGTCGTTACACGCCGGCGAGTGGAATGGAAGCCCTGAAAGAAGCTGTGTGCCTCTGGGTTGAGAACAATTACGGGCTACGTTACAGTCCTTCCAATGTGCTTATAAGTTGTGGAGGCAAGCACGCTCTTTATAACGTCTTTCAGGCTATTCTTGATCCGGGAGATGAAGTTCTTATCCCGGCACCCTACTGGGTGTCTTATCCGGATATGGTTGTTCTTGCAGGTGGAGTTCCTTCGATAGCTTACACCTCTTTCGATGACAAATATAAAATCACACCTGAACTTCTAAGGAAATCTATAACGGAAAAGACAAAGGCATTGATTATAAACAGCCCTTCAAACCCTACGGGAGTTCACTACAGCGAGGATGAACTCAGGGCTCTTGCAAAAGTTTTGCTGGATTATCCCGACTTGTGGATTATTTCTGATGATATTTATTCTCACATTCTTTTTAATGGCAACAAATGGACAAACATAGTGATGGTGGAACCGTCCCTTAAGGAGCGAACTGTTATAATTCATGGAGTCAGCAAAACTTATGCAATGACTGGATGGCGAATCGGCTTTGCCATAGGAAGTAAAGAGCTTATCAAGGCTGCGTCCAACATCCAGAGTCAATCCACAAGCAATCCATGCTCAATTGCTCAATGGGCTTCTCTGGCGGCGCTGTTAGGTGATCAGAGCGATGTAAAAGTCATGGTTAAGTCTTTCGAATCTCGATGTGGTTATGTTATGGAACGGCTTAAAGCTATTTCTGGAGTGCGTTTTGTTGAGCCTCAGGGTGCCTTTTATATTTTCCCGGATGTAAGTGCTTTTTATGGAAGGAGTTTCGAGGATGGAAAGATAAAAGATTCTGCGAGCATGGCAAATTATCTTATGGATAAAGCTCATATTGCTGTAGTGCCGGGAATAGAGTTCGGAGACGATCGATGCATTAGGCTTTCCTATGCTTTGTCAATGAAGGATCTTGAAGAAGGATGTAACCGTCTTAAGACAGCTCTGGAAGCACTTAGATAAACTACTCGTGGGGCTCTGTGAAAGAGCCCCGAGTTTACCAAGTCCCACTAATACTTTTTTATCTCTAGTAAATTGTTGACTTTTCTCACTCCCACAATTGATTCCGCAATAGCCTTCGCTCGGTCCTTTTCAAACTGGTTATCCACAGCTCCCGTCAAAGTTACCTCTCCCTTGAATGTAGTTACAGATATAGCAAAACCGCTTAGATAGGGATCTTCAAATAACTTTCTTTTGATGGTTGCTGTAATATTGGTATCATCTACCACTTCGCCGGGCGTTCTACCTGCAGGGGTTGTGCACGAAATTAGAAGCTGAATCAGAATGAGTATTAACAAAAATCGAAATAGTTTTTCCCTGGCCATAATCGGTCTCCTCTTTAGGAGTTTATAGGATTATCCTTTTTCAAAAATCAACACACCTGTTCCCTGAATAGCATCTCTTTTTAACATTATCAAGGCTTCATTAGCTTGTTCCAGTGGAAAGGTTGTTATGTGAGGTTTGATTGGAATTTCGGCAGCAAGTTGCAGAAGTTCGTGCCCATCCATTCTGGTGTTTGCTGTGACGCTATGGACGTTTTTTTCGTAGAAAAGATGACGTTCATAATCGAGGGAAGGGATAGGCGTCATGTAGATTCCTGCAAGAGCTAATGTGCCGCCTTTTTTAAGATGGGCTAGAGCCTGAGGAACAATTTCTCCGGCTGGAGCGAAAATAATTGCAGAGTCCACTTTTTCTGGCATTTCTTCGGGAGATGTTCCAACCCAGTGAGCGCCCATAGAACGAGCTAGCTCCTGATGCTTTGCTCCTCTGGATACGACGAAAACCTTGCAATTCCAGTGAAGCAGGATTTGGATGAGAATGTGAGCAGAGGAACCAAATCCGTAGAGAGCGATAGTATCGCCAGGGCGACATCCACTCCGTTTGAGCGCTCGATAGCCTATTATGCCAGCGCAGAGAAGAGGCGTTGCTTCTGTCGATTTGAATACGGACGGTATTGGATAGGCAAATGTTTCTGATACGACGGCATACTCAGCAAATCCACCCGGTTCGTGATAACCGGTAAAGCGCTGATGTTCACAGAGGTTTTCTCTGTCATTTTTGCAGAATTGGCATGCTCCGCAAGTGTGCCTTAGCCATGCGATACCAACTCTGTCTCCCTCTCGAAAAAGTTTAACTCCTCGCCCAATCATGTCAACCGTCCCGACTATTTGATGACCCGGTATTACCGGATGTGGAAGAGGCGGTAGCTCGCCTTCGATGATGTGAAGATCGGTGCGGCAAATTCCGCAGGCTTCAACTTTGATTCTAATTTCTCCTTCTCCAGGTAGTGGATCCGGTATTTCTTCGAGCTCGAGAGGATGATTCTCAACAGGGGCGCACTTTTTCAAAACCATTGCTTTCATGCTCTTTTCCTCTCTTGTTTAAACATTGATATGTTTTTACTTTGATGTGAATTTGCTATATTTTTAGCCATAATCTAAATAAAAATCCACATACTTTATAGCAGGGAAGGTGTCATATGGGCAATGTTAAGAAGGCTTTTTCCATCGCTGCCGGAATTTTAATAACTCTTATTTTTTTAGGGATATTAGTTATCCAGTGGGGACCATTTCAGGAATATCTGGCAAAGCGCATCGTTAAGTTTGCAACCGAGCAAACAGGCTGGTATGTGGATTTCAAACTAGTTAAATGGCTTCCCTTTTCTGAAGCTCAGATTACTTCCTTGGTAGTATATGCCCATGGCAAGCAGGTAGTTTCTGCCCGAAAAGTAACTTTTTCTTATGAATTGTCTTTTAAGAAGCCTTTCATTGTTCCCAGGAAGGTGTTGATCGATAAACCTTTAGTTGTGGGGGAATTGGACGAGGCAGGAAGAATTGTTAATTTCCCGGAAGGTTCCGGAAAAACTACATCTGAGAAAAAGCCCTTGATTAATTTCCCTTCTCCTGATGTTGAGATAGAAAATGGGCGAATTGTGGCTATCAAGGATGGCGTTGTTGTGGCTTCGCTGAAGGATGTTTCGACCAGAGCGAAAATTGCTGTTTCTCCGGGCGAAAATAAAATCCAGGTAAAGGTTTCCGATGGTAGTTTTTTCGCAGAAAAACCTCTTCTTGAAACCTTGAGATGGAGCGGGGTTGTTACAGTTTCAAAGGACGGCATTATTCTTCGGAGCTTTTCCGCTTTTTCTAAACATTGGGGCGTCTTAGTAGGATCGGGTTATTGGGACCTTATAACAAAACGAGGTTTTTTTAGATTTTCAATTCAGGATCTTACTCTTTCCACCATCTCGGCCGTAACAACTCCTTTTGTTAGATACCTTGGAACTACATCTTACGATGGAGAAGTTACGATAACGCCTTCATCCATCGAAATGGACTATAATGTTCGTGATTCTAAAGCCGGACAAATCAACGGTGTTCTGGCGATTAAATTGGGAGAAAGACTTCGTATTGATAACAGAGCCAACTTTAGCCTGAGTTCTTCTTTTGAGACATCTTATTTTGCCTTAAAGGGTAGATTTACGACCAGTCTGGAAGTGGCTTCTGGTAAGGATATTGCTGGATATGGTGATATTTCTCTGGACTCTTCTGAAATTGGCGCAGGTCCGTCAACTTTTGTTTTTATCAATCGTGGGGTTATAAAATGGAAATTTAGTGACAGATCCTTGGAATTGGAAAAAATAGACATTGTGGGATCTTTCGGTGAACTGGTCGCTAGAGCGGATCTTCAGAGGGATCATGGGCTTAAAGCCCTGCTTGAATGGAAGATTATAGCAAATCAGGGCGAAAATTTTGGAAATGGTTATCAAACCAGGTCGTTAAATGCTTTTCTGGCAAAAAATGAGATCCCGATCAACAGGAGTTCAGGCATACTGAATGTTCGTTGTGGAGATCTTTTATGTCGTGACATAAGATCTATTCGAACGTCTGGTAAGGTGATTTTTGTATCGCCTGGGACAACATTTCTTGCAGAAGGGAATCTTTCAAAAGATACTGTCGCTCTTTTGGTGCAAGGCAAAACTGATCGTCTTTCGGAATGGGCTCCTTTGCTAGGGATTTCTTCCAGTGTCTCGGGATTAGTTGAATTTAATGGGACGTTCAGTGGTTCTATAGATTATGTTGGTTTTCAGTTAAAAAGCGTTTTAACAGATGGGCGTGTTGGTAGTTTTATAGTAAAGCGTTTGGCTTATGAATCCAGGGGACGAATTCAATCATGTCGATCTGCCACAACATCCCGATGTCAGGGGATTGATATTGGCAATGTGATTTACGTTGTCGATCATAACGGGCAGGTTATATTCGATAAGATTCAAAAGCAAGGTAATAATAGATTCTTTAGTGGGTTATTAACGATTTTCCAGGAGAAATCTAACGCCAGGGTCTCTGGAAATGTTAAATCGGGGGATGGCGCTTACTCCGGAAACTTTGTCGCTCATATTGAAAATATTTGGAAACGTCCGTTATTTTCTGTTGCCGATTCTAAATTTACCTTTCCTGGGCTTGAGAGTCTTACGCTGAACATGCGCGGGACTTTCACGGACAGTGAAGGGGTTAGCATTGAGAGTTTCAAGATTAGTAAAGCTGATCAGGTTATCAACGGCTCCCTTAATATTTCTAAATCCGGGAACATAAAAGGTAGAGTTAAAGCGGATAACCTGGCTATCTTTGAACAATTTTTGGCTTCCAAAGGTATAAAACTTTCAGGCGGTCAAATCGGTGGGGAACTCTTGATCGATGGATCGCTTGAAAGACCTGCACTTTTAGCGTCTATTGGAGTTAAGCCTGGAAGTCTCTTATGGGAGAAGGGAACTCACAGTCGTTTTAGCTGGAATCGATTTGTAGTTGAATCCAGATTGGACCGAGGCACTATGTCTGGTAAGATTCTGGTGGAATCTCCAGAAGTTAGCAAGCCTTTACAGATACAGGGAACAATTCCTGTGCAGTTAAGCCTTCATCCGTTTAGTTTTTCTGTTCCGAAAAACAAACCCATCTCGGGCGTGGTCGATCTATCAGAGATGAACTTTGCTCATGTGGTTTTATGGTTTTTACATGCAGAGCGAGTGCAGGGAGCATTTAGTCTTCACGCTAGGTTTTCGGGGACAATTGCAAATCCTAAGGTTGAAGGAGAAGGGGTTATTCGTGAAGGCGAAATAGAGCTTAAAAAGGGCTATGTTCTTTCGAACATAGATGGTCTGTTCAAATTTGAGCCTCAAGGAATAAACATTGTAAAGTTAACAACCAAGGGCTTTGGCGGTGAAGCTTTTCTACAGGGGGTTATACCATACAGTAACTGGCAGCAGCTTACGATTTCTGGAGTGTGCAAAGATGTGGTGGTTCCAAGATTTTATGGAATTACGGGACGAGGATCAGGACAGGCTGTTTTGACTATTGTTCAAGGCCATCCTTTTGTGGAAGGAAACTTTAAGATTGCTGAAGCCTCTATGGATCTTGGTTTGTTAAAAGATACCCTTAAAAAAAATATTGATGTAGTCAGTGCTTCCGATAGATCTTCTTCCGGGCTTCAAGGTGGAACGACCTTGGACTTTGGACTTAAGCTCTTTCTTGATCTTTCGGAAGCTAGAGCTAAAGTAGTGGGATTAGGTCTTCATGATGAAGTGGTTGGTAAGTTATGGGTTGTAAAAAATCTCGGAGGTAAAGTGGGACTTGAAGGGAAGATTGAGCATCGAAGGGGATGGTTTGAATTTGGCGATGCAAAGGTCGAATTTTCAGAAGGATATGCCCTTTTTAAGGGATCGCCTGATCCAGATCTTTTTCTTGTAGGAAACAAAAAGGTTGGAGACATTGAAATCACGGTTAAAGTTATAGGTAAAGGTTCTGAACCTGAAGTAGTTATGACGAGCGATCCTCCTCTTGATCGAATTGACATGGTGTCCTATTTGCTTTTCAATAGACCTGCGACGGGTCTTACAGGTGGCGAAGGTCTTACTCTTGAGACTCAGGCGGCTGCTTTCCTTGGATCGCAGGCTTCCAGAATCTTGAAGAAATCCATCGGTGATACACCTTTTACGCCGGATGTGGTTCAAATGAGAGGAAGCGATTCGGGGCAGAGTAGTGTTATAGAAATAGGCAAATACGTTACCCCCGATTTTTATGTGACTTATGAAAAGGATTTGAGATCTAGCGGGGGAGAAAATTTCAAGGTGGAATACAGACTAAACCGTCACATGTCTATTCAGAGTCAGATAGGGAGCCAGAATCGAAGTGGAGTGGATGTGTTGTGGCGGTATGATTTTGGAAAATGAAACTGTGATTAAATCAAATCGAAAATAAGAAGGAGATTAAAATTATGAGTCGTGGTGTTAATAAGGTGATTCTTGTAGGACGGTTGGGTTCAGATCCTGATCTTAGATTTACTCCCACAGGGTCAGCTATTGCCAGGTTTAATATTGCCACCACGGAGCGAGTGTTGACAGGAGAAGGTAATTGGGAAGATAGAACAGAATGGCATAGAATTGTGGTATTTGGAAAACTTGCTGAAACCTGTGGAAACTATTTAGCTAAGGGGCGCCTTGTTTATATTGAAGGACGATTGCGAACTCAACAATGGGAAGATAATCAAGGTGTAAAACGTTTCACTACCGAAATTGTAGCAAAAGATATTCAATTTTTGGATTCTGGCGGAGCCGTTCAAAGAGAAACATCGGTACCCTCTCAGGGACAAGGGCGAGAAGCCAAAAACAGTTATCCCGAATCCAATACGATGCCAGAATCTTTGCCAAGTGTTCCATCTGTTGACGAGGATGATATACCATTTTGAAGGATTATATAATGCCCGAAGTTGTGAGAGTGTTCGAAAATTTTTCCCCTTGCAGGGTTACTCTGGCAATAGGCTCACAGGTTGTAGGGGCGACGCATGCGTCGCCCATTTAATTTGGTGCGCCCATGCCGGGCGCACCAGAGAACGGACGGTGAGGACGCCGTCCCTCCCAGGACGGCGGTAGTATATTGGGAGGGTCGCCGTCCTCGGCGACCGATGCATTTGAAATTTTACGGTTTCCTGTGGCCATTAGTAATATGAAGGAAAGATAGGGACGGTCAATTTGACCGATCCATTCCCACACCACCCGGCATGAGAGTTTGCACCGGGCGGTTCGAGAAATGTAGGGGCAACCCCCGTGGTTGCCCCGTAATCGGGCAGGCACACGGCCCTGGGATTGGTCAGGCACAAGGCCTGCCCCTACGGGACGGTTATCGTTATCTCCGGCTCACCACCGTCACCATTTCAGGCGCACGTAGGGGCGAAAAATTTTTCGCCCCTACGTGATGCACAACCGCCGAATTTACGCCACTTCGTCCTGTTCCGACGTCCTCAAAACGCAGGGAGATTAAAAAGATTCCAAATAAGGGATAATTTTCGAACACCCTCCCCAAAGTTGTTGACCCTCTGGACGTTATCTAATATCTTTCATGATCTTAATGGTGTTGCTGATTTAGGAAATTGCAATATAGATAATTGGTGGTTACGAAAGTGAAAGTAGCAGTTATTTCCGATACTCACCTTGTTGATGTGAGTCCAGAGTTTGAAAAAATATGCCAGAGTTATCTCAAAGGCGTTGACCTTGTCATTCATCTCGGAGACTGGACTGAGGTAAGAATACTTGATTACCTTAGTCAATTTCCTCTTCTGGGCGTTTCGGGAAATAGCGATAATGATGCTATAAAAAGAGCACTTCCAGCCAAGAGAGTTGTAAGAATACACGGATACAGAGTGGGAATGACCCATGGCTGGGGATCGCCTTATGATCTACTATCTAGGTTAAGAAAAGAGTTTAAAGAAGTGGATGTAGTGCTTTTTGGCCACAGTCATATTCCATTTCAGATGATGGAGAATGGAGTTCTTTGGTTAAATCCCGGATCGGTATTTCACGGGAGAGGCAATGTAGATCGGAGTTTGGCTCTGTTGTATCTTGAAGAACGTATCTGGGCTGAAATAATAATGTTATAAAGAGAGGAGAAAATCTGAGGTGAAAAATCTCTGGGCACCATGGCGCATTGATTACATCCTTGGAGAGCGGGAGCCTTACTGCATATTTTGTCCCGAAGGAGGAGGTAAAAGCGACGAAGAGCGGCTTATTTTATATCGCGGGGATCGAGTGATGGTGGTAATGAACAAATATCCTTATAACAGCGGTCATTTGCTCGTAGCTCCCTGGCGACATGTTGCAGATATTGAAGATTTAACTGAACCTGAAATGCTCGATATCATGAAAACAATTAAATGGTGCCTCAAGATTCTGCGAAAAGTTATGAGACCAGATGGGTTCAATGTAGGAGTTAACTTAGGAGTTGTTGCGGGGGCTGGCATAGAAGAACATCTCCATTTCCACATAGTACCAAGATGGAATGGAGATACGAATTTCATTGCAGTCTTGGGAGATGTGCGAACTATCCCTGAGCACATTAGAGAAACCTACAAAAAATTACTTCCACACTTTAGGGAGGTGTTTAACCAATGAAAACGATAAAGGTCATTTTTTGGCTTGTTGTTATTGGTTTCTTGGGGCTTGCAGTTTATCAAAATCGCCAGACCCTTTCTATAAACCTGCCTTTTTCACTAAATGTTTATTTTCGTCCCGAAGTTAGTTGGTCGTATCCGGTTGGTAACATTATGGGATTTTCTGCATTTATAGGGTTTATCGTAGGCTCATGGACATTTTTCAGACTTTATTGGAGAAAACGCAGAGAACTTAAACAATGTATGGACTCTTTGCGCGAAATATCTTTGACTTCCAGTCTTGAAAATAAACCAGTAGAAGAAGGAACCTCACCTAAAGATGAGACTCCATCATCTTAAAAGTTCTAGAAGGATATGCTATGACTTTGCCAGCACTTCTTAAAAAAATTGTGATGGTAACAGGTGACCTTCCAACTATTCCTTATACAGCTCAAGCGGTGCTTCAAAAACTTTCTGATCCTCAGGCTACGTCAAAAGAGATAGAAGATATCATTATCCGCGATCCCTCTTTAACCGCCCGTATTCTCAAGCTTGCCAATTCTCCTTTTTATGCTCAGGCTAGAACAATTAAGACCATCAAGGAAGCTACGACAGTTATAGGTTTTAACACTCTAAGATCCTTAGTGTTGGCTTCCGCTGTTCGGGAAATGTTTAAAGTTTTTGGTCTGGTTGAAAAAATGTTATGGGAACATGCTGTAACTGTTGGTTTTATTTCCAGGTTCATAGCCTTAAAGATATCGCATAGAAGTAGCGAAGAATATTTTATTGCTGGTTTGCTTCACGATATAGGCAAGATTGTGCTTCAGATAAAGGTCCCTGATCGTATGGCTCAGGTTATAGAAGAGCTTTATGAAGAAGAGCGTGATGACTCTACAATAGTAGAAACAAAAGTATTTGGTTTTAATCACGCTCACGTAGGACAGTTAATTGCAAAAAAATGGCTTTTTTCACAGGAAATAGAAGAAGCCATTGGCTATCATCATTGGCCTGGGCGAGCAAAAATCAATCCTTCGATGTGTTACGCAGTCCATCTTGCTAATGCAATATCTCATAAGCTTGAAATCGGACCAATAAAAACCCCGCATGTCGATTTGTCCAAAACGATCAGTGCTGCGTTTTTTCATCTTTCTCCAGAGGAACTTGAAAAATTGGTTGAAGAATGCCACCAGATGCTCCAGGTTGAAGCAGGGGATATGTTTAAATGAACGGAGATAACGGGAAAACGGCGATTGAACTTGTCGATCTTCGTAAAAACTACGGAAAAGTGGAAGCTCTTAAAGGGGTCAGTCTAAAGGTTCGGGAAGGAGAACTCTTTGCCTACCTTGGTCCCAACGGATCCGGAAAAACTACAACTATTAAGATTTTGACCGGCCTTGCTCGTGCTTCGGCAGGCACTGCTTACGTAAATGGCTTCAATGTAGAAAAAGATTCCATGCAGGCTAAACGTCAATGCGGGTATGTGCCTCAAGCTCTGAATCTGGATAACGAACTCACAGTTGAACAGAATCTATTCATCCACGGATGGCTCTTCCGCCTTGATAGAAACTTTACAAAAGCCAGAATAGCTGAACTTCTTGATTATATTGGACTTTCTGATAGAGCGAAAAGCCCGGTAAAGGAACTTTCAGGTGGGATGAAACGTCGAGTCATGATTGCTCGCGCTCTTCTCCATGAACCCAAGATTTTATTCCTTGACGAACCCACCGTTGGGCTTGATCCTTCAATACGCCGTAAAATTTGGGCTTTGATTAAGAGAATTCAGATGGATGGCACTACGATTTTTTTGACCACCCATTACATTGAAGAGGCTGAGTTCCTTGCAGATAGGGTGGCTTTCCTTGCGGAAGGAAACCTTATTACCGTGGGCACTTCTCGTGAGCTTATAGAAACTCTAGGGCAATGGGCACTTGATATTGTTGATGGTGAGCATATGAAAACTCTTTATTTCTCGACCCAAGAAGAAGCTAAAAGAAATGCCCTACAATATCCTGGTTCTTTTTCTGTTAGACCGGTGAACCTGGAAGATGTCTTCATTGCTATGACCGGAAAAAGAGTGCAGTCATGAGAGGCTGGATGGCGATATACTACAGGGAAATTCTGATTCTTAAACAGAGGTTCTTTCGTCAGTTGGCATCTATGTCCGTTATGCCGCTTCTTTATATAGTGGCTTTTGGCTATGGGGTTGGCGAAAAGGTTACTGTGGACGGCGTTAGTTACATGATGTTTATGGTTCCGGGACTGCTTGCCATGAACAGTATGGTGCAGGGATTTAGTATAGCCGCTGAAATTAACATTGCCAGGTTTTACTGGAGAGTCTTCGAAGAGTTTCAAGCCGCACCCATAAGTCATGTGGCGTATGTTACAGGGGAAGTGCTTTTTGGGATTACAAAAGCCCTGATGGGGGCCGGGGTTATAATCATACTGAGCTGGTTTTTTGGAGTTAGATTTTCTTATAACGTATATTTCTGGCTGGCTCTTTTCCTGAATGCCTTTCTTTTTGCTTCAATTGCAGTGAGTCTTGCTATGCTGGTAAAGTCTCATGCTGATCAGGCGCTTCTTGTAAACTTTATTATAACGCCCATGGGATTTCTGGGTGGTACTTTTTTTCCTCTTGAGCGCATGCCCCATATTTTGAGAGAAGTGCTTGATTATTTGCCAATAACCCACGCTGCTAAAGCTATTCGACAGGCTTTGTTTAATCAGCCGCCAGCTTTTGATTCTTACGCGGTTTTACTGGTTTTGGGGGTTGTGTTTTTTATAGCGGCCGTGTTTTGTGTGGATCGAGCTAAAGAATAAAAAGCGCAGGCTTAAAAGTTTGCCTGCGCGGAGAGAAGCTTTTAGCTATTAAAAAGGGTATAGACCACTCTGTCTCCCTGTTTTGATGCTTTACAAAGTTCCATGTGTCTCAATACGGCAAAGGCTGTGCGAAAATCATCTTCTGTTATAGAAAGTTCCGAACAGATGGTTTCCATATCCGAAGGTCCGCGATGGGAGATAAAGTCGTAAATTTTCTGTTGAAGTGGGGTAAGGCTCGGGTTTTTATCAATTGTTCGCTTTGCGGTATAGACCGCCCATGGGTCGCAAGTTTTTGGGGTTGCCATACGATCTATGTAGCAGTCTTCGCATAGTGTTTGCCCAGCAAATTCGTAGGTGTCTCCTTGAGATAATGCACTTCCACAACGATCACATTTGATCATTTCTCCTATCCCCCCTTTCTTTTGGTTTGTTTCCAGAAGCAAAAATAATGCTCATCAGGAGTTCTGGCAACCTGATTAGTATTCATAGAGAGGGCATAGATCTTTTCTATTTCTCATCAGATTTAATCAACTTATGAACTGCTTCAGAAATCATATCAGCCGGTATGGCTTCAAAAACCTGACCATTTCTCTCTAAGGTTCGGCATTTGGTGGGGGAGCCAAGAATATCACTACAGGAGTCACAACAATTTTCTGATTTGGTTGTATTAGGTAGCAGGTTTTCAATAGCGATGCCGTTTATATAAAGACTATTAGATTCCGAAATTTCCTGCTCTGTAAGAATTGTCTCTTTGAAAACGATTTTCCAGCCCTTTGGCTCCAGTTCTTTGGCCAATTTTTCATGAACGATCTGAACTGCTTTGCCGGTTTCTGAACATCTGCAACAGGTTTTGCCGTCTTTTTCCAGATGTCGCCATTCAATTTCTAAACGCTTCATATCTTATCCTCCTGCGCCTTGTTTATTTTTGTTTATCTACAGTATAGGCAAACATTGAAACATAGATCAAGGTTAGAATTGTTACAATCAATAGCTCTCCGACGGATACGTCAGCAAGAGACGTGAATCGCTACAGATCGATGACTCGTTATGCTGTTATGGGAATCGTGTCGGTAATTGTTTCGAATGAATGTAATAAAGACCGGTCCAAGACGCACCTGAAAGCTCTCTGTGGCGGTTTCAAAAGGAGATGTTTTTTCACTCGATAGTGAGGTTATCATCTCGCAGAGACATGACATGCCCTTATGCTAAATAAGAATAACCACTAGATCTATTACTGTAATTTTTCTCGAATATCCTTAGCATAATTGGGAAAGGAATATTTGGTGCTCCACTTTCTCCAGGAAAGAGGGTAGAATGTTTTTGAAACAATTTAAAAATTAAAGGGCATTAGCATGAATAGATGGAGAGACTGGATAGAACAGTCTAAAAGAGACTTTGAGCGGGCAAAATTAGATCTTGAATATAAATATTTTGAATGGGCATGTTTTACTTCACAACAGGCGGCAGAAAAGGCTTTGAAAGCTCTAGCTCTGAAGCTAGGTTTAATTCTGTGGGGACATTCTCTTGTGGAAATAACAAATATTTTATCGACAAAAATTAATATACCTGAAGATTTGAAGGACAAGGCAAAGCTGCTTGATATTTATTACATTCCCTCAAGGTATCCTAATGGGTTTCCTTCTGGAAAACCCGCAGATTACTTTACCCAAAAACAGGCGAAGGAAGCAATAGATGCGGCAGATGATATTATCAGGTTCTGTGCAGGCCATCTTTATAAATAGAGAAAAAGTTTTGGATAATTTGAAAGAACTAAGCAGACAGGCTTTGTCTAAATTTCCAGAGATAAAAGAAATAAGGTTGTTTGGCTCCTTTGCGAAAGGGGAAGAGACGGGACTAAGTGATATTGATTTATTTATCGTGGCTGAAGACCAACCTGAAAATCCTGTTGACCGAGTTAAACGATATTACAGTTTCTTTTTGGACGGGCTTAAAATAGCTACGGATATAATTGTGGCAATGCCACATGAATTAGAGAATTTTGGATACATGTTAAAAGGAAGTATGATTTTGGTCAGCAGAGAATCATAGTAAAGATAAAGATTTCATGGAGATCCGTAGGTGAGCATCTCAGGACTTCCAGAATTTGATAAATGTATAAACACGGTGAAAGGTGGAATTGGCCGCCTATTTTGAACTATCTGAAGCGGAGAGAAAAACCGAAGGTCTCCTATTTCGACAATCTTATCTTTCCCCCAAAACCGTTGGTAGGGATAAACGGCAAACCATTGATAAGTTCGGAAAGAAGAAAGTTTTTCAAAAGCTTTTTTGGCTAGATTGCCATCAAGGGGAGTGAAGGTCTGATCTGAGAAGGTTATTTTTCTGTCAACTATATTCACTGAAGCAACTTTATAGGTATTGTCTTCCAACGTGATAAGTTTCCAAACGAAAGGAGTCCCAAGGTCTGGCATTAAATACCATTTAGAATGAAGTTTTTCTGAATTGTTAATCCATGCTGACGTAAGTGCCTTCGCGGTAGCACAAAAGAGAGGATAAACTATTATCCATAGAATAAAAGCCACAACGAACATTTTTCTTAAGAGGATAACCTTCTGAGAAAGTTGAGAGGGAGATTGTTCATTGTAAGAGAGTTGAAAAGAGAAATCGAATTTTGGTTTTTTAATAAATAAAGCGGATCCGAGAAGAACAAAAATTATTCCGATTGTGTATATGGGATCCACTATGAAAACCCAATCTAGGCGTAAGCGTGCGTTGGTAAAGGGCCAGAACAGTTGAGTGCCGTAAGATGTTATTAAATCCATGTAAAGATGAAATGTTGTGCCTATAAGCACTGAGAAGAAAATACCGGGTGCAGGAGCCCACTTCAGGAACCTGCCAAATAAAAATCCAAAAATGGAAGCTATAATCACCATGAAGAGGATAGAATGAGTCATGCCGCGGTGATGAATTATATAAGCTTCCATGCCCCACAAACGTGATATGTTGTCAAAGTCCGGTAAAACTGAGGCCAAAAAGAAAAAACTTCCACAAATTGTAAGAGCCTGTTCTTTCCAACCGTTTGTCCAGGGCAGGCTCTGAGTTCTTATTATCCTGTATCCGGTAGCTCCTGTAACAATGTGAGTTATATAGTCCATGGAAGAAGGCTCTATAATAAAAAATGAGCCGAAATCTTCACTTGAAGATCAACGGCTCATTTTTCTTTCCTAGTTTTTATAGCTTGCTGACGTCTATATTACGGATAAACTGCTTAATATTTTCCATACACCTATTAAGCCATATTTCCCTTTCTGTGAGTTGTTTTTCCTTTTCACAAACATCACCATTTAGGGATTCTACAGGCTCTGTAGTGAGGAGGTTGTTACCTATAGGTGCAGCTTCCCGCTGATCGACATCAGCAGCCACCATGGTTTTGTTAAGATATACATTTCTGATCATTGGAACCCTCCTCTTTATTGCATATTTTTCTGATTCCTCTTAGAAAATAATCACTCTTTTGAGGTAGTAAAGCGCCACGGTTAGTTTTCTTCAGGCACGGTGCGCCATATCCCACCGTAAGCCGGGTGATAGTATAAAAGTTCAAAGTCGCTGCGGTAATTATCCGGTCGCAAATACAACTTAAGAGCAGCACTTTCAGATAAATTTTCCCCAACCAACATCGCTACGCCAGGTATGGTGAGTAGAAGCGTTGCAGAATGTTTAGGAGCTACAATAACTTCCTGTGGATGTTCCCCTTTTTGGGATATGGCGTATTTTTTAAAAAGTGCTTTCCTTCCGTCTAAAGTAGTAAGGTAACCTTCTTTAAAGTTAATGTTGATAAACCACTGAGAAAAAGGAAAGAGTAGTGGATGAACGCCTTTAGCAAGATCATAGTCCCAGGTGCCATAGTAATACCACCAGTAGGATTTTTTTAGAAAATCCACAGGAATGAAAACAAAAACGTTTGTTTTTGGAAAAAGCATCTTCTGCCATAGCTTTTCATTATGTCCCTGCTGATATTTCTGGAGCACATCTTGTAAATTATTTCGTTCGGAAAGAGCTTCCTTCATAAAAGACAGAGCCTTTGCTTTGCTACCAAACTCTTGTTCGGCTTGTACTAGGGGAATAAGGTCGTTATGAGCGAAACAGTTGATCCAATTTTTTGCTGCTACCACGTCCTCCATCGCAAAACCGTAAGCGGAAACAATAATTCTTGGTGGTCCCTGGATGCCTCCGTCAATAAAGGTTTTCTTCTTTGAGTAATACTGTAGTAAATATCCGTAATCCCACCATGCCCATACTGGGCTATTTTGCGGTTCCATAGTTCCCAGAACCTTTGCCATATGAACAAGTTCTGATTTAATATTGGGTATAACTTGCGTGCGAAGATTGGTAATAACATTTGGTAGCGCAAAAATTATCGCTAAAGCCACTCCAATTATCCACTTCCATTTTGGTTTTATCTTGAAAAACCTTTTTTCCTGCGTAAACCAAACGGTTGGAATAAATGCAAGCCCGAAGGCAAGAGGAGGAACAAGGAAAATAAGAAATCTGGTTGAAAAAAAGCCGATTATTCCAAGAGCTAAAAAAGGTGCCCATAGAATTGCAAAAAAAGGTCGTGTGATAATAGTTAAAGCGGCTCCCAGTATAGCTGGTATGGCGAGAATAGCAGATCCAAACATCCGGGTTGCGGCTTGTGATAGGTCAAGCTGTTTAAGTTCTGAAATTGAAGTTCCCACCGATGGTTCTGTTGATTCGGTCTTGAAGATTAGATCAGCATAGCCGTCGAGATATTTCAAAAAGCCTGGAACTGGCAGGTAATGGGATCTATGTAACACTATAAGACTGGCTACGATTAAAGTTCCGGTGAGAATGACTATTTTTAAGACCTTTTCCCATCTATTTCCCGGTATGAAAAATATGGAAATGCCGTAGGTACCAAGAGCCAAAATGATCCCGATGTTGTATCCCTGAGGCCACCAAAGATGCCACAAAAAGACGCTCACTACGATGCCTAAAAAGCCGGCAAGTTTTTTTATCAAGCTACGACCGGTCAGAAACAAAAAAATTGATGCACTTAAAACGCCTGGAAAGAAAAGGTTAAGGCTGTCAGTGTCAAAGCGTCCCAGTGATGTTCTCCGGAACCAAATATTAGCTGTAGAACCGATAATTGAAGAAATTACAAACAGAAAGGGACTTTGAAAAAATCTAGCCCAATAGGCGTAGATGAGAACTGTAAAAGATGCCAGAAAAGGAGGAAGAAGCCATGCTACGTATTCCATACTTAAACCAGTAAGAGAACGTATCAATCCGGCAATTTGCACTAAAAGCGGAACTTGTAATGGTTTTGATACACCTCCACCACGAAGGGTATCTTCGGATGAGTAGTTTCCGCTGAGATAATCGTCCGTAAGACGCATGAAATAATAGGCATCAAAGGTTGCCATGGTAGGTTTGCCTTCGTAAAAGCAGGCATCCTTTGCTTCATGCCAGTCTTTTATGTGGTAAAGAAAAAAGAAAAGGCAAAGTAGAAAACTTGCTAATATGGCTGTGATCCAGAAAAAATTAGAGTTTTTCGAGATGAAGGCGGCTAAAGACCTATTTTCTGGAAAAGAAGCATAAGTAGCCTGTTGGAGTTTTGTTTTTACCTTTTGTCCTTTCATGACATTCGAATTCTCACTTCCTCCAAACATCCTACGGATAGTTTTTCCGCCGCATTTCCTTCATTTACGGAAATTTCAAGATGATCGCTACTTCCCCATAGAGCCAGCAGGTGACCCTTTGGAACGGAACCGTAGGTTTTTTCAATATGCATTAGGTTAGACTTTATTTCAACTATCGGTGATTGAGGCGAAAAAGTCTTAGGAAAGTGATGGGTTTTCCAGGAAAGATAAAAATTTTTTGTAATGTTAGTGACAAGATTTCCAAATCTATCTACGTGAATAACACAACCTCTAATGGACTTTTCGTCTGCTTGAGGATAACGCCATTCTCCTGTAACTGGAGCATTCGCTGCAGGAACGCTAAGTTTTTCAGGAGGGATTCCATTTACTATATGAGCAGCAATAGGGGCGAAGATGTCCCTTCCGTGAAAGGTCGAACTTACTTTAGAGTTAACATAGGGTGCGGAACTACCTTCAGGATCGATCCAGAAAATTTCTGATGATTCTGGATCAAGAATCCATGAAAATATGCCGTTGTCTGGACCGATAAAAATCTTGTCAGAGCTTCGCACTATAAGCCCCTTTCTTTCAGTTCCTACACCGGGGTCAACAACGGCAACAAATATAGTTCCCGGAGGGAAGTAAGGAACAACAGAAGCAAGAACATAAGCTCCGGAAGCTACGCAAAAGGGATCGATTTCATGGCTTATGTCAATCACCGTGACATGAGACGCTATAGAAATTATCACTCCCTTCATCGCCCCAACATAGCCATCACGTAAGCCAAAGTCTGTGAGAAGGCAAATAATCCCAGTTTTGTTCATTGCTTAGCCGCTTGCCGTCTAATAATTTCGGGCGTTTCTCTATCTTCTTCTTTCTTCAATTGGAGGATAATAACCGATGATATAACGAGAATACCACCTATAATTTGCGCTATCCCGAGTTTTTCTCCCAGGAATATCCAGGAAATTACAGCGGCGGTTATGGGTTCTAACGTCGCTGTGATGCTTGCTCTGGATGCTCGAATTAAGTTGATCCCCTCAAAATATAGCCCAAAGGGAATTACCGTTCCGAATAGAACGATATAAAAAACGAGCGCCCATCCTGTTGCATCAAAACGATGTTCAAAGGATTTAAGCGGGGGATAGAGTATGTTCCAGAGAATGCAGGCAAAAAAAAGCGCGTAAAAGAGAACCGTCCAGGGATGGTAGCGCCGCATGCCTCGCTCCCCATACAGAGAATACCATGCAAATGAAACGGCCGAACCTATACCGGCCATAATTCCTTGTTTGTTTATTGAAAGCAAATCCAAGTTGTAAGCACCTACAACCAGATAGCATCCAGCAATAGCGCTAACGAGAGCGACAATGACTGATGCACGGGGCTTTTCCCTCAAGATAATGAGACTATAAAGAGTTATAATAAGCGGCGCGAGATATTCAAGCAAAATAGCCGATGCCACAGGGATTTTACTAATGGCATAAAAATAGGTGAACTGAACCATTCCCATGCCCAGCATTCCAAGAGCGGCAAAATATAGAATATCCTGCCTGGAAATTTTTAGAAGAGACGGTTTTTTTACAAAAAGATAGGCGCCCAATGTAATTACTGACAGAGAAAGTCTAATCTGAACCAGTTCATAAGGAGTAATTCCATGCTGAAATAAATATTTACCAGCTGTGCCGGAAACAGCCCAGCATACCGCCGCAAGGATTACATAGAAATAACCTTTTCGGGGAATTCTGTAAGACTGAATCGGCTGAAAACTTGAAGATTTCATTTGGCCACAGACAGATGTGTACCCGGATCAAGATCCCTAATAAGTAGCTTTAGCGTCTTTTCTTCATCATCGAAGAACCACTGTGCTTCAAATTCTTTAAGAATAGGCTCTACCGAAAGGCTAAACTGTTTAACGATGGCACTGAATTGTGATATGCCTCTGGAATCTTCGGAAGCAAAGCAGATCATAGCGATGTTCCCGTTCTTATTCGTTTTTATTGTTATGGAAGAACCGGGGGATAATTGGCTCATGAGAACATCCAATATCTCGAAAACAACCATATATAAGTAAAAAGGAGATGTTGTAAGATGAATATTTTGTTTACCTTCCGGAATCTGCTGTTCCACTTTAATCTGTTTCAGGTGAATGATGTGGCTACATAACCTGATAAGATGCTGGATGGAGTCACAGAGGTTTATCCTCTTCGTAGGGTTATCCAGAATGTGCGCAAAGCGATTGTAATCATCTGCTAAGTTGATGCCTTTTGCAACCTGAGCATTAACAGTGGTTAATGACTTTTTAATCTTTCCCAGATACTTATCCGGTGGGACATCTTGTAATGGCATGTTGGCGAGGTCTTCCAGAAGCCCGATAGTTTCGCTAATGACGGCTAGAATGTTTTTAAGTTCGTGAGTTATTGCCGCGGCTATTCGTCCCATGAAGTAGGCTTCTTGCTGAGGTTTCACGGCGTTTCCTGCGAGTTTTTCTGGTGAAGGTAATGTTGGATTTTTGCGGTTAATTCAGTAATGTCAACCGGTTTCATCAAAAAGTCTACTGCACCATACTTCATGCCTTCTATGGCGTCTCTTACGCTTCCGTGTCCAGAAAGAAGGATAACAGGAAGTTCTGGAAACTGGCGTTTTATTCGTTTTAAAACCTCTGTTCCGCTTATGCCCGGCATAAGAATGTCCAGGATAACGATATCCGGCTGCCACTGTTCTAGCTCCATGAGGCCCCCTTCGCCATCGAAAGCGTATTTGACATCAAATCCTCTAAGGGTTAGCCTTTCAGCTAGAGTTGTCGTGAATTCTTCTTCGTCGTCGATAAGAAGGACCTTTTTAGCCATAATTCACCTTTACACTGTTTCTTTGGGTTTTTTCGGCAGGAACACAATGAAAGTCGTTCCTTCACCTTCTTTGCTGGTTACTTTTATGTCTCCTCCAAGCTTTTTAACGATACCATAAGTTATAGAAAGTCCCAAACCCGTTCCGTAACCTTTTTTGGTTGTAAAAAACGGCTCAAAGATGTGAGCAAGCACTTCCTTAGACATTCCTTTGCCGTTATCTTTAATCGTTACCGCCACCGTGTCCATATCCGGTTCCCACGTGGCAATATATACTTCTCCGCCTTCGTCAACGGCATCGAAGGCATTGTTAATTATGTTTAAGAATACCTGCTGGAGTTGACCTCGATCTGAAGAAATACGAAGATTGTCACCAAGATTCAAACGAATTTTAATGTTACGATACAAAGCTTCTTTTTCAAGGAAGCTCAAAGTTTCTTTGATGACATCATTCAGGTCGAGAATTTCCATCTTAACATCCATTCTTCTTGCAAAACCCAGCAGACGATGAGTGATGTCCCGGCATCGATCAACGGACTTTATTATGGAATCGACTAATGAAATGAATTTTTCATTTTCAGGGAATGACTGTCTGGTTGTAAGAAGATCCTTCATTAAACCAGCTTTCTCGCTAATAATAGAGAGAGGATTGTTAATTTCGTGGGCGACTCCTGCTGCAAGACGCCCTATTGAAGAAAGCTTCTGAGAGTGTTGCATTTCTCTGAAGGCTAATTCTCGTTTTTCGTCAGATTCCTTTATATGGCGCATCAAGATAGAAGTGAGTTGGAAAATGAAACCAACGATTAGTATAAAACTTATCGTAAAGACAATAAAAAAGTCCTTTCTTAAAGAATACCAGGCCGTAAGAACTCTGGCTTCTGGTTTGACGATAACCAGGATGTATTCTGGGTGAGTGAAATATATGTAAGAAACATAGTAGGTTTGGTTTTGGTAACTTACTGTGATAGTTGCTGGGTCGTAGCTTACAGGCAATGTTCCTAATTGAGATGGTTCAAGAATCTTACAGAAACTTTTAGAACTTGTCTGGCAGATTCCTTGATGATTTATTAGAAAAGATTCTGAATCAGGTTCAAGCCCCATAGAGCTTATGAGTTCGTTGAAGTGGTCTATGTTTATTGTCATTCTGAGTATCCACCGCTTTCCTGGTTCTTCCCATTGTTGAATGGCTATAGCAACATGAGGAAATCGGCGGTACCCTAGAAATACATCGCTAATGTAAGAGCCTCTAATTTGAACTTCGTTAAACCAATGTTGGTCACGGTAATTTTTTCCCTTGAGATCATAGGGTCCAGCGTAAGAAACCTGATTGCCGCTATCATCAATAAGTCCTATATCAACAACCCCGCTGTATTCTTTCCTGATTACATGGTATAGTCGGTTTAGGGTCTCATCATCCGAGAGTTCTCTGAAGCTATAAACAGAGGCTAGCAGCTTCATTGCTGACATTCTTTCTCTAAGGTAAAGTTCGAAGGAGTGGCGAGTTTTATTAATGATCATTCGTAGAGGGGAAAATACTTCTCCTTTTATGGCGCTCTGGTATTGATGATAATTTAGAATGGCCATAATTGTTATGGGCACGACAGTCACAATAAGCATTAACGCCAGTATATTACGCTTCAGGATGTCATAGCGAATGGAAGGTTCAACATCTTCGGGTATAGTCAAAAAACTTGAAATGATCTTTTCAATTTTTTCAAATAGGTACATGGCAAATTAACCTCAGGCTAGAAGTTTTCCCGGAGTTAGCGTTCCCTTAGCGAAATGTTGAATTGCTTCTGTAGCCATTCCGATTACAGAATCAAAAACCTTGATCTTTTTCCAGACCAGATACTGAAAATATTCTTCCTCAATCGCACCGCATATAACAACATCAACTTTTTCTTTAACAATAAAATGGCATAGATCATCGGCGGAAGCCTGCGGGAGAACGATAACCTTGGCATCTTCGATCTCACCCTGCTTGCTACAGATGGCTATCAAAACTTCTGTCGTTAGATCAAAACGGGGAGCTATTTCCTGACCACTTAAGGTAACAAGAATTTTCACTTTTTATCTTTTCTCCCCTTACATTAAAAACTTCAATTCATTATAACATGCATAACTTTAGAGTAAGTATGAAAAATAAAGACCCAGGGAAAACCGAATTTAATCGGCTTTCCCTGTGAATGGCAAGGTATTTTAGTGACCACCGGTTTTAAGAATGCCAGATGCGGCTAGAATGAGGACAAGCACTTCGATAATTGATATTATGGTGAACAATGTGTCTTTTTTCTTTATATACGCTGGGACGAGGGAAATAAATCCAATAATTGTAAGAGCCCCTAGTAGCACGATACCGATGAAATTCAAAAAGTCAGCTTTGCCTATAAGCGTCAGCCATCCCCATCCTGTGGGAATGCGCGCTTCTTCGACATAGTGATGAACATTTTTAGACCAATGAAGAGGAACATCCTTAAGGGGTATGTAAGGATCAAGGACACCGACTATGTAAAGTATGTATGTAATAGTCATAATAGCAATAGCCGACCAGCTTCCATAAAATAAGATGTCGGCGTAAATGATTTGTTCTGGAGCCGCTTTGGTTTCAATCGCCTTTTTTTCCATTCTTAATGCCCTCTCTTATTTCAAATTTCCCTAAATTAACCCATTAGCCCCTTGAGGAGAGCCCTGATGCCTGCAAAAAGTAGCACGGCTATGACCATATAACGGATGAACTTTGGTTTTGCAACGGCAAGAAGTCTTACTCCAACAAATGATCCTAGCATAAGTCCGATAATTGATGGTATAGCCATTAGAGGAATAACACAGCCCTGATTCAGATAAATCCATGCTGCCGAAGTATCCGTTATAGAGAGAAGGAACTTACTGGTTCCAACGGCTATCTTTAACGGGACGCCCATAATTAGATTCAACACAGGCACATTTGCCCATCCGGCTCCCAAACCAAACATACCAGCCATTATACCAATGATGATAAACAGTAATAAACCCTTAAGCGTTCTATGAGTTTTCCACTCAACAACCTCCCTGGTGGACTCTTCCACATAAGCTCCCGACATACCAAGAGCAAGTCCTATAGCATCCTGTTGCTTGACCTCCGGTCTTTCAAGGTTTTTGGATGTTGCCAGGATGATCGATATCAAAATAATTGTTGAACCTAGACAGATCTGCACGACTTTTGTGGGAAGAGCTAAGCCCATGAAAGCTCCCACAATGGCGCAAGATGATGCAATAAGTGCTACTGGTAAAGCGAGCCGAAGATTTGCAAGATTTCTCCTTAGAAGACCCGGTCCTGCCGCTAGCGCTCCAGCAAGAGCCACCAACAATCCTGCTCCTCTGACAAAGTCAAGATGAAACGGGAAAAAGCCACTTACCAGAGGAACAAACAATACTCCTCCTCCCACCCCGGCAAGCACGGCAATTATTCCAAGAATGAAGCAGAAAATAAACAAAACAATAACCCAAAACCACCAAGGTTTTGTGCTTCCTCCTGCCATGCCTTCAACCGTTTTTTCGGCTGCGTAAGCTAGCACAGGATGGGATAAGACAAAACAAACAACAAAAGAAAACCACAAGAACAACCACTTAGATAAGTTAAATCTCTGCACCATCATAACCCCCTTTACATTAATAAAATTGACCCGGTCCGGGATTATAAAAAAATTCACAAATAGTTGTCAAAATGAAAATGAAATACAAACAAAACAGACTAGCTTTTTGTTAGCAATGGAACATATAAAAATTGAGATGAAAGGGTGTTCTAAAAGTTCGCAGGATGCAAACCAGAAGACCCAATTTTAAACTTGCACCTTCTGGTTGACTCATTAGAAGCTAAAAGGGTAAGCAGCAGATACTGCTAGATTTCATCCAGGGTATGGTATTTCAAACGGCTTTACTAAGATGTTGATGTTACAACTGTTTACTGGCATATCACTCCTCCGGAAAATAAATTTTGTTTGAAAAAGGAGAGTCAAAATGAAAGGAGAAGACCTTCATTACGAGGGAATTATCATCAGACCGCCGAGTGAAGCTCAGAGTATAATCCTTCAGGTAACCGTTGGCTGCTCCCATAACAAATGCACCTTTTGCGGCACCTACAAAGGAGTGCGATTCAGGATAAAAGATGACACTATTATTGAAAAAGACATTATTCTGGCTTCTCAGCAATTTCCTTTCCTGAGAAGAGTTTTTCTGTGCGATGGAGATGCTCTCATAATGCCTCATAAAAAACTTGTTTGGATTTTACAGCTTATCCGCAAACATATGCCCTGGGTTCAGCGAGTTGGGCTTTACGGAAACGCTAAAAGCATTCTCCGCAAATCACCAAGCGAACTTGAAGAACTTAGAGATCTTGGGCTTGGAATAATCTATCTTGGAGTGGAAAGCGGCGATAGGGAGACTCTTCAGGCAATTAGAAAAGGCGTTTCTCCAGAACGCATGATTGAAGCTGGAAAACGCGTCAAAGAAGCTGGCATTACGCTATCTGTTACAGTGCTTCTTGGCATTGCTGGAATAGAACGCTCCCTTGAACACGCCGCAGCAACAGGATGGATTCTTAGCGAGATGGATCCACACTATGTGGGAGCTCTCACCTTGATGATTCTTCCAAACACGCCTCTTGGGGAGGATTATATTAGAGGCGATTTCCGCATGCCCGATTCCAAGGGACTACTTTGCGAACTTAGAGAGATGATCATGAACACCCATCTTTCCCGAGGTCTTTTCATGTCTAACCATGCTTCTAACTATCTACCGCTCAAAGTGAGATTTCCAAAAGGCAAGGATGAAGCTATAAAAACCATTGATGCTGCATTGAAAGGAGAAATTTCCTTAAAACCAGAATGGCTAAGAGCTTTGTGAAAAAATCCTGGACTGTTTTGCGCTTTGCCCCCACTTGAGCTTTGTTCGGAGAATTTCAAAGTAGTTGACGTTAAGGGGTTTCATAAATTTTAGAAAGTCTGAAGATGGAGTAATTAGGATGGAGTCTTCAAACGCAACGGCGGTTCCTACCTGACCGTCGCAGGTTAAAAAAACTTCCTGATCCTGGCTTTCTAGGAAGATATTTATTTCAAAAGGTGTAGAAATAACAATAGGGCGGTCGGTCAAGTTAAAGGAACAAATAGGAGTAATTACTGCAACGTGAGCCGTGGGGCAGATTATGGGCCCCCCGGCAGAAAGATTATAAGCCGTCGAACCCGTAGGGGTGGAAACAATTAAGCCGTCAGCTCTGTAGTAGTTTAAGTATTGCTTGTTTACTGATACGTGAAAGTCGATGATTCTAGCCAGAGCGCCCTTGTTTATAACCACATCGTTGATAGCAGATTGGCGGAAACAAACAGTATTATTTCTGAAAACGGTCACTTCCATCTTTAGTCTCTCTTCGGTCGCATAGTGCCCTTCCAGGATACCATTTAATTCTTCGAAGCATCTGTCCCTGGGAATTTCAGTGAGAAATCCCAACCCACCAAAGTTTATGCCAACAATAGGAACATTGTATGAATGTAACCATCTGGCAGCGCTTAGAAAGGTTCCGTCTCCTCCTATCACTATGGCGATAGTTTCCGAGTGATCAAGATACGCCATTATGCTTTTTGGATCTGGAGGATTCTCCACATTGATGTAAAAACATGAAGAAATCCCTTTGGAGCTAAGAAATTCTTCCATCTTTACAGTAAATTCCAAACATTCTGGATGATTTTTATAAAACAACACACCGTGTCTAGCCCACACCATCTTGAATCCTCGAAAGCTGTTTTTTTCTTGCTCTTCACTTCTACTTGAACAATAGCTCTGATAGCAAGAAAAATTAAAATACCATAATTCACGACAACTCTCTGAATAAATTGATCTTATTGCCCTTTGACTAAATAAGCCCTGCGGAAGATTGTTCTATTTGTAACAACCTAAAAAGACTTGTATTTTTGTCTTGACTTACGAAGGTCCTTTTGGATAGAAAGACAACAGGAATGGAAGGTGGTAGGTGTTCAAAGTATGGCTAACCTAGCAACCGAGAGGAGGTGAGCAAGAAAGAGGGAGGGAGAGAATTTTAGCAAGGGTCTTTTTCCTGCGTCTTTATGGTGCTCATTAGAGTTCTCCACAAAAGCAATTCATTAAGGGTTTTGATTCAAGCACTTATTTCAAACTTCCTGGTGTTTCACGAAGTCCAATTTCGCCAGAACGTCTCCGTAAAAGGTTTTTTTAAGGTAAAGGGTTTAAAGGTTAGTCTTTTTACCAGAGGAAAGGAGGCGTAATTATGGCAAATGCTCAACCCGTTGCAAAAGAGCCTGGGAAAGCGTGGCAAGTCGTTTTTGCTGGTATGACGGTCAATCTTTGTTTGGGGTGTTTGTATGCCTGGAGCGTGTGGGTTAAGTATCTTACCGATGCTAAGTTTATGACCGCTCAGGGCTGGACACCTCTTACCGCAGAGCAGGCATCAAACCCCGCATCATTGTGTATATTAATTTTTGCTCTTCTTATGATCCCTGGAGGTAGAATTCAGGACAAATATGGTCCAACCGTTGCGGCATCCATTGGTGGTGTTGCTATTGGAGCTGGTCTTATCCTGTCGGGCATAATGAAAACATATGCAGGCATACTTTTAGGTTTCGGGGTTCTCGGCGGCATTGGAATGGGAGTTGGTTATGCAGCCCCTACACCCGCAGCAGTTAAATGGTTTGGACCACATAAAAGAGGAATGATTGCTGGAATAGTCGTTGGTGGTTACGGTCTGGCGGCTTTTTACGTCGCTCCAGTTGCTAAGTGGCTTATTACAACTTACAGCATGAGCGCATCTTTTTACGTGCTTGGTATTGTATATTTGATCGTAATTTTAATTGCTGCTCAACTACTTGCATGGCCTGAACCTGGTTATGTGCCTCCTCCACCTCCAGCTACCGCTCAGTCGGCTGCAAGAGCTGCAACTCAGACTCGCTTCGACTGGACTGCAGGGGAAATGGTGAGAACCTGGCAGTTCTATGCTCTCATGATTATGTTTACAATTAATACCCAGGCAGGACTTCTCCTTATCGGTCATGCAGCAAAGATGATCGAAAAAATTATGGCAGCAGGTTATCTACTCGTGTCCTGGGGTGCCGTCTTCAACACCGTTGGTCGTATTGGAACGGGTATTATCTCCGACAAAATCGGACGTATGAACGCTCTTATAATCAACTACATAGCGGCTTGTATCGTAATGTTTGCATTTCCCTATCTTTTGAGCATTAAAAATGTTGTCCTGCTTTTCATTGCTACGGCTATCGGTTTCTGGTGCTACGGTGGTGGGCTTGCTCTGTTCCCATCCTTTACCGCAGACTTCTATGGTCCTAAGAACCTCGGTTTTAACTACGGTCTGGTATTCATCGGTTGGGGTCTTGGGGCCTTCATGCCAAAGCTTGCCGGTTACATCTACGACAAGTATAAATCATATGATTACGCTTTCTATATTGCCGGTCTTCTTATCATCCTCGGTATAATAATCGCCCTCGTGACCAAGAGACCTCGTTACGCAAAGGAATAGATGCTTTGCTCTTAACTTGATCTCCTTGATCTGCTAACATAAAGGGGGTTCTGAGATATTTCAGAACCCCCTTTTTAATCTAAAACGATTTGAGGATAGCCTGCGGTGCAAAAAATAGCACTTCTGTTGATAGATCTTCATGACTCGCTCCAGATGAAATTAACTAGAATTTTATCAGAGAATTTTCCCCAGATAGATTTCGAGATTTTCTTTGACGAAGGTCGTTTGAGGACATCCTCGGCTATTGCATTCGTATTATGGAAAGGAGACGCTTCCAAATTCGATGCCTTGAAAAACTTCCCACTCTTTGTTTTCCTGGATCCTTCTTCTCAGGAAAATTTCCCAGCTTTGGAGTTTGCAGAACGATATCCCGTATTCGATTATGCCTCTAGCGAAGATTCAGAATCTATGCTTAAAGGACGCCTCCTGTTGTTCGTGAAAAAAGCTGTAGATTTTTTAGAAAATCCTTCGACTGGTGAACAAAAGAGATCGAGTAAACTAGAAAACTTCGGCTCCTTTATTAAACATATTATGTCAGTTCTTTTCCGTTCTCGAGCCATTTCCCAAGCGGTGGAATGTTCCCCGATTATCGGCGGCAAATGGGTTCGAATACGAAGACTGGGATTCGGAAGTTTCGGTGAAGTGTGGCTAGTCCAGCGTAAAGGAACTATTAGCGAACATTTCGCTGTAGCAAAAATTCCCCACGATGAAAAAGCCAATCCCAAGTTTTTGCAGGAAGCAGAAATTCTTAAGAAACTTCAAGATCATCCCAATGCGGTTAAGGTTATCGAAGTGTTGGAACAAGAAGGGAAAACAATCATTATAGAAGAGTTTGTTGAAGGTAAAACTCTTCAGCAGTTAATGGATGAGGGAATGACTCCATCTGAAAAAGAACAGGTTTTTCTGCAAGTTCTTGATATGGTAGCATACGCTCACGACCATCACATTATGCATCGAGATCTAAAGCCTGAAAATATCATAGTAACTTCAAGAGGTATTGCCAAAGTGCTCGATTTTGGAACCGCTAAGGATGTGAGTCGCAGAAGTATAAGTAGCACCGTTATAGGTTCTCGACCCTACATGGCACCAGAGCAGATTCGGGGAGAAAGCCGTATAGCAAGTGACGTGTGGGCTCTTGGTGTTATCCTTTACGCTTTGGTAACTGATTATGTGCCTTTCTATTCCGAAAATGAAAAAGAACTTATGGACATGATCTTGGAATCTCCTCCCGAGCCTCCAAGTGTCCATGCTCCAGGGCTATCGCCCAACCTTGAAGCCTTGATTCTCAAATGTCTTGAAAAAAATTGGAAAGCAAGATTTCATAATGCCCGCGAGCTTCAAAAAGCTCTACTTGCCGATTTTCCTGATTTCGGAAAGGGATGGCATATCCCTTAAAATTCTTAGAAATTCATTATTCGCTCCGGGGCGTTTGTTCCGCTTTTTTTAAGCCATCTTGCATCAAAATAGTGTTCAATATCGCAAACCATAATGAGTATATCTACATTATTGCCTCTAAGGTCTTTTACAAGCCCCTCAACGACAGCTTTGCAACGAAATCCGGCATTTTTGAAAGCCTTGACCGCTGCTACTGAATCAAGAGGAACTTCTGCCCAGAGCTTTTCAAGTCCAAGTTCGGCACCAAGTTCCACCAGTTCGTTGAGGATAGCCGTTGCTACTCCCTGTCCGTGATAGGCCGGATCGACAACGATTCTTACCTGACCAATGTGCCGCTTCCATCCGTAAGGTATCCTGTGAAGCGTAACATCCGCAACAATCCTATCTCCATCAAGAGCGATAATAGGTAAAACTCGGTCATAATTGAGATGTTCAGCCCATTCTTTAACAATCTGCGGGTCTTTTACATTATGTCTAATGAACATCAGAAGTTCGTCTGGAAGCCTTGAAAAAAACTCAAACAGCCCCTTCTCGTCTTCTTTAACCATAGGTCGAATGATCAGCTTTTTTCCTGTCCTTGTAACGATTTCCTTCGATCCAAACATACGCCCCATTCCTCCTCATTATATATTTTTGATTATTCCCTAATCCCCAATCCCTAACACTAACTATTCCTCAAATTCTGTTAAATTCCCTCTGCCAGTCGCAGAGCCAAAAACTCCGGCAGTTGAGCTTTTAAGATCTTTTCCTGAGCCTTGTGAATATCATATGGAACAGACCTAAAAATGATCTTTCGATCCGAAAAATCAAAAATAAGATAATGGGCTCGGTTGTCTCGCTGCCGAGGTTGTCCTACACTACCAGGGTTTACCAGATATATCCCGTCTTCCTTGAGCGTCACTATATCCGATTCTATTGGTATGCTTCTTACTTTTCCAACTCTGTCCCTGTGCCAGAGTCTTCTTAAGTGAGTGTGTCCGAAAAAGGCTATGCGCACAGAAACGAGTTGTTTCATGATGTAGTTGAAAGCTCGTTTGGCTTGGTAGATGTTCATAATGTAAGTGTTCACGTTTTCCGGCGATCCGTGGAAGAAGGCTATTTCTCCCTCCAGAATAAGACAAAAGGGAAGTCGTTCCAAATATTTTCTTGAACTGTCATCGATCTGGGATCTAGTAAAAAGAATCGCCTGATAGGCAAGAATGTTAAAACCTTCCGACATGGCAAGATCTAGCGCTGCAAGATCATGATTTCCATGCACACCCTGCATTCCTTCCTGTCTTGCCAGATCGATACATTCTCGAGGATTGGCATTATACCCTACAAGATCCCCCAGATGAATAATGCGATCCACACGCCAGGTGCTGATATCTCTCAGCACGGCTTCAAAGGCCTCAATATTAGAATGAATATCTGAAATAATTGCCCATTTCATTTTTTATAGCACCGTAATGACCGGTTCTTTCATTATGGCAAGACGTGCTGCCCTTGCTGATTCGGCGAGAGTTGGGTGAGTGCTGTAAAGAGATTCAATCTGGTTGAGATGGTCAGCAGTTCGGACAATGAGCATTACCAGGTCGCCTTCATCCATGCCCGTGACGTCTCTCGCAAGTTCCCACGGTTCCCCTTTCGCCCACAGGTAAAGAGTAACCACAGTCCAGAAGGGAAGAGGAGGCGTCGAAAACCCCCAACTCTGAAGCCGCATCCTTATGCCCTGAAGCCCTCTTAGTAACGTGAAGTAACGTTCGTAAAGTTCGGGATACCGATAGGCAAGTGATGTGAGTTCCATGTCCTGCCCGCGGTCTCTATCCATAACAAAAGGTGCAATTAGAGCTGCTAGAAGAGCAGGGTCATCTTCAGGGAAAAGCCCCAGCCGGATCCCTTCGGATATGAGAAGAGGCTGATCAAGTCTCAGTTTCGATGCCCAGAGCCCATCCGCAGTAAGAGATCCCCTCTCATCCACGTAACCTTCTTGAAGTAAAAATCGGAAATAATATTGAAAGGATCTCCATAGCTGCTCCTGAACAGAGGCGATCCTTCCAGCAAGAGATTCACACCTGTGCATAATTCTCGTGAAAGGATGATCTGTTTCTTTAATGCAAGGCCCATATAAAGTACATCCAGAACAGGGCATCTTATCTCGAAGCTCCATAAGTGCGCGAATCTCTTTCTCCGCAGCATCAAAGGGATTTTCGAAAAGTTCTCCGGATGATCCCAAGGATTTGTTCAGAGAAAGATTCTGTATGATTTCTTCCCACTTTTCTTTTTCGGTTGGTTCTGGAAGTTGATCAATATGGTGATGCAGGTATGCTATGCTAGAAAACTTGATCCTCGAAATCTTTACAATGTTTTTACGAGTTTTCAAGGGCAGAGTAAGCCTAATAGCTTTAACCTGTTTATCATCTAGCCTTGGTCTTTCAACAAGCACATAAGGCACCTTTTGCCTGGTTGTAAAAATTCTTCCTCGCACAAGAAGATGTTGCATAGCGGTTGGAACGGCTTTTTTGGATTTTGATGCTCTAAGGTGGGAAATTCGAGCGGAAAGTTGTTTGTGTTGACGCCTTATGTCCACAAAATTTAAGCCCGCCTTGCAGGCCATATCTTCTGACCATTCTGAAATTTCCTTTTCTACTCGCTGACGAAGCTTTTTGACCTTGGGTTTTTCTTCAGAGACATGCTGAAATGTGGCAAGCGATAGCGCAAAGAGATCTCTTATGTCTTCTGGCTTGTGAGAAAGAAGCAGGTTAAGCACCATAGAAAAATTTACTCTGACCTTGCTTTCTATAGGCTCCGGTGGACTTCCCAGCAAATCATGAATATAACGCGGATCCTGATAAGGTCCTGGAACAACAAGCACAAAACCGGCTTCATCCATCCCTCGTCGCCCGGCTCGACCAGTCATCTGATGAAGTTCCGTAGCCGTAAGCGCCACAAACTCATGACCATTGAATCGATCGCTTTGAGTTATCACCACCGTTCGAGCAGGAAAGTTCACGCCGGCGGCTACTGTAGATGTGGAAAAGATAGCTTCCAGGTATCCGCCCTGCATGAGCTTCTCAAGAAGTATTTTCCACTGGGGAAGCTGTCCACCGTGGTGAGCCCCTACTCGAGAAGCTCTGAGAATTTCCAGATGCTTGTGATCCCTTAGGTAGGGATATTTATCTAGTAATTCCTCCAGAACTTCCTCAAACTCTTCCCGACTCGTGCTGAGACTCGTTTCATAAACCGGAGGACAAAGTGAAATGGCTTTCTCGCAGTCCGCTCTGGATTTGAGGAAAAATATCGCCGGCAGAAGGTTTGCCTTGCGAAGAGCTTCCATAATGTGAGGAATGTCTGGAAAGTGAGTCCTTTCAAAATTCTTCGGCTTTATTGTATCGATCTTTTCGAAAAATCCCTTATTGGTTGCAAGAGGCACGAGTTCCCCTTCGGGGAACAAAAAGAGAGGATAAAGAGGCACAGGGCGCTCATTTGCTGAAACCCATTTGCAGGGAGTTTTCCGGAGCCAGCCCAACCAGTCGCAAATTTCCTGAGCGTTCTGTATCGTCGCCGATAGAAGCAAAATGCGAACTCGGCTGGGAAGATATATAAGCACTTCCTCCCAAACCACGCCTCGATCTTCATCTCCCAGATAGTGAGCTTCGTCCATAACTACAAGATCAACATTGAGGTATTCTCCCTGATGCATTACGTCGTAGAGTTGATTACGGAGAATTTCGGTTGTTCCCACAATAATAGGAGCTTCAGGATTTTCTTTACGATCACCCGTTAGGATTCCCACATTTTCAGCGCCAAAAATTTCCGAAAATTCGGCATATTTGGAATTTGATAAAGCCTTGAGCGGTGATGCATACCAGGAATAACCACCCTTCGAAAAAACCTTTTTTATAGCTTCTATAGCGATATAAGTTTTACCGGCACCCGTTGGAGCCGTAACCAATACATCGTATTTATCTACGAGTGTTATCGCTTCTACTTGAAAAGGATCCGGCGTAAAGGGGCGTTTTTCCGGCGTGCCTATAAGATCAAGCAACTTCTGAGCCTGTCTGTGGATGGTAAAATTAAACTTTTTTTTTGATTCTCTAGGCTTGTGCGATCTTTTAGACCAGCTTAGAGTCTTCATTAGTGTTTTTTAGTCCTTTCTCTCTATGATGTAGCCCGACAAGGGCTTAACTTAGAACTGTTATTTCAAGAGATTCATTCCGTCTTAGTAAAATTCGTGGACAGAATTTTTCAATCTTTATAGTATAAATTTCCTGCGAAAAAAGAAAGCCTAAGAAAAAGCGGGAACAGAATAATGTTGGCGAATTGGGATTTTTGGAAGAGACTCAGGGAGACAGAAAATCCATGGAAAAAATGAAGCCTCGATTCTTCGAACCAAGTCATCGCACAGTTCTTCGAGTGCCCCTGTATGAGATTGACATAGGAGGTGGAGTTTATCACGGTAATTATTTCCATTTTTTTGAAATAGCTCGTGACGATTTTTTCCGCCACATAGGTTTTCCCTACCGACGCCTTATGGACGAATACGGTATGCATCTTACCGTCGCTCAGCTTACCTGCGCCTACTTCAATCCGCTTAATTACGATGACGTCGTAAATGTTGCCACAGGCATTGAAGAATTGAGAAGCCGAAGCATTGTGGTTATTCAGCGTATAGATCGAGAAAGTCCTGGCGGTGAAGTCATTCCCTGCGTTCAAGCAATATTTGCTCTGGTCTGCGTAGGGGGAGAGCAACGCAAAGTTTCAACCATTCCTGAGCCGCTACGTAAGGCTATTAATTCGTGGCTTGAAAACCCATCTTCCTGACATAATTTTTGAACTGTTCAACATCTTCGGCTGTATCAATGCCGATGGTGTCTTTAGGCGAAGGCACAACAAGGATGGAATAACCATGTTCCAGAACCCTTAACTGCTCTAGCTTTTCACATTGCTCCAGTTCTGATTGTGGGATCGCAGTGAATTTCTTTAAAAAGCCATAGCGGTAAGCATAAAATCCCTGATGCTTCCAGAAGGACCCTTCTTTCCAACCGTCTCGATTAAAAGGGATAGAAGCGCGAGAAAAATAAAGAGCTCGCATATTCTTATCGCAAACAACTTTGACAACATTGGGATTCTGAAAGTCCTCAAAAAAAGATGATCTAAAAGCCAGAGTCGCCATCGATATTTGATGATTTTTCAGAAGAGCTTCAACCAGTAGATCGACCATCTGGCCGGTAACAAGCGGTTCATCACCCTGAACATTTACGATGATGTCGCTTTCATCACAGCCCAGATTGAAACAGGCTTCGGCTACTCGATCTGTGCCGCTTTTATGATCGCTTCGAGTAAAAATGACTCTAGCTCCAAACTTTCTGCAGGCTTCTTCGATGCGCCTGTCATCCGTTGCGACAAATACATCGTCCACAAGTTTTGCTTCCAGAACCCCCTCATAAACCCACTGAATAAGCGGACGTCCGAAGAGGTCGAGAAGCACTTTCCCGGGAAGTCTTGACGAATCGTATCTACAGGGAATGATTACATATCGCTTCATGTTTGAACTCCCGTGAATGCAAGATAATTTCCAGACAGCCCTGAAATAAGCTTGTCAACAGAGTCTAAAGTTGACCATAATACAGCTTCCCTGGCAAGGGAATTTGGATGACGATTTCTATCGCATTGAATATTGAATAAGGGAGAAGGGAGTCAAATATGGAGGTTAAATACCATCCGCACAGGATTGAAGAAAAATGGCAGAAAATCTGGGATGAGCGGAACGTCTTTGCGGTGAAGGCAGATGACAGTAAGCCAAAGTTTTATCTTCTTGAAATGTTCCCTTACCCTTCCGGACGCATTCACATGGGACACGTAAGAAACTACACCATTGGCGACGTGGTGGCTCGATTTCTCCGCATGCAGGGCTATAACGTCCTTCATCCTATGGGTTGGGATGCCTTCGGAATGCCTGCAGAAAACGCCGCTATAAAGGCTCAAACTCACCCCGCTAAATGGACCTACGACAACATAGCTTACATGAAAAAACAGCTAAAAAGACTGGGTTTTTCTTACGACTGGTCCAGAGAATTCGCTACCTGTGATCCGTCCTATTACCGCTGGGAACAGCTTTTCTTCATAAAAATGTTTGAAAAAGGGCTGGCTTATCGAAGAAAAGCCTACGTTAACTGGTGTGAAAGCTGCCATACCGTGCTCGCTAATGAACAGGTGGAAGGTGGAGCCTGCTGGAGATGCGGAACCACCGTTATTCAGAAGGAAATGGAACAGTGGTTCCTGAAGATTACCAACTACGCTGACGAACTGCTGGATTATACCTATAAGCTGGATGGCTGGCCCGAACGAGTCCTTGTGATGCAGCGTAACTGGATCGGTAAAAGCTACGGAAGCGAGATAGACTTTCCTGTGGAAGGCATGGATGGAACGAAGATCACCGTTTTTACGACTCGAGCCGACACGCTTTTTGGAGCCACCTTCATGAGTCTTGCTCCGGAACATCCTCTCGTGCCCGAACTTTGCCGGAACACTGAACATGAAGCTAAAGTGATGGCTTTTGTTGAGGAAGCCAAAAAAGCAAAAAGAACTGCTCGCACGGAGGAACTTCTCGAAAAGGAAGGAGTCTTCACAGGGCGCTACTGCATTAATCCCATGACCGGTCATCGCATGCCCATTTATGTAGCTAACTTCGTTGTGATGGAATACGGCACGGGAGCGGTTATGGCGGTGCCGGCCCACGATCAGCGAGATTTTGAGTTTGCGAAAAAATACGGCTTGCCTCTAAGAGTCGTCATACGCCCGACCGATTCAGATAGAATTCCCGATCCTTCAGAACTAACTGCCGCTTACGAAGAGGACGGCATTCTTGTCAATTCCGGCTCCTTTGACGGCTTGACCTCAGAAGAAGCTCGGAAGGCTATCACCGAAGATCTGGCAAAGCGAGGACTTGGACGGTTCAGCGTGCAATACAGACTTCGAGACTGGGGCATATCAAGACAGCGCTATTGGGGAGCTCCCATACCCGTAGTTTACTGCGACAGTTGCGGTATCGTCCCTGTCCCGGAAAAGGATCTTCCTGTTGTGTTGCCTCTTGATCTCGAACTTCTTCCAAACGGTGGATCGCCTCTTCCTGTGACCCCGAGCTTCTACCAGACAAAATGCCCCAAATGCGGCGGATCTGCCAGGCGAGAAACCGACACAATGGACACCTTCGTTGAATCAAGCTGGTATTTTATTCGATTTGCTTGTGCTCAGGAACATACCAAACCTTTCGATGATGCTATGGTCTCTTATTGGCTTCCGGTTGATCAATACATCGGTGGAATTGAACATGCAGTGCTCCATCTGCTCTATTCTCGCTTTTTCACTAAGGTGTTAAGAGATCTTGGCTACGTTAACCTAGATGAACCCTTTAAGCGGCTTCTGACTCAAGGGATGGTCATAAAAGACGGCGCTAAGATGAGTAAATCCAAGGGGAACGTCGTCGATCCCGATGATATGGTAAACGCTTACGGCGCCGATACCGTGAGACTTTTCTGTCTTTTCGCCGCTCCGCCAGAAAAAGATCTTGAATGGAGCGATCAGGGAGTGGAAGGTGCTTACAGGTTTCTTACTCGAGTTTGGCGGCTTGTGGCGGAAAATATCAATGAACTGAAAGCCGCTAGCAAATTCGATGGATCAATCGATCAGCTGGATGGCGCTCTCCGCAATCTATACCGTAAGACTCATCAAACTATCAAAAAGGTTACGGAAGATATTCGTGATCGCTATCATTTCAACACAGCCATTGCGGCGATCATGGAGCTTGTGAATACCATCTATCAGACAAAGGATGTTATGGGTTCTTCTGAAAACTCGGATCCCAACTTCTGGCCCGTGATGCGCTACGCCGTAGAATCTGTTGTCATAATGCTTTCTCCCATTTCGCCACATATTGCTGAAGAACTATGGCGCGAACTGGGTTACTCATCTCTTCTTTTCGATACTTCTTGGCCCTCGTGGGACGAAAAAGCTCTGGTGGCGGAAGAAGTGCTTATCGTTGTGCAGGTAAATGGCAAGCTGAGAGACAAGATTGTGGTATCGGCTGACGCCACCGACGAAGAAATAAAAGAACTGGCACTTGCTCGGGAAAAGGTTCAGCAGTTTGTAACTGGTGGCGAAATAAAGAACATCGTCGTAGTGCCAAAGAAGTTAGTAAACATAGTGGTCAAAAAGTAACCTGGATTTTCAGGCATAACAGATGGAAATGCTCAGAAAATTTATCGTTATACTTTTAGTGGCTATCACTGCGGGAGGGTGCGGTTACCAAATTGTGGGAACCGAAAAACTTGCCTCTCGTGGTGTTTATGCCGTAGCTGTGCCGGTGTTTGATAACAGAACCACAGAGCCGGAAGCTGAATTCATATTTACCGAAGCTTTGAGACAGGAATTTCTTAAGCGCGGTGGAGTGAAGCTTACGGATGTAAAAAATGCCGATGTTATTTTTAGGGGAAAGATCATCAGGCTTGCCGCTACGGATGTTGCTCATAATCGCTTCAACCAGGCGATAGAATCTCGCTTTTTTGTAACGGTTGATGTTCGTTGCGAAGATCGCCGCACTGGAAAAATACTGTGGCAGGATAACCAGCTCACCTTTTCGAGATCCTATCCCTATGGAACCACGGCTTTTGACTCTTATCAGGGAAGACGGGCAGCTCTTGAATACATTGCTCAACAAATCGCCGAGCGAATTTACGATCGTTTCATGGTGGCTTTGCGGCAATAGTCAGAAAGAGGTTATTGTAGGGTAGCGGTATGCCGTGCCTTACACAATAACCTCTTTCTTCCCACGGTAGAAAAGGATGAACGGATCAGGTGAACAGGTCTTTTTGAGAAGCCTTGAGAATGGCGAGTTCTTTCCGATTTATGTATTCGAAGGAGAGCGGTTTTTTATTGAACAGGGCTGGAAGGATCTCGGGGATGCTCTTGAGCGGGTTTATGGGGTGGGAAGAGTTTTTCGTAAAAAGATCTCTTTAGCAAACATTGGCGAAGAAGAGCTTGCGAGTTTTTTATACACCTCACCTTTAGGATATTCTGGAAAACTTATTTGGCTGGACGATCTTCGGGGCATCGGTAAGGAAGTCCTTAAGGTTTTGATGCGATTCTTCGATCGCCCGGCATCTAGAACTTACCTTGTGGTTACTCTGGATGCGGATTCGAAGACCACAAAAGAACTTATCGACGCTGCCCGCAAAGCCAATTCTCTTTACGTGAAGTTTTCTGCCCCGAAGTCACATCAACTTCCACGCTGGATTCAGGCTAGAGCGAAACGCTTTGGGAAGCAGATTTCTCCTGAAGGCGCCCGCTTGATCGCCGAAGTTACAGGTGCCGACTTTTACGCCATTGATTCCGAACTTGAAAAGCTTGCTGTCGCTGTGGGTAATCGTAAGGTTATAACCGAAGATGATCTGGCACTTTTTCTCTCCGGCGCGAGATTGTCATCTTCTTTTGAAGTGATGGATCTTCTGGCTTCGGGAAGGCGAGGAGATGCTCTTCTTATGCTTTCGGAACTTCTGGAAAGGGGCGAGCAGCCCATAGCTTTTCTTGGACTTCTTGCACGTCATGTGCGGCTTTTGTGGCAGGTTAAGTCTGCTGAAAGTTGTGGTAAAAGTCTTGAGGAAATCAAGCTTCTTGTGGGGCTTCCCGAGTTTGTAGTTTCACGGCTTATGGAGCAGGGCAGGTCTTTTACGGAAACCCAGCTTCGAGAACTCCACAGAGGGCTTTACGAAGCGGATTTGAAGCTTAAGACCACGTCTATTCCTCCTCTGCACGTCTTGACCCCAATTCTGGAACGCATGAAAAAGACGGCTTGGAAATGAAGGATTCCTGGATGTTGTGGGCAAGTTATACTACTTTTTCGGATCTGGCTGCCAATCCCCTTGACAATTTTGTGGGGGAAAGAACAATCTTTAATGGCAATTTACTGAAAAATCAGAGAACGGGGCGGAGTGAGAATGATATCCATCGGTATGTTAAAGGATGTGTGGGCATTTAGGGGCTTTGTGTTCTCCAGTGTTAAGCGAGAATTTTACTCCCGGTTTGTGAACGCTCGCTTCGGCATCGTATGGCTTGTGCTTCACCCTCTTGCCATGATTTTGATTTATACGCTTGTCTTTGCTGAACTCATGAAGCCGTCTCTTCCTGGCAAATCTTCTAAATTTGCTTACAGCGTCTATTTATGTTCGGGACTTCTTACATGGAGTCTTTTTTCTGAACTTCTCAGCCGCTCAATTGGTATCTTTGTCCACAATGCCCATCTTCTTAAGAAGATCCATTTTCCTAAATTGTGTCTTCCTCTGGTTGTTATCTTTACGAGCCTTCTCGATTTCGCCATTATCATGACTATATTCCTCGTTTTTCTACTCGCCACCGGAGAATTCCCCGGTGTAGTAGTGATAGGAATTTTCCCGCCTCTTGCGGTTTTGATAGCTTTTACTATCGGGTTTGGAATCTTTCTGGGGGTTATAAACGTTTTCTACCGTGATGTGGAACAGACCATGAGGATTGTTCTTCAGTTCTGGTTCTGGTTAACACCGATAGTTTACTTTGACAAAAGCCTTCCCAATGTAGCAAAGCATCTTCTTGCGATAAATCCCGTATGGCCTGTAATTGATGCCATGCACAGGATTTTCGTTGAAGGCGCTTATCCTCAATGGGAGACGCTTATTTATCCTTGTGTTCTTTCTGTGGTTATGGTTTTTCTCGGAATGTTTTCTTTCTGGAGGCTTCAGGGCGAAATTGTGGATGAACTGTGATGGGATATATCAGGGTTAGAAATTTAGGAAAAGCTTACAAGCGCTACAGATCAAAGTATGGCAGACTGTTGGAATGGCTCAGGCTGGGAGTGCACCACGAACTCAGATGGGTGCTTCGAAATGTTAGTTTTGACGTAGAACCCGGCGAAGCCGTTGGTATTATCGGCGTAAACGGGGCGGGAAAGTCCACCCTTCTCAAGATTATCGCGGGAGTGGTAAAGCCAACCACGGGTTTTGTTGAAGTTGGAGGGCGAGTTTCGGCTCTTTTAGAGCTCGGCACGGGTTTTCATCCTGATTTTACGGGTCGAGAAAATGTTTATATGTCCGGTCAACTTCGAGGTCTTACCAAAAAAGAGCTGGATGCCAAGATAGAAGAAATAGAAGACTTCGCCGAAATTGGCGATTACTTTGACCAGCCTGTGCGTGTTTATTCCAGCGGCATGCAAGTGCGGCTTGCTTTTTCTGTAGCAACGGCAGTAAGACCGGATATTTTGATTGTGGATGAAGCGCTTAGCGTCGGGGATGCCTACTTTCAGCACAAAAGCTTTGATCGCATTCGGCAGTTTAGAGATGCTGGAACAACTCTTCTTTTTGTATCGCACAGCCCTGGAGCTGTAAAAACTCTCTGCAACCGTGCGATACTTCTTGATAGCGGCGTAGTAATTAAAGATGACCTTCCGGATGCTACACTTGATTACTACAATGCTCTTATTGCCAAACATGAAGAGCATCGTAAGATAATGCAAGTAGAAATGGAAACGGGCAAGAAATCAACCCGTTCAGGTAATAATAAAGTCTCTATTTCTTCCGTTGAAATGCTCCAGAATGGTTCGCCGGTGCGAGCGGTAATGAGTGGAGAACCGGTGGTAATCCGTGTTCAGTGTATGTCACATGAGTTTGTTGATGAACTTACTGTGGGAATTCTGATACGTGATCGCCTGGGAAACGATATTTTCGGGACAAACACCTGGCATTATGACTTGAGTTTGAAAAATGTAGAACCCGGCAAAACGCTGCAGGTTGATTTTTATTTCCCTCATCTTGACCTTGGTGCTGGAAGCTACAGCCTTACAGTAGCTCTTCATAAGAGTGCCTCTCATGTGGCGGGTAACTATGATTGGTGGGATAGAGCATTGGTATTCCAGGTGGTGCCTGACAGTGGGCCTCGATTTATAGGGAGTTGTAAACTGGAGGCAATTCCTGAATGGCATGAGCCAGTTAACGCAGTATATGATCAATCTGGAGCCGTTAGGAAACTATGACTATTAATAGCAATTTTTACAAAGCCTTTGAGGATCGTCATCGAGGATCGAGAGAGCTTATCAAAGATCGTCTGAGGCAGTATTTGCCCTTTATAGTGCCTCTTAAAGACATATACGATGAACTGGCAACCTGCGATTTGGGATGCGGCCGCGGTGAGTGGCTGGAGTTAATGAAGGAAAACGGTTTTAGTCCTGTTGGAGTTGATATAGATCCTGGAATGCTTGAGGCTTGTTATGAAAGAAATCTTCCTGCCATCCATTATGATGCTGTTGAATATCTTAAAACTCTTGAATCTGAAAGCCAGGTGGCTGTAACAGCATTTCATCTTGTAGAGCATATTCCTTTTGAAAGAGTTCAGGTTATTGTGGAAGAGTCGCTGCGGGTTTTAAAACCGGGGGGGCTTTTGATTTTAGAAACTCCCAACCCTGAAAATATCGTGGTTGCTACTCGCAATTTCTATCTAGACCCAACCCATCAGCGACCCATACCTTCAAAGCTGCTTTCTTTTGTGTGTGAATACTACGGATTTGCTCGAGTAAAGGTTTTGCGTCTTCAGGAAGCAAAAGATGTGGCTCAGAATTTAGCGCCAGACCTTGCAAATGTTTTGTCTAGCGTAAGCCCCGATTATTCTGTTGTTGCTCAGAAGTCGGCAGATCCAGAGATACTTCGGCTTTTTGATGATGCCTTTAACAGGGAATACGGATTGTCATTGGATACGTTGGTTGATCGCTTCGATAATAGATTGGAGCAGGTGGATACTAAAATCTATGAAATTCTGCATGATTTGAAGGAAAAATGGCAAGAAACGGTTAAAAGGAACGAAGAACTTTCTTATAAGTTAGGTATTTTGAGTGAAGCTAAGAAGAATGTGGAAGAGAAATTGGAGCGTGAGCGAGAAACATCATCTGAGTTGAAAAGGTTTTTTGATGAAGCAAGGAAAGAAGTTGAAGATGAGCGGGCGAGGGTACGGGAGCTGGAAGAGAGGTGGAAAGAATCAGAGAGAAGAATCGAAGAACTGTTTTACCAAGTCGGGGTTTTGAGTGAGGTTAAGAAGAATCTGGAAGAAGAATTGGAGCGTGAACGAAGAGCATCTTCTGAGTTACAGAGGTTTCTTGATGAAGCAAGGAAAGAAGTTGAAGAGGAGCGGGCGAGGGTACGGAAGGTGGAAGAAGAGCTTGGCTTTGAGAAATCAAGAAGACATGAACTGGAATCAAAATATGCCGCTTTAGAACACACTGTTAATGCCATTTATGATAGCTGGTCCTGGCGAATCACTTACCCTCTTAGACTTGGACTTGATGTTTTAAGAGCAATAAAAAAAGCCTTCTTCTACAGTGTTTTCAAAATATGGCAGATTGTTACTTATCCGCCCAAATGGATTCTTGCCAGAGCGATTAAGTTTGTTTTGCGTCGCCCAGGGCTAAGAGAATTTCTCCATAGGCAACAGATCCGCTTTCCGCGGATTTATTGGGGGCTTTACAATTTTGCTGTTAGTAGAGGAATTTTTGCAGATGAAACCATTCAGACAACCATGAATTCTGTATCTTGCTTACCATCAAATACTGAATCGGATCCTGTGCATAAGCTTAGTCCCAGAGCTTTGCAGATTTATAAAAGGCTGAAAAGGGCTGTTGAGTATTATCAGAGTAAAGTTAGTTAGTTTTTTGATAAACTTTGGTTGGCTTTACTTAAGTCAATACATAAAAGATAAGACATTAAGGCAGGGATTTTTATATGCGAATCGTTATTGACATGCAAGGAGCGCAATCAGAGAGTCGTTTTAGAGGTATCGGGCGCTATACCTTGTCTTTTGCTAAGGCAGTTGTTCGCCATCGGGGTGAACATGAAGTAATCCTTGCCCTTAATGGTTTGTTTTCGGACACCATTGAGCCTGTTCGTGCCGCCTTTGATGGCCTGTTACCTCAGGAAAATATCCGTGTATGGCAGGCACCTGGCCCCGTGCGAGAGCGGGAACCTGGAAATCACACCCGCCGTGAAATGGTAGAAAAAATTCGAGAGGCCTTTATAGCAAGTTTTCAACCCGATGTGATTCACATCTCCAGTCTCTTTGAAGGGTATGTGGATGATGCGGTAACAAGTATAAAGACATTTGACCCCATTACACCTGTAAGTGTGACGCTCCATGACTTGATTCCTTTGCTAAATCCAGATCATTATCTCAATCCAAATCCTGCTTATCGAGAGTATTATCTTCGCAAGATTAGCCATCTAAAGAAAGCTGATCTGCTTTTGGGTGTCTCTGAATCTTCCTGTCGTGAAGCTATTAAGTATTTAGATTTCGATCCTGCACGTGTAGTGCATGTGGGTGAAGCGAGCGGGGGGAATTTTCGTCTAATCGAGATTAAGCCATCTGATGAAAAGTCACTTCGGGACAGACTTGGTCTTCCAAAACCATTTTTGATGTATTTGAGCGCCTTTGATGAGCGAAAAAATCACCTTCGTCTTATCGAGGCTTGGGCGCGACTTCCGGAGTATGTCCGTAACCAGCACCAATTGACATTAGTTGGAGTGACCCCGGAGCATAAGGCGCGTTTTGAAAAATATGCCCAAAAGCTTGGTTTGCGGCAGAGTGACATAGTCATTCTAAGTTGGTTACCTGATGAGCAACTTCTTCTGCTTCTAAATCTGTGCAAAGCATTTGTGTTCCCCTCATGGCATGAGGGTTTTGACCTATTAGTACTTAAAGCCATGGAGTGTGGCAAAGCAGTAATTGCAAGTAATACTTCGAGCCTTCCCGAAGTGGTTGGTCGTGAGGATGCTCTTTTCGATCCTTTCGATGTGAAATCAATTGCTAGTAAAATCGAGCAAGTGCTGGCCGACGAAGACTTTCGCAAAGAACTCGAACGCCATGCTCTGGAGCAGGCGAAAAAATTTAGTTGGGATACCTGCGCGAAACGAGCATGGGAAGCGTGGGAATCACTTTTGCTCCGGAAAACCAGAATTATCAATGTTTCTAAACCACGGCCTCGGCTAGCATATGTTTCACCTCTACCGCCTGAACGATCTGGCATTGCAGATTACAGCGCAGAACTTATACCCGAAATTTCTCGCTTTTATGAAATTGACGTGGTCGTTGCTCAACGTGAGGTTCAAGATGACTATATTCGTGCCAACTGCTCTATACTTTCCGTGGAAGAATTTCGGAAAGTTGCCCATTCGTATGATCGAGTGCTTTACCATTTTGGAAATTCCGTTTTTCATAGCCACATGTTTGATTTGCTGGAAGAGATCCCCGGTGTAGTAGTGTTGCATGACTTTTTTCTTTCCGGTATTCAGGCACATAGAGATGTTCACGGCTGGTCACCTCATGCCTGGGCAAAAGCCTTGTATGCCAGTCATGGCTATAAAGCGGTGTGTGAACGCTACAAAGTAAATGACAAAGCCGAAGTTGTGTGGCGCTATCCTGCTAACTTACCAGTTTTGCAAGCTGCTTTGGGTATTATCGTTCACAGTGAATTTTCTCGAACTCTTGCAAGAAGGTGGTATGGCGATGAAGGTGTAAAAGATTGGGTGGTGATTCCCCTCCTACGCACCCCGGTGGAGAATATAGACCGTGACATAGCACGTCGAGCATTGGGATTTGGTTCTGATGATCTGCTCATCTGTTCTTTTGGGATGTTGGGACCCACCAAGCTTAACCATCGTTTGCTTGATGCCTGGTTGTCTTCAGAACTTGCTAAAGATCCCAAAGTTCACCTTGTATTTGTAGGGGAAAACCACGGTGGTGACTATGGACAACAACTTCTCCGCAAAATTGCCGCAAGCAGTGCTTCTGATCGAATCCGTATTACCGGCTGGGCAGAGCATGAGATCTATCGTCTTTATCTTGCTGCTGCTGACATCGGCGTGCAGTTGCGTGCCCTGTCCCGGGGCGAGACCTCCGGTACGGTTCTAGACTGCATGAATTATAGGTTGGCAACAGTCGTAAATGCCCATGGAAGCCTGGCTGAACTAGACCGAGAGGCGGTTTGGATGCTTCCTGATGAGTTTTCAGACGATGATCTGATTGAGGCACTTACCACACTAGCCCGGGATGCCGATAAACGCCATGCTTTGGGAATGAAGGCACAGGAGGTTATTCGCACACGTCATTCGCCTCGCCGATGTTCAGAACAGTATTATGAAGCCATAGAAGGATTTTATCAGCGAGCTCAGGTTGGGTTGACAGGGCTGGTCAACCACTTGGCAAAACAGCATATTTCTGAGAATGATTTGGTATGTGTTGCTACAAGCCTGGCAAGCAACTTTCCACCTGTGCCGCGGCGGCAATTGCTGGTAGACGTATCCGCACTGGTTCAGACTGATCTTAAAACAGGTATTGAACGTGTGACGCGCGCCATTTTACATGAGTGGCTAAATAACCCACCTGAAGGGTTTCAGGTAGAGCCGGTGTATGCCACGATAGAATCGCAAGGCTATCGATGTGCTCGCCGCTGGACAAGTCGGTTCTTGGGAATTCCAGAAGGCTGGGCTGAGGATACTCCGGTGGATGTCTGGGAGGGAGATGTGTTCATAGGGTTGGATTTTCATGCCCATGTTGTTCCAGCGCAACAAAAGTTTTTGCGAGAATGGCATAATAGGGGTGTACTAATTAGTTTTATTGTTCATGATTTGCTTCCGGTAACTATGCCTTGGGTTTTTCCAGAAGGATCTGGCATTGCTCATAGACGCTGGCTGGAGACGATTAGTGAGTTTGACATTGTGGTTTGTATATCTAGAGCTGTAGCCGATGAAATGGCTAGCTGGGTGACCTCTTATGGACCAAAGCGATACCGGCCTCTATTTATCTATTGTTCATACCATGGCGCAGACTTTCAGGGCTCTGTACCCACCACCGGTATGCCGCTGGATGCTGAGCAAGTTCTTGAAAAAATTCGCAGTCGCCCGAGCTTTTTGATGGTGGGAACTGTTGAACCCCGTAAGGGCTACCTGCAGACTTTAGCGGCATTTGACCAACTCTGGGATGAGAATGTTGATGTTAACCTGGTGATTGTGGGTAATGAGGGATGGAAGCCTTTGCCTGATCATATGCGGCGCGACATACCGGAGACCGTCAACAAGCTTCGCACCCATTCTGAGCGAGGCAAACGACTTTTCTGGCTGGAAGGCATAAGCGATGAATACCTGGAGAAGGTCTATTCTGCCAGCACCTGCCTGATTGCTGCTTCCTATGGCGAAGGGTTTGGTTTGCCGCTAATTGAGGCGGCACAGCACAAATTGCCTATAATTGCAAGAGATATACCGGTGTTTAGAGAGGTGGCAGGTGAGCATGCCTATTATTTTGAAAACAGTAAAGACCCTGAGGTGATTGCTGATGCCGTAAAATTTTGGCTTGATCTATATAAAGAAGATAAACATCCGAAATCAGACAATATGCCCTGGCTTACCTGGAAGGAGAGTGCCAGTAATCTAATGAATATATTGCTTGGAAAAACCGCGCCGTATAAGCTGGTTCAGCCTGATCCATTCATCGGACCAGGGCAGGAATTGAATTTCAAATCTAACAAACTGCGTTTTTCGTCCTGGAGCACACCTGAGCCTGATTTCAGATGGTCCTTGGGAAAACAATGCTCGATATACTTTATTCCCGGTTCATATTCTTTTGAGGGAATTGTTCGCTGTAATTTTAATACACTGGGGCTTCAGAGGATTAAGTTGGGTCTTAATAAAGAAGTTATACTGGATTCAGAGTTCAATGGAATAGATCTTTGGTTTGAAGCAAGATTTTCACCTGATATATTATGTTCTGGAATAGAAAACGAACTTTTGTTTGAACTACCCGATGCAAGAATGCCTGATAATGGGGATAAAAGAGTGCTTGGTATTGCCTTAAAAAAGTTGATAATCGTTTGAAATGAAGGAAGAGTGGGTGACCATGTCCAATAATAAGCGAAAATTGTTTTTTGACCATATACCCAAGGCGGCAGGGACAAGCCTGCAACAATTCTTTGTTGAAGCATTTGGGGAAAGTGAAGTAACATCTACCATAAGAGGACAAAAATTAAACTCGGTCCTTGCTATGTATGGGGATCTGAGTGTAATCGCCGGCCATTTTGGTTTTGTTCCAGGTGATTCTTTACCGGATGGCTGGGTTTGGGCTACGATCCTGCGCAACCCAAGAGAAAGGACTTTATCAGAGTATTTTTATATCTTAAATGATGTGCCACCAACTGGTTGTTCTGACTTTGAGCGAAGGATTAAGATGATGTCTCTGGAGGATGCGCTTTATGATGGTGAGTTCGCGTCCCGAATTTACAATTATCAGGCTGTTCATTTCGCATCATTTTTTCATCCTACCCCTGCTAAGCTTTCTTCATCGGAATTATTGCATTTAGCCAAACAAGGGCTTGAGCAGTATCACCTTGTGGGCACCACAGAGCGTTTTGCTGAGTTTGTTGATGAGCTCAAGAGGATCTTTAATCTTCCTAGAGAGGCTTTTTTGAAGCGGTATAATGTCACATCCAGTCGTAAGAGATTTGATGAGCTACCTGGAGACATTCAACGGCGCATTGATGAACTTACCTCTGTGGATATGGAACTCTGGGAGTATGCAAATTTTTTGTTTGAGACAAAGACTAAGAGATTTGAGTTGTCAGGTGAAGTAGATAAGAAGTCCTCGCCTGATGATGCAAAAAAGGATAAGACCGCGGTGACCCAAGTCGTGGAAGATGGATCACTTGAGCTTATAAGTGTTACTGTTACGGGTCAATTCAGAAATGACCTTTCTTTTCTACCCGGGGAAAGAGCAAGTTTGCGTATAGCCTTTCGGGCATTAAAAGATATAGATGACTTAACTATCGGTTACAGCATCCATCATGACTCAGGGCTCCATATTTTTGGCACAAATACCAGACTTATGGGAAGAAAGCTTCGAGTCAGCGCTGGCGGTAAGTATCATGTGGACTTTGTATTTACCGTGAATCTGGGAATAGGGCAATATTTTGTGAACATCAGTGCCCATTCCGGTCTTACTCACCTGGAAAATTGCTATCTATGGCGTGAAAAGGTGGCCTGTTTTGGGGTCGCCGGTTTTTTAGATGTGCCTTTTGAGGGATTAGTGAGGCTTATGCCTTCGGTGTATACAGGTATGCTGAGCCTTCAAGGTAAGATCGAAAGCGAAAATACATCTTTTGAAGCTGTTCAAAGACTTGGTTTGGATACCCCACCGATAGCTGATGCTAAAGGCTTTATCAGGTTGATAAGTGGTGATAGCAGGATACAAGCAAGGTGTGGGGAACAGCTTGCTTTTGTTGTAGAAGTGATGAATAAAAGTAATCAGACATGGATTACGGAAGGCAACAGGCCGGTTTATTTAAGTTACCATGTATTAAGAAAAAATACCGAAATGGTTATCTTTGACGGATATAGAACACCTTTGCCTTGTAAGGAGATCCGCCCTGGTGATATTGTTGGAGCTACAGTGATGGCGGAAGTCCCCAAAGAAGCAGGGGAATATGTTTTGGAGCTTACCATGGTGCAGGAAATGGTCTGCTGGTTTGAAGAAAGGGGCTTTGATACAGAAAAGGTGATGGTTGAGGTTGTTAGCTATGAGTAGTAAATATTGCGAGATTAACAGGGAAAATCCCAAACTGGCTATAGTGGTGCCCTGTTACAATGAAGAAGAAGTTCTAGATAAAACTATAGCTACTTTAAGAAGTGTTTTAAGTGATCTTGTTTCGAGCCGTAAAATTTCTGAAGAAAGCTATATGCTTTTTGTGGATGATGGTAGTAGAGATCAAACCTGGAACATTATAGTAAATCATTCAAAAAAGTTTCCTGTGGTGAAAGGAATAAAGTTATCAAGAAATAGAGGGCATCAAATAGCCTTAATTGCTGGAATGCAATATGCAAAAGATAGATGTGATTGCTTGGTTACGATTGATGCTGATTTGCAGGATGATGTCGATGCTATCAAACAGATGGTAGAAAAATATATTGAAGGCTATGATGTGGTCTATGGTGTAAAATGGGAACGCAGGGCGGATAGTTTTTTTAAGAGATTTACTGCAGAATTTTATTATCGCATAATGAATTTGTTTGGAGTAAATTTGGTTTTTAATCACGCAGATTTCAGGTTGCTATCTAGTAAAGCCACACGATATTTGCTAGAATTTAAAGAAAGAAATGTTTTTATTAGAGGACTGGTTCCTCTAGTTGGTTTAAAGTCAACTTCTGTTTATTATAAAATAAATGAAAGACTTGGAGGGAAATCGAAGTACACACTTAGGAAAATGTTTAGTCTTGCATGGGATGGTATTACGTCGTTTAGCATATTGCCTCTTAGGGTTATTTCTATCATTGGCTTTTTTATATTTATTGTTAGCATATTTATGGAAATTTGGGTTTTGGTGGTAAAGTTATTTACTGATGAAGCACTACCTGGGTGGGCATCAACAGTTTTGCCTATATACTTTATAGGTGGAGTGCAACTTCTTGCTTTGGGGGTTGTTGGAGAATATATAGGAAAGATGTACTATGAGGTAAAAAATAGACCATTGTATTTTATAGAAGAGGTAACATGGAATGCAAAAGACTAAATTTGATGATTTCGCCATCAATTACGATGACCTGCTGCAAAAGCAGCATTCAACGTTTGGTGATATTTCTTATTATAGCGAATATAAAATTAAGTTGGTTCATCAAATATCGGAGAAATATTTTGGAAAGAATTTGAGGTTAAATATACTGGAATATGGTTGTGGCACCGGTAGAAACTTGCAATATTTTAATATGATGTTTCCAGAATCAAATATATTTGGATTTGACATATCAAGAAATAGTTTAGAAATAGCAAAATCTCGAAATGATAAAGCGATATTTTTGTGGAGCGAAGATGAATTGTTAAAATATTATAATAATTATTTTGATCTTGTATTTGTAGCAGGTGTATATCATCATATCCCTCCTGCTATGAGAAATTATGTCACGAGCGTTATTAAACATATTACGCAAAGACACGGGATTGTGATGGTCTTTGAACATAATCCATATAATCCTATTACAAGGCATATGGTAAATACATGCGAATTTGATGATGATGCTATTCTGTTATCGAAAGGTGAATTGATAAATCTTTTTGAGATCCTGGGATTTTATTTCTTAAAAGCTGGATATACATTATTTTTCCCTCCCAGATTAAAAAAAGTGAGTTTTATTGAGAAGTTTATACATTGGATTCCACTAGGTGGGCAGTATTATGTTGTTTTTAAAAAGAGCGAACAATAAAAATGTCATATCAAGCTTTGTTTAATCAATTAAAAAGATTCGAGAATTTTTATAAGTATCTTATTGTTGGTTTTTTAATTACACTTATTGGTTATAGTATAATATTCTTGTTGATGTATATTGGTGTATCTCCTGAAACAAGTAATATTATAGGATATGCTGTAGGCATAACGGTATCTTACATTTTGAACAAGGTTTATACATTTAAAAGCAAGGCTCACCCAAAAAAGGAATTTCCCAAGTTTTTGTTTTCACTTTTAATATCATATGGATTAAATCTTTTAACTTTAATTTTATGTGTGAGAACACTTTACATTAACATGTATATCTCTCAAGTCATAAGTGGAACTGTATATACATTAAGTGGGTTCTTTCTGGCAGAGTATTTTGCGTTTAGGAGGAAAGATGTTTAGTTCGAAGGAGAAGAATTATTACGCTTTATTAATATATTTTATTTTAACTATGGTTTTTTGGGGAGCACCATTGAAGTTTGATTTTATAAATAGTCTTCATATAGCTATGGATCCTGCGTTTTATCTTTGGAGTTTTAAATGGTGGCCCTATGCTCTATCTCATGGACTAAATCCCTTCCTAACAAAGGCTTTTTGGGCTCCATTTGGTCAAAATCTGGCATGGACTACATCTTGTCCTAGTATAACTATAATGTTGTGGCCTATTACTAATTTATTTGGCCCTATTTTTTCATATCACTTTATAACTATAATATCTCTTGCCCTTGCTCCATATGGCATTTATTTAATCAACAAACAACTTGATTTAAAGAAAATAAATTCTTTTATAGGTGGTTTGATATTTTTCTTTTCTTCTTATGTATGGGGTCAACTTTTAGGGCATCTAAACCTTTATGTTATATTTGCAATACCGTTTTTCCTTTACCTGACAGTCTTGAGGTTGAAGAGATCAATTGGGTCTAAAAGGTATGTTATTCTCTCAGCCTTATTGCTTGCATTTCAATTTGGTATATCCAATGAGATATATGCTACCTTTGTATTGTTTGGATTTTTCGCTTTGTTTGTTTCGTTTTTAATTTTTATTAATGATGAGAATTGTAGGAAACTAATTTTTAAGATTTTTTTAGAATCTGTCTTGATTATTTTAATTAGTATTATTTTATTAAGCCCTTATCTATATTTTGTCTTTTATGAATATGTAAAAGAACAACTAAACAGTCCACATGCTTTTTCAGCAGATCCCTTGAACTATCTGATCCCCACACCTATAACTATGTTATTTGGCGATTTATTTAAATTTATAAGTGTAAAATTTACTGGCAATTTTAGTGAAGAAGGAGCATACCTTGGTTTGCCCTTAATATTTATCGTTGTTAGTTTTTTTGCAAAGTCATTTTCGACCAAAAATAAGTTTTATATATTTCTTTCGATTATGTTTTGTGTGATTTTAATTTTTAGTTTTGGTCCATACCTAAGGATATTAAATTACCCAATAATACCAATGCCATGGTATTTATTTACTAAATTACCGTTAATCCATCAAGCCTTACCAACTCGCTTTACTCTTTATACTTCAATGATTACGGCTATCATGGCCGCGATATGGTTGGAAAAAACGAATATCAGCATAAAGTTAAAATATTTCGTAGCTATATTAGCCATTATTTTTCTAATTCCAAATTTGAATGTGTATAGAGGTCATAAGATAACATATCCTGCATTCTTAATCTCAGGTCAATACAAAGACTACATAAAATCGGGAGAAAATGTAATTATATTTCCTACATATGTTATGGGCGGTTTTCAAGGACCACTCTGGCAGCAAAGAACAGATTTTTATTTTAATGTCTCTCAAGGGTTTGCAGGTCCTATCCCATCGAGTCTTAAAGAAGATAAAAATGTTGCTATAACGCTATATAAGCTTATTTACGGAAAACCTACCCATATAAATGATCCTTTAATTTACTCTTTCATTCACTACCTTATAAAATGCGACGTAAGGGCTATTCTGTTACCAGATAGTTACCACAACAAGATCTTGGACGCCTTACTAAAATCCTTAGATATTGAGCCCATTCATACTGGTGGTGTTATTTTATACAAAGTAGACAAAGAACAATTGCTTAGTAAAACTTTACCAAAGTATCATGAAAAAATTGCGAATTATTATGTCGATATTTTTGAAAACCTTTTTACTTCCTCCCAAAAATTTCTCCTGGACGGGGGGAGTTTATCCAGCCTTATTCCTCAATACCTTGAAGAACACAGTTATCTTGATAAGTCTTTTGGCTATCAAACAGGGAAAGCCGTTAACTGGACTCAGAATGGCGGCTGGATTGGAAAATGGGGTTGTCCTGATCGAAAAGGAGAGTGCTTCGGAGTGGGTATAGTTGGCGATGTAGACATGTTAAAACCCATAATTGATAAATACAAATCTCAATCCTTGCAAATATTTTTCCCCTATCCCAAAACTTACACTCCAGACACTAAAGAAACCAATGGTCAGCTTCTTATGATATTTAGAGCGCCAAAACCGGATAATGCAATCTCACAGATACCGTATACAATTGATTTTAGAGCAGGTGGCAATGCTGGTAGATTCATAAATAGCGGCTTTTGTAATCCGGAAAACTGGGGCACATGGAGTTGTGCTAAAGAAGCATTGCTTTCCTTCAGGCTAAAGGAAGTGCCCAGGCCGCTTTATCTAAAACTACATTTCCATACGCTTACCACACCAAACCATTTCCAGAGAATTCAGTTTTATCTAAACGGAAATCTTTTGAAAGAGGAAAAATACACGGACTCAGGGAATAAACAGCTAACCCTGGATGTCTCAAATTTGATTCAGCAAGAGAACATTTTGCTAATTAAAGTGCCGGATGCGGCTACGCCGAAGTCGCTTGGAATAAACACTGATAGGAGGGAACTCGGCATAGGAATGGTTAGGTTGGAAATCAGTCCTGACGCTGGTGATGTAAAGTAGTTCTTTTTGTTGCTTAGTGGAACGGCGGATATATAGGCTTTATGTCTGTTGACCCTGCCCAGGAAATAAATTAGCCGAAAACACCCGAAAATTTTCTTTGCCCAAATAGACCTGACCCGCAAATGCCAGAAATATCCCTGGATGTAGCTATAGAGCTTGTTTTTTGTCGTGAAATTCCCGTTATTAAATTTATCATAAAGAGTCGTTTTCTATCAGTGCAAGGTTTGTTTATAAGCAAGTTCTACACTTTGTTATTCTGGTTTTGGGTTCAAACGTAGAGTCAGAAAATTGAAGAATTCTCTTTTTATATCCCAAAAATTCAACACTAAAAGGTACAACTCCTGATTCTCTTCATTTTATAAGCGGCAGGAAAGTTTAAGATGTTTTCCTGCCGCTTTCATTGCTTTCATTAACAGAGAGCTTTTTCAGTGGCCATGATTATGGTGTTTCCGAAGGATTATAGTAATAATGGACTCCGCTGATAGGACTGAGCTGAGTTGATCCAACAAGATTTTGCCAGGAAGACCAGGATGTACCGTTGTAAGACCTGAGATAAACATCACCACTTGTTCCTTTTACAGTTATGTACATTTTATTGGTCTGGGGCATCACTGTAAGTCTTGGAGCTTTATCAGTTGCGCCACTTAAAGTACTCCAGCCGCTCCAGGCTTCGCTTGTATTTAAATAGCCATAGTAAATAGCAGTGCTACTGCCCGATCCTTTCACAGCTACATATAACTTGTTGTTATAAACCGCTACTGCCGGTTCATGACTGGTTGATCCTGGAATTGTTTTCCAGCTTCCCCAGGTTCCTGATGCATCCATACTCCTGTAATAAATGCCACCACCGGTACCCCTTACGAATATGTAAAGTTTATTGTTAAAACTCACCAGGGCCGGCGAGTGATTAGTAGCCCCCGACAAAGTTGACCAGGAAGACCAAGTGCCAGAAGCTGACCTATTTCTGTAATATATGCCAGTACTTGATCCTCCACCTTTTACGGCTAGATAAAGACGGTTATTGAAGCTTGCAAGAGATGGTGCCGCAGATGTTCCTCCAGAAATAGATGTCCAGCTCGTGCTTTCCCATCCTTTTCCGTCTCTTGAAGCCATCCATAACGATTCGCTTCCATTTCCTTTAACCACAACATATTGCCTGTTTCGAAAGACTGCTACGCCAGGAGTTGCATCGGTCGCCCCATTTGGGATTGTTTCCCACGATGATTCAAGAGTGCCGGAATAAGTCATGTATTTAAAGTATATTTTTTTATCGCCTCCAACGACATATGTGTATAACCTGTTTAACGGTTGAATATTTACCATCGCATATTCAACATTGGGGGAGCACCCTGACCAGGGACAGTAGAGGTTGTCAACAGCATACCAGGCATCGTATGATCCACCCCATCCGTAATTCACGTGCATATACTGGGTGGTTCCGTCCCTTGCCCCATCGCATACAATTGAGTGGTTCTGTATTCTATACTGAATGGGGCGTGGCAGGTAACTGTCAAATTGTGGTTTTATAACCTCGTTAAACCAGGCAGTGGAAGAGGCATAGCTACTTCTGTCTTTCTTTTGAATAACATTGGCGTATTTGAAATAGGTCGGAAATACCGTTTGAGCATCACCCGTATAAGCACCAGATGCACAAACACCATAGTCCATTGAAAAAGCTACACCCATTTCATAGCAGAGTTCCGCTACTGCCGCCGCCTGGGTAGAATTATAGGATCCGCTATAGGAATCCAGCATGTTATCCCAATCGTAAGAATCACTATAGGTAGCACTTAAAGTCTGAGGGCCTGGCGTATGTCCGCAGGAGTCATCACCATCCCAGGTGTAGGATTTGCTTCCGGTGCCGCTATATGGATACTTCCAGTAATAGGCAATTTGAGAAGCCGCTGTAGCTACACAACCAACTACCGTCCTGGGGGGAGAACAGCTAGGATTTGTACATGATGTGTCCCCAATAGGACAGTTATCGTTAAAAGGAGTTCCTTGATGCCATGTGGATGAAAGAAGAGGTCCCCAGTCAGGAGCCATTTCCATTGAATCACTTGAGGAGTAATCCTCCAGCAACTTTTTCCATGAAGGATGCCTTGATAAAACACCGAGATCCTGTTCCGGTATTGCCTCTAGGGAACCATAACGGTCCTTTAAGGCATCTATAGTGGCACCCAGGGTATCCTTGATTAAGGCCGAATAGCTCTCTTTCCTTGGATCATTCACATCAAAGTCTTCAGTGGTGGAGTAAGACTTTACCGCTGCAAGCTGGGTAATTCGAGGAACCACTATGTGACCAGCTGGATGAATTGAAAATTTATAGCCAAGAAGTTCTCCGTCTTTTCCCCTAATTTCGGCGCTGTCCTTGATGGAAGGAGTTTTGCTACCTCCCCAATCGCCGTAAGTCGTAACGATTTGATGTAACCATTTTTCAGCAACAATTTGAGCATCTGAAAAGCTTACAATCTCGCTCCAAACATAGGAAGGAATTAATAGAAAAATAGACAGCACCAGAGATCTAAGCAAATTTTTCAAAAACCCTTTTTCTTGCATTTTTTTCTATCCTCCTTTACGTTGCTTAAATCAGACACTATTCCTGCTATTCTTGTGCCTTTTATTGATCCGGAAGCATTATGTGCTCCGGATGTGCCCTAATGCGAAGCAGTCTCAAAGGCCCTTTGTTTGTATAGGCATTGACTCCCTCGATGGTGCCTTCCACATAAATCAGCTTCCGAGAGGATATTTTCTGAAGTTTTCGAAAAAAAGGAATCGTGTTATTTCCGGAAACATAGATTTCTATAGAGTCAGATGGATCATGATAGGGATCTGGTTTCCCCGTAATAATAAATTTTTCGTAGTCCAGCCAGGGGTGTTTTTCTCTGTACCAGATGTTAACAGGATCGAGGTAGCCTTTTAACTTAACTGTTTTTCCTTCACAGCAAAGAATGTTTCCGCATTTTCCTAACTTTTCACATAGAGAGTGCACTTCCTGTATAGTCATGTAAGCTTCTTGGTTTTCCGCTTCGACTCCACCTGGCTGGAATGCGCAAGCTCCAACTAATACAACCAGGAATATCGTAATTGCAAACTCACTAACAACTGCCATTCCTTATCCTTCAAGAGAATAGCAATGTTTTTAATCGCTCTAAGGTCCACCAAAATAATAGGTGCTAATAGCAGGCGATGCCGAAGTAGCTCCTGACAGGGTTGTCCAGTTAGACCAATTTTGTTCAATGCTGTCATAATATCTGTAGTAAATAGCAGTGGAAGATCCGGATCCTTTCACACTAAGAGAAAGAATGTTAGCTGTTGGACCTGCTGTTACCATAGGGGTGGAAGATGTGGCACCACTTATTTTTGTCCAGCTAGACCAGGAAGTTCCATTAAAGGTTATATAAGAAATGTTGCTGGAAAGTGGAGTTGTCGTGTCCCCTTTTGCAAATACCCATAACTGATTTTGAAAGACTGTTGCGGAGGGAATGTGCGTAGTTTGCATCTGGGTAAAATAATACCACCCTCCCCAGGCGCCCGAGCTATCCATTTGCTTAAAATAAATCTTATGATCACTTCCCAGATCAAACACCCAGAGCCTGTCGTCATAAACAATGGCAGCAGGGGAATCTAAAGTATTGGAACCGGGGACTGTAGCCCAGGAAGACCAGGTGCCTGAGGTGGTCATACTTCTATAATAGATTGGTGCGTAACTGGAGTTGCCTTTTACGAACACATAGAGTTTGTTGCGATAAACAACCATAGCCGGTGCTGATGGAGTGACCCCTCCAATGTTTGTCCAGGAAGACCAGGTCCCTGGTACCAGGTAATCTTTTGAACGAACGAAAGTGTTGCCATTAGTACCCCTCACAGCCATGTAGAGTCGGCTATTAAAGGGAACCAAAGCGGGAGCATGGGTGGTTGCTCCATCAATGGTCTGCCATGAACCCCAGCCACTGGAGGTTTTGCTCCTTACAAAGATATTGTTTGATGTTGAACCTTTGACGGCCATGTACAGACGATTGTAATTGTTATAAGTAGTATTTAAAGTCATAAATTGTCTAGAATACCACGAGCTTCCCCCTTCTTGAATTGTGCACCCATAATTCATGTACATCTTCATGCGGAACAAACCGTTAGGTCTGTTTCCACCAGAAGTTCCCCAGCTGTTCAATACAATCCAGTAATGGTTGTTGGGATCTGCATCATCGTCATTGTATCCTACAATCAGAACAGCATGTCCTCCCCCTTCATTATCTACCCAGGTGTGGCCACAATAGGGATCGGGATTCCAGAGGGTGGATTCATTCTGGCTCCAATAGGTATAAAAAGCGTTCCAATCAGTATTATTTGCAAGCCAGAAAGCAAACCATACACCCTTATATTGCATGAGCACATTTTTTATATTGTTGATAGCCGTGGTCTGGGATACACCTGTTGTAGTAATTGTTTGAGCTGTAACACCTCCACCGGGTATTCCATAAAAGGGATTTGCACCAATAGAAGAGCATGCAACATTACTTGAACCATTGTTACAAGTTCTGGAGCCATCGGCAAACTGTCCATTGGTATTAGACCAGGGACGTGGATTGGAAGATGTGCTATAGTAGTTAGCAAAAGTATTTAAATTACCTCCACAACAGGCATAAGAAGAGCTGAAGCAAGAATTAAACCACTGGATTGATAGACGGTCTCTTACGAGGTTGTTCAAGCTGTGGGCAATTTCCATAATACCGGTTCCTGTCCATACCCAGCAATTGCCGCAAGATCCCTGGTTTCTTTCCGAAGGGGTATAGACTATGTAGTCAAGAAGTAAAGGCTTTGGTATTTGGGCGGTCTCACCATATTCTTTGGCTTCGAGCAAGGCATTGATAGTATCATCTATTGGAGCCTTAGGGGCTCGAAGATAGTCATCATACCAAGATCGCCTCGTTGCCTCGTCGGGTCTCATGATTGACTGATCAAGGACATCAAAATTGATACTTGAAGTGGCTTCTTCAGAGGCGAAAACTTGAATGGCCAGCAGAGTAACAAGCAAAAATAACAAAAGACCCAAGGAACCCTTCATTTTCTTCATTGGCTTCTCCTTTTTTAAAGATTGTTTTTTGACCAGGGGAATACAAAAAAAACAGGGGTACAGGAACCTAATTCTATTACCATTAATTCACAATTAATAGCACTTCCTTCTCTGATACGATACTTTTCAAGAAACCATTTTTTGGGTAAAGATCCGTCTTCTAAAAGGAGAGGTAGATCACCCTTAATCATATTTAGGGCAAAGGGTTCCTTGATCTCTAAATTAGAATGAAATACAAATTTAACCTCAAATTCGTCTTCGCTTTCAATACGACCTGGTCCCACCTTTTTTACGGAAACAACTTTTGCCACACCGGGGTAGCTTTTATAATTACAGGCTCCCCCTACATTTTTCACCTCCTTTCCCTCAGGGGAAGAAAAACATCCCCATAACACAACGATATAAGCTACTAATAATGCTACACTTACTTTCATAAAAGATCCTAGAGTGTGACGTTTATTGTAAACTGGAACATTCTTTATATCCTTAGTCAAGAAATATTTTAGGGTGTTCTAAAAATCCCCTCACGGATAGGATATCAGCCTCGATTTTGACCTTTTGAGTGTTTCATCACAAAATTAACCCTTTGAAACAGTAACAAAATAAGGAAGAGTGTAACCAGGAGGTACATGTTATAAAGCACGAAGACAGCCAGGGCTTTGTTTTGAGTTATATCATCTACTTTTACCCTGAAATTAGGATCTATTTTTTGTTTTATTGTCCCGAATAGGCTTTCGATAAGGTATCTTTGATCTTCATATTCTTTCCAAAGAGCCTTAGAGGCTTTCCTGAGAGGATGCCCTACTTTCTGTCTTGGGGTTTCCTTTACCCTTATGACATGTTTTAGCCTAGCTTTCTCAAATATTTCCATCAAACTAATACTGTCATAACATTTATCCGCTATAAGACATTGATTTTCCAGGTTTAACCAATCAATTTGATCCAGAGCCCTCATAAGAAGTTTTACTTCACTGGCATAGGCACTTCCCGTCTCAACTGTAGCAATAACTCTTTGGCTCATGTTCAAAAGTAGTGCAACCTAACCAACTGAGAGATAAAAGCAGGGGAGATTCGTTTCAAGTTGATCCGGAACTCACACATCGCCACATAACCGGCCAGGTACTTTTTGTGCACGCCACGGAAAGGACGCAGAAAATTGCGTACCGTTGTCCATAACCCCTCACAGGTATTCACATGTACCTCTCGCTTCCCATCACCGTCATCATCCCGTGCCCACTCTCGCTTGCCATGGTATACCGTTTTGTGAACCCGAACGATGTGATCATACCCCTGCCATTCATCGGTGAATACCACCGCCTGAGCGCAGGTAAATCGGTAGACATGGTCTTCCAGTATCTCCCGCGTGGTCCGATGAACGACCCGCAGCCGTACCTGCCCACTCTCCCGGCCAACTGTCCCCACAATCGGCGGACGATCCTTATCGTATGTCCCGTGCCCCCGCCGCTTGTTTCCCCGCCGCCGAGGTGGATCAGCCGGATCGGCGTGTTTCTCACCTTTTTTCCCCCGCATTCTGAAACAGTTCATCGGTTTCCGTCTGCTGATCTCCCAAAGGGATCTCTGGCTGGATCTTCTGGGCGTTTCGTTGAATCCTTTGCCGAAGGGTATGGACGGTGGTTCGGCTTAGCCCCAATTCCCCGGCCAGAACCGCTGAAGATTCCCCCTTGCACACTCCTCTTAAAAGGAGAATAACCTGAGACGGGCTGAGTTGTTTTCCCTGAAAGAGCGTCCCGCTATACACGTTGTAAATTCGGTGACAGTGACGACATCGATAAACGGTCAAGTTACTCCGACGAGTGCGCCGGAAGATGCGAGCGGCTTCTATTCCACGTCCACAGCCTGGGCACTTCAACCCATTGGGATGGAAGTATTTCATCAGCCACTGTTCACTGAGTTCATCATCTAAAAGGTCAACTATCGGGAACTCCATACATAAACTCCAAGAAAAAAGTCCAGTATAGTATACTCTATTGCACCAGGTTTGTACATGAGCCAAAGTTTTTTTCGCTTTCGTTTTCAATCTGATGCATAAGACCTAATTGTTCAAGAAGCAATTTTATAGGCTAAAAACTCCATTTTTGTTCTAAGTTGATAAAAAACTTGGATGGGCTGGTATATGACAAAAAGTTGTGGTGGATGGATCTTATAAAACTAGTGTTTCCCTCAAATCTTTTTAAATCACTCTCAGTATTTGTTTCGATCTCACAGTGGTTCAATTTGAGCTATCCAGCCGTTGGGGAGAAATATGCCTTAGATTACAGTTTCAATCCCACAATGGTTCAATTTGAGCCCGAGAGCCAACTTTTCTATCACGAAAGGCAAAAAAGTTTCAATCCCACAATGGTTCGATTTGAGCAAGTGAAAAAGATCCACCAGAAGAGCATACATTCGAGTTTCAATCCCACAATGGTTCGATTTGAGCCCTACTCCTTTAGTCCGTAGCCCTTATTTTGACTCTGTTTCAATCCCACAATGGTTCGATTTGAGCCCAAGAGTTTCCCTAAGTTCGTTTGGTTTATTACTTCGTTTCAATCCCACAATGGTTCGATTTGAGCTGTAAAGATCTTGGTCTGCTGGGTCAGAATAGAGATGTTTCAATCCCACAATGGTTCGATTTGAGCTGAGTAGTAAAAACAATATTTTCTGAAATAACAAAGTTTCAATCCCACAATGGTTCGATTTGAGCCGGTTTCGGGCTTTCTGTCTTTCAGCTTAAATGTTGTTTCAATCCCACAATGGTTCGATTTGAGCACGATGATCTTTCTGTGCTCATTAGTCAATACAAGCGTTTCAATCCCACAATGGTTCGATTTGAGCTGATTAACGCCTTGAAGCAGATAAAGAAAATCAGCGTTTCAATCCCACAATGGTTCGATTTGAGCACTTGCGGTTTACACATCCACTTCAATTGTATCTTCTGTTTCAATCCCACAATGGTTCGATTTGAGCCATACAGTCTCTTACCGTCCACTATGTGTATAACACTGTTTCAATCCCACAATGGTTCGATTTGAGCGAATACCCTCCGACCTCGGTTGACGAGCTCCTTCGGCGGTTTCAATCCCACAATGGTTCGATTTGAGCGAGTCCTGACGCCGCCTCCTCAGCGCCACTGATGGAGTTTCAATCCCACAATGGTTCGATTTGAGCACGGTGGTGTAAGAGATATGGCCGCCGTGATATCAGTTTCAATCCCACAATGGTTCGATTTGAGCCTGGGCTCAGGGATTGCGATCCCGGGGATGTTCTAGTTTCAATCCCACAATGGTTCGATTTGAGCCGAATCCAGCTTCAAGTGAGCCATCATGTTTGCAATGTTTCAATCCCACAATGGTTCGATTTGAGCCAGATTGATTGCGGTTAGCCAAGTGGGAATGTCTTCGTTTCAATCCCACAATGGTTCGATTTGAGCGTATCTTCTTGGGAGATTCCCAAGAAGAATTTCTGAGTTTCAATCCCACAATGGTTCGATTTGAGCTTCTCAAGTTCTATGGGAACCATTGCTTTGTCCTCTGTTTCAATCCCACAATGGTTCGATTTGAGCTATTGCCGATGCCGTTGGTATAACGAAGACGAAGACGTTTCAATCCCACAATGGTTCGATTTGAGCTTTTCGACCCAGGAGCAAAACAACACGTTAGAGCACGTTTCAATCCCACAATGGTTCGATTTGAGCTGATCCAGCTCGCTCTTAGATCTGGACAATACAAGGTTTCAATCCCACAATGGTTCGATTTGAGCCGCAACAGCTCGAGCGGGCGTGTCCTTCCCACCCGTGTTTCAATCCCACAATGGTTCGATTTGAGCTCAAAGAAGGTGTCACTATCATTCTCATTGATACCTAGTTTCAATCCCACAATGGTTCGATTTGAGCGCTAGCATATCCTCCAGTTATTCTAAGGTCTTTCCAGTTTCAATCCCACAATGGTTCGATTTGAGCTCCAACCTCTATCAGACTATCTTAATACTGATTGTCGTTTCAATCCCACAATGGTTCGATTTGAGCCCTGAGTCCCTGCCCAGTATAATAGGAATCCTTAGCCGTTTCAATCCCACAATGGTTCGATTTGAGCCGAAGGACAGAAAAATGAAAGAGTTTTTTGAATCAGTTTCAATCCCACAATGGTTCGATTTGAGCTTTGTTGTTTTATATTATATTGCGAAGATAACATCAGTTTCAATCCCACAATGGTTCGATTTGAGCGTGTTGGTAGTATTTAATGAGTTGTTAAAGAAGTAGTTTCAATCCCACAATGGTTCGATTTGAGCCTGAAGAGAGAGTCTGAGCGTAGAAAAGCAATGTTGGTTTCAATCCCACAATGGTTCGATTTGAGCGTTCGCCTTACCTTCCGTATCAACCGTCACAAGCTCGTTTCAATCCCACAATGGTTCGATTTGAGCTGTGCATAAGGAGTCGGGGAGGACGGTAGAGGTAGTGGTTTCAATCCCACAATGGTTCGATTTGAGCGGAGTGGAGATAGGGTGTGATGGGTGTGTGACTCCTGGTTTCAATCCCACAATGGTTCGATTTGAGCAGTAGAATTTCAGAGGTGGTAGGGGAGAGGTGGGTTAGTTTCAATCCCACAATGGTTCGATTTGAGCAAGCATCAATCTTGTCTCTCATGTTTAGCCCTCCTCTGTTTCAATCCCACAATGGTTCGATTTGAGCTAAGAGTATTTTAGACTTACCAGAGGGAATCAAAAGTTTCAATCCCACAATGGTTCGATTTGAGCCAAAATACTCCCACTCCCCAACTCAAGAACAAAATCGTTTCAATCCCACAATGGTTCGATTTGAGCTAGCGATAGAGTTATTGCCGATTCCACACAAAGACGTTTCAATCCCACAATGGTTCGATTTGAGCAGGGAAAACTGGACGGAATTTAACGCCGTCTCTCCTGTTTCAATCCCACAATGGTTCGATTTGAGCCTCCGAATCCTTCTCACTATCGCCCCTACTACCGCGTTTCAATCCCACAATGGTTCGATTTGAGCTGATAATCCTTGTAGGCATTCCATTTTACAAACAAGGTTTCAATCCCACAATGGTTCGATTTGAGCCATATACCTCTACCCTTAAAGGCGTCTTGACTAGAAGGTTTCAATCCCACAATGGTTCGATTTGAGCCCAAGCATGAGTGTTTCCGTGTAGTCGAACTTTCCCGTTTCAATCCCACAATGGTTCGATTTGAGCTCGAGCTTTACGAACAAATCTTCCTCGCTCACCCAGGTTTCAATCCCACAATGGTTCGATTTGAGCTGCGCTTCTTGCAGTTGGTAATCATTCTCAAGTTCTAGTTTCAATCCCACAATGGTTCGATTTGAGCTCCGTGGGAAAAAGCCTTCGATTACCTGCTAGCAAAGTTTCAATCCCACAATGGTTCGATTTGAGCGTAATACTTTTCTTCACGAAGTCAATTTCCCATTCGGTTTCAATCCCACAATGGTTCGATTTGAGCTGAAGACCACGCCGAAAACGTCCTCACCATTCTAAAGTTTCAATCCCACAATGGTTCGATTTGAGCCATTTTTATTTCTTCCTTCCTTAGATATCCATTCCGAGTTTCAATCCCACAATGGTTCGATTTGAGCATCATAGTTTCATAGTTTTCAGAGTCAGTTTAGGAGGTTTCAATCCCACAATGGTTCGATTTGAGCCATTACCAGTCATAATTGTGTCATCATACATATATAGTTTCAATCCCACAATGGTTCGATTTGAGCAGTGTTCGAGCGAGAGGCTAGGATATGGCTAGGCGAGTTTCAATCCCACAATGGTTCGATTTGAGCCGAACGGGACCTCTCATATAGTGGAACTCCTTCCTGGTTTCAATCCCACAATGGTTCGATTTGAGCCAAACGAGATCAGGATCTATAGCTCTAGTTCTGAGAGTTTCAATCCCACAATGGTTCGATTTGAGCTGGTATGGCGGTCTTGGTGCTTATAATATCACCTGCTCGTTTCAATCCCACAATGGTTCGATTTGAGCTACCGTGGAAAATCCAGCTTGGTTACAGATGAGAAGGTTTCAATCCCACAATGGTTCGATTTGAGCCAATAATGTTGCCTTTGTCGTCTCTAATGAAATCATGGTTTCAATCCCACAATGGTTCGATTTGAGCCTTTTACTCGGTATCGATTATGACGAATACACGCTCGTTTCAATCCCACAATGGTTCGATTTGAGCTCAATCATAGTTTCATAGTTTTCATAGCTGCAGCCCTGTTTCAATCCCACAATGGTTCGATTTGAGCCCCATAGACGACTATGACGAGAACGTAGATATTCCAGTTTCAATCCCACAATGGTTCGATTTGAGCGCTTACCTTCTGGAATACGCAAGCTGGACAAGCTGCGTTTCAATCCCACAATGGTTCGATTTGAGCTCTAGAGCTACCAGCTGAGAACGTCAGGATCGTCCAGTTTCAATCCCACAATGGTTCGATTTGAGCAGACAACTCGATCTATCTTGTGAGTGAGTCCTTCCTGTTTCAATCCCACAATGGTTCGATTTGAGCTTTGCGAAAGCGGGGCGCCTTGCTTCCTCTTCTCGTCGTTTCAATCCCACAATGGTTCGATTTGAGCTAGCAGAATTATTTTAGTTCCAGATGGGATTTATAAGTTTCAATCCCACAATGGTTCGATTTGAGCGGGGAGCCCGAAGGCTCCCAGATTTGCGGTTATTCCGTTTCAATCCCACAATGGTTCGATTTGAGCTAATCAATAATGACGGTGCTGGTATCGGCTATGTTAGTTTCAATCCCACAATGGTTCGATTTGAGCCCAGAACGCGCGCACTGACGAGATTAGAATCTTTAGTTTCAATCCCACAATGGTTCGATTTGAGCGGGAAAATGACGTCGCAATCCTCGCAAGTTAACCTCCGTTTCAATCCCACAATGGTTCGATTTGAGCTGTTTACCGTTCCCGATAATCTTTTCTCCCCACACTGTTTCAATCCCACAATGGTTCGATTTGAGCTACTGTTGCCAAAGAAAATCCTATTGAAGTGAATAGTTTCAATCCCACAATGGTTCGATTTGAGCTAGACAATAAGTTTCAACTTTTTCTAAAAATCCCCGTTTCAATCCCACAATGGTTCGATTTGAGCGTCAGCGAGATACGGGGGCGAGTTAATACGTGTAGAGTTTCAATCCCACAATGGTTCGATTTGAGCGATTTTCTTTGGCAACAGTAAGGAAGCAATCCTCGCGTTTCAATCCCACAATGGTTCGATTTGAGCGACTAAGTACAAGGCCGGATTGGTATTATTTCATAAGTTTCAATCCCACAATGGTTCGATTTGAGCATAGTCGGAAAATTAGCTTCACCTCACCATTTTCCCGTTTCAATCCCACAATGGTTCGATTTGAGCGAGGACCACGCCGGGAATGTTTCGGAGATTCTCAAGTTTCAATCCCACAATGGTTCGATTTGAGCTCTAATTTCATAGCTTTCCCTCCTTTAGTAATTTGTTGTTTCAATCCCACAATGGTTCGATTTGAGCGGGCTTTTATGGTTATTCATAGTTATCGTTATAAGCGTTTCAATCCCACAATGGTTCGATTTGAGCCTAATAGCTGATTTAATTTCGCTATGTTCCCGCTCAGTTTCAATCCCACAATGGTTCGATTTGAGCTCATGTTTCATGTAACTAATCTGAGCTTCTTGCACTGTTTCAATCCCACAATGGTTCGATTTGAGCAAAGGCTCCCACTTCTCGAACACGTCTTCCAAGATAGTTTCAATCCCACAATGGTTCGATTTGAGCAAAAGATCCCGTGGCGAGAAGCTTTTGATTATCTTTGTTTCAATCCCACAATGGTTCGATTTGAGCTAATAATCTGCGCCAACAACCCTTCCGCTCTACCTTGTTTCAATCCCACAATGGTTCGATTTGAGCACGAAAAGTTACAACTTTTTCTGAAAATCCCCCCGGTTTCAATCCCACAATGGTTCGATTTGAGCCACTCCCAGAACTACCCGCCCCATCCGAATCTACAGGTTTCAATCCCACAATGGTTCGATTTGAGCATGAGCTTAAAAAGATTCCTGTGTATCATACACCTGGTTTCAATCCCACAATGGTTCGATTTGAGCCCAGCTCGCTCGATGGGTCGATCCCCTTAAGCGTAGTTTCAATCCCACAATGGTTCGATTTGAGCTTTTCTCTCGCAAGGCGTCTTTCTTCCTCTTCTTGTCGTTTCAATCCCACAATGGTTCGATTTGAGCTTAGACCCATTCTTGAGGGGATTTGGGCACTTGTGAGTTTCAATCCCACAATGGTTCGATTTGAGCCAAGGTTGGATATGTTCCTCAACGATCCGCAAATTGGTTTCAATCCCACAATGGTTCGATTTGAGCAGCTGTTAACACCCCCCGAAGGGGGGCAGATTTTTTTGTTTCAATCCCACAATGGTTCGATTTGAGCCCATTGAATTCTTCCTTAGTGAAGAACTGAAGAAAGTTTCAATCCCACAATGGTTCGATTTGAGCTTTCTCTGACGACGAGCACGTCGCTGTGTGGCGTTTGTTTCAATCCCACAATGGTTCGATTTGAGCCTCCCTGGAAGAGAGCGCCGCCCTAAGCAATACACCGTTTCAATCCCACAATGGTTCGATTTGAGCGATGGAGAGCAATTATATTAGCCTAACAAATTACTAAGTTTCAATCCCACAATGGTTCGATTTGAGCCGCTACAGCGTGAGCTAGAGCGGTCTTCCCCACGCCGTTTCAATCCCACAATGGTTCGATTTGAGCTTTTAATGTGCTCCGGCAGGCGTCTGAATATTTCAGAGTTTCAATCCCACAATGGTTCGATTTGAGCCCAAAACGATCTTTCAAAGCATCAATCTTTTCTCTCAGTTTCAATCCCACAATGGTTCGATTTGAGCAGCTGCTAACTACGTTAGTAAAGCGCTTGCTAGCGAGGTTTCAATCCCACAATGGTTCGATTTGAGCGATAAAAGTTATCGAGAAGCTAAGCAGATTGTCGATGTTTCAATCCCACAATGGTTCGATTTGAGCCAGACGAGTCCCAGTTGGGTACTCGTCCGAGCCATGTTTCAATCCCACAATGGTTCGATTTGAGCCAGAACAAGACCGTCATCCCATCTGAACGACAAGACAGTTTCAATCCCACAATGGTTCGATTTGAGCCAAGGTTAAAATACAGTATTTTCAAGGAACGGGCAACTCAAAATTGCGGCAAATGTCAAGTAGCCAGAATTTGCCCAGAGATCGACGGCAACGATTGCGTAGTGTATAAGATGGAACTCTGGATTGATTTTTATTTGTCTAAGGGTTCGTTTTTAATGCGGAACATCCCAAAACCTTGCATGTTCCTTTCTCCAAGCCCAGCTTCGTAAGCTAGAAGAAGGAGGCTCTTTTCTCCTTCCATGGTAAATTGCCCTTCGTAGCATTTCACTTTTGTTCCCTGCACTATCACCAACCTGGATCGCCATCTTCCCACCTTTTTGAAACAAACCGCCTCTTTCTCCTCAACCTGTAATCCCAAAGCCCGGGCTTTTCGGCGTAGATTCGCTTCCACTATTTCCCAGAAGCGTTTTTCATCGGGTGATAAAAATTGCTTTTTTAGCTTTTCCCCAGATAAAACTCCCGTAGAAACCACAACAGGTGAAATGGTTTCGCACAATACGTGCCCGTTTAGTTCAGGAACTGGCTCTACTTCTATTCTTTTCACCATCAGGCGACTGTCTTGTAAAAATACTTCTCCTTCAGTTAACAAAGTTGTGGCTAGAGCTTCCACAGGGGCAGTAAGAGGGGATGAAACCCACCAGTGAATGGGTGGTTCCAGAATCAATCCAGTCTCGCAAGTGCTGGCACGTCTAGGATAAAACTTTGAAAATACAACCATTTTATATCGATGATTTTCAGCTACAAAACCCTGTTCATGTAAAAAGCTACCTAATTGCGGGCGAGATCTGGCGATGGCTCCATAGAGAAAACCGTGCAGTAAATGCTGATAATTCCAGGGTAACTTTATGGGTTGTTCGGTGTTAAAAACAATGTGTAACCGCATTCTAAATTTTCACCCCAGGATCTGGTCTATAATAACTTTCTCCCGGCCTATGGTCTCTTTTCGCAAATACTTCTTGTGCGGTAAGCGATATATGTAAACACTATCATGTTCGGGATCGATTAGTTTTTTTAATTCCATCTTCAAACGTTCCAGCTGCGATTCACTCAGGTCTCCCTCAAAAGCACTATTTTGCACCCAGTGTAAAAAGCGTCTCAGACATTTGCACACTTTATTAACGCGTATCTGTTCCACATCATAGACTATAACCACATACATACGTCTTCAACACCTTTACCACCATGCTCTCAAGGATCTGTAAGGTTCCATGCCTATTAGATGTCTTATTATTTTATAAGCCTCAAAACGAATCAAATAGCGATAAGAGACATTGCGTTTAAGCCCACGATGATAGACCGTTGTTTGTAGTGTTTCTTCAAGTTCGCGAACCACTGTCTTCCGAGCATTTTCTTTAAGGTAAACTGCCGGGGATTCGCCTAAACCCATAAAGTCCTCTTCACCAATAACGCCTCGATTGAGCAGACGAAAAAGCACGCGGTCTCCAACTAGCGGCTTAAAAATTTCAGATATGTCCAGTGCTAAGGAAAAACGACGCTTAGAAGGCTCGTGCAGGTAACTGATTGTGGGGTTTAGCTGGGTTACATAAATTTCTGATAGGGTTGCCGTGTAAATAAGAGTATTGATGAAAGAAATTAGAGCGTTAATCATATTGTCTGGTGGGCGTCTGACTCGCTTTTCGAAGGGTTCTTTCAAATCCAAAATTTCGTTAAAGGCAACATAATAGGCTTCCCTGGCTTGCCCCTCTTCGCGCATCAGTTCAGGAATAGTCTCGCATGAAGCAATTCTATCCATGCACTGCTCCACGATATTTAGTGAATTTCTCACATCTTTGCCGCGGTGGCTGTAGTAATTAAGATTACGCCTTATGTGGTAGAGAGCACTGCTGACAAATTCACGAGCAAGAGAAAGCCGTTTTGTCGGATCCAGGTAATGCTCAACCTGTTTTACTATCAAATGACCGCTTACATTGGTTTCTCGAGGGTAAAAACTACCAGAATAGAATCCGTAGTAGTTAAAACAATGGACGATTACCCCGTTTTGGGCAAGAAAGTTAAGCAATTTCGTGTTCAGATCAATCTCCCCGAAAAGATAGATATCCTGGACATCCTCGATAGGGATAGGATGGCGAATGATATCACCATTTTCGCCTTCTTGTTCAAGATAAAGGGTGTTTTGTCGCCGTCTTAAGCGGCCATTTCGGAAGATGTAGTAACTGCGGGCTGATTCAGCCATTTTTTACCCCCAGCATAGTTCACAATAAGAGCATGCACGACAAATAGAGGTGAATTCGGCTTGAGGGGGTGACGGCATTTGCTCAATTTCATGCACACCCTTTAGAGCCTCCATAACCGCGGCTTCCAGTTCAGGCGTGAGATGGACTTCCTCTCTGCGTCGCTCCTTCGGGAATCTCAATTCACCGATTAAAGTTCCAACCCCTAGCTTTTTCAAATAAAGAAGATAATAAGCTATTTGTAACCTGGCAGCATCCTCTAGTTTCCGTGAATACTTAACCTCCAGCACTTTTCCTTCTTTTTCCAGCAGGTCTATTTTAATGAGATTGTCGATAAGCACTTCTCGCCTGGACAAGTCAGAATAAGCACGTTCGTGAAGAAGTCGTCCCAGTGCTACTCTATCCGACAGATGTTCCATGTGCAGCCCTTTGGCATACAGCCATACTTTTCGGTGGCAGATTGCCCAGTAATTGATTTTAATTCCGTTTGTTCTCAACTTGATGAATTCTTCATCCATATCAAATGATGAAATCCGATAACAGACCTGACATTCGCTACTAAAAGGTGTCTTTAGAATCAATCAATTAGCACATATTCTGGGGATCCTTGTTCCTTTTTTGGCACGATTAATCCCAATTCAGAGCTATATTCCAGTGTTGTTTTAATGCAATCCAGATCCTCAATAGGCGTAAAAAATTCACTTCGCTTTAGCCAGTAAACTGGCACAGGAACCAGCAATTCTGGTAGTCGCCAGCTTTCACCACATTCCTTGAGTTTGTAAGCTTCACGCACAAATTCCTGAGGCAGTACATCCACTGACACATGACCTCTACGGGCAGTAAAGCGCTGTCGCATTTCTTCATCTGAAAGATTAATAGTATAGCAGCCCAAGATACGTTGTATTTCTTTCAGCGTTTGACGTCCTTCCTCAAATTCTTTTTTCCAGTCTTCCGAGGACATGGCATATTCGTAGAGCTTGCTGGTAGCTTCGGCTAGTTCATAATCAGTTGGTGTTTTCGATAAACTATTCAAAAGTTTCAGGCTCCATTCGAGCATTTCCTTGCCATAAATTCTTTGAGCTCCATTGGACCATTGGCAATACACAATGACGGGAGCCGGTGGTTTTTCACCGCGACGGTTTACTCGCCCCATACGCTGTACCAAAGCATCAATGGGTGCAATTTCGGTTATCAGCACATCGTAAGATATGTCCAAACTAACTTCTACTATCTGTGTAGCAACAAAAATTGTGCCAGGTAGAGGTTTTCCTACTTGCTCCTCTTTGACTTGTCGGTCACGAAAGATGAAACGAGCATGTAACAAGTAACAGCGCTTCCAATCAAATTCATTCTTAAGCAATTGGTAAAGGGATTGGGCATCACTAATGGTGTTGGCGACCATGAGTACTGTCTTGCCCTCGCTAGCGTATTCTATTGCTTTCGGCAGACCGTCTTTTAACAAGTTATTTTCAAGTAGCAGGCGGTGGCGAGTGCGCTGCCATAACTTGTTTTCAGCCTCAATAAGTTCCCCTTTGGGAAATAAATTCAACAGCACGGGCGGGAGAGTTGCGCTTGCTAGGGCAAGACGAGAGGGCATCTCCCGCTCTAGAGCTTCTAACAAAAGCCCAAGTGTGTAGGGTTCATAAGCATGGATTTCATCCAGGATTAGCGTTGCGTTTCTAGAGAGACTCCTTCGTTCTTCCCAGTGTCGTCCATTGAGGTGTGCCAGAAGGTATTGATCCAGTGTTGCTACGGTAACAGGTTTGGCGAACACTGAGCCCAGAAGGCGTTTATCCAGGGTATTTTCATCCGATTCTCTGCGTAGCATGTAACTTGCCTTACCGTGTGCCAATGCTACGGAGTCGTCGCCGTAAACCCGACGTAGCCGCATCCACATCGCATTGACAGTGGCTTGAGTAGGAAGAAGATAAAGCAGGCGTTCCGTGTTGCCCGCCCATAAAAGTAATGCCTCGGTTTTTCCCGTGCCAGTTGGAGCGCGAAGCCAGATTACATCAGCAGAACTTTTGGTGGCACGGTATTGAAATTCGCGAAGTGAAAACTTGCCGTATTCTTCACGCTTACGGATGTCTGATTCAATCTTTGTCCTGCCATCTTCCAGAAAGAGGATAGAAGGATTGTATTCCTTGGCTGAAGCCAGCCAATCTGCGAGATGGAGAACAGCCTTAACCAGAGCAAATTCTATCGTGGGCAGGCTCTGCAAAATGCCCCGGATTGTTTTACCAGGAATTAATCTTCTGTCGTCCAGTATAGCCGCTGGAGCTTCGGTTAAAAGAGAATTTGCAGTCCTTATGAATTCTTCTTTCTCCGGTAATTCTTCAATTCCAGTGCGCTGAAGTAATTCCCAGACCGATTTCAAAGTGTCAGACAAACCAGGATGGAATTTCGGCACAGAATCACTGTAACCAACATACAGCTCAGGGCACAGAGGCGAATGATGGGTTAACACTGCAGCTGTGGCGATCAAATCATGTTTATCTTGTCGATAATGTTTTGATAAAAGACTTTCTGCTACCAGCACGAAAGGCATGGATGCTAAAGGGTGAGGATAAGCCTTTCGACGCTTTCCACGGATGTATTCTTGAAAATCCACAGTTGCTTTGCCGATATCGTGCAGAGCACATGCTAGGATGGCTTTTGTCCGCAAGTGACTATCAAGTTTTAGACGATGTGCGACTTCATCGCCCAGTTGCATTACGTCCTGTAAATGATCTAATAGAAAGACATCCGGTTTAGCTAGGAGTTTATCCATGTGAAATTCCTTCCCTGGCACTGTAAGGCGTGTATCCGTGGTTCTTCTATTTCCAGTTCCACACCTAGAGGGAGAAAACTCAGAGTAACCTGGCGCTGGGGATGGCGTATTCTTTTATCATCCACAGCGAAACTCAGGGGCAGGGTTTCCACTACCGGTGGCTCAAAACGAATGCCCGGTTGTAGCAGTGGACGAACTCGCATCCGTCTGAAGTCTCCCGGGATCACTGTCCCTCGAAATGACGGTCTACCTTCCGTAGCCGCATCCAGACTGATTTCTTCTATAAAGAGCAACTCATCTTCTCTACCCAGTGAAAGAGGATAAACGGGGTCGTAAAAAGCATGCTCCATTTTCTTAAGAAGAACTTCGTCTCCACCGTAGATCAGAGTGTAACGCACAAAGAATAGAAGTTCCCGCATATACGGTGAGCGTTCTATTTTTTTATTGTCTTTGATTTTGAGCACAGTCCACATATCGCGTGTAAGTCCAGGTTCAGCATCCATCCAGACAGCAACTTTAACTTGCCGAAGAATGCTGTTTCCCGACCATAGTTCCCTATCCGATAAGCCCATTGCTGCACCAGCTATGCCTACCAGAGTTGTAGGGGGAGGCATTGGAAGGCTTCTCTGAAAATTGTGTTCCAGTGGTCGTCGGAACGATGCCACCGGTGCTCGGACTTTTATGCGGAGGACTCTTTCCATAGTCCGTCTATATCTCCCTTTGCTTTAGCAATAGCTTCGTGAACTGTGACCACTTCACCATATTGTCCCAGAACTTCTCTGATTTCATCTTCATTGCTGTAAATGCCTGAATCCAAGCCAAAAACTTTGTACTCAAAGTAGTTATCAAACTTGTTAAGAGCGTTTTTCAGCGGTTCTAACTCAAGCCTATATTTATTGTTTTCGTAATGCGCCACGAATGCTTCCAGAAATACCGGGTGTTTAACTTTTAGACGAGCGTAAGCTATAAATTTTGGCGAGAGATCAGACAGCATTCGCGCTGTGCGTCCTCCACCCCAAAGTAAATTTAGTGCTTCTATTAGATCCCTGACACGCCTTTTACGTTCACTATTGTCCAGTGATTTTCCGTTATTTTCACCAATTTCATTTTCCCTGAATATACCAACCCGGTCGAGCTCTATGAGGATAGTTCCTTTGAAAAGATTGGCATAAAGTTCGGTTTCAAACATGTTGCCACCGGCGGTCATATTTTGTCCGAATCGCTCGAATGATCGCGTTCCAAGGTCACGATCTCCCTGAAATGGGAACAACCCAACAGCTGCCGAAACCCTGACAGGAGATGTTCGACGTTTACCTCCAGAAGGATCTAAGTATCCGAAAAGGTCTTCGTCCACAAATTCCCATGGGCGTACGGGAGGTGTTACTTCCTGCCCTTTAACACTGGCAAAAAGGTCTGAAAGCTTATATCCCAGGTCTTCAAGACGGTCGCGTAGCATACGGCGTATGGCTTGACCAGAAATATATGGAATTGTGCTACCGTCTGGAAGTGTCACTTTTTTTGCTACAACTACATTTCCTTCCGTATGGGAAGCATTAACGTTTGCTGCAGAGATCTTGGCCAAATAGCCGATGGTTATGGCTTTGCTGATGTTCATGGTTTACTCCTCCTTTTCTGTGTCCGAATCTGTTTTCTGAGGTGCGTTTTTGCGCAAAAATGTGTTCATGGCATAAATGGATAGCAGTGTTTTGACTCGCACCCATGGAACTCCAGAAATACGTTCACCTTTTTCAATCCTGAGCAAAGCTTCCGGAATTGTAATTTCTAGTCGAAACTGGACATCGTTGAGCACACGATAGAATTCCTCAGGGTTTTTCGCATTACGCAGAGCATAAAGAAGTCCCATTTCTTTATGCTCATGAGCGGCTTCGCCAAGGCTGTGTCCAAAGCCTGCCAGTATACGTTGAAATTGCTCGTCCATATTCAATACCTCCTGCACATAGTTTCCAAATATTTCCAGGGTACCATAGACCAACGGTCTAGGGTTTTTATCCTTGGCTCTTACGTCAAAAAGAAAAAGTTCTATAAAAGGTAAGGGGTCGCTAAATTCCAAAATTGCCCAGGCAATCTTGTCACGCCAGAGTGTTTCACGTTTATTCCCCTGTTGTGCTTCGAACTGTCGCAAGATTTGAATAATGCGCTGATGAGGATTAAAATCTATTTGTTTATCGAGTAAAACTTCCGTCCAGTTTTCGTAGAGTCGGTAAAGCAACTGGAGTTTGGAAAATTCCTTCAGGGCTTTCATGCTGAAAGATTGTCCTGGTTCACCTGTTACTGCGTAAAGGGTAATAGGAGGAGGTGATCCATGTGATGGAGTGGCACCTAAAAGTGATGCCAGATAAATACGACCACTTTCAGAAAGCCGATCGGACTGTCTAACATGGGCAAATAATTCTAACAACATGCCCAGAGTGGTTTCGTGAAGATAGGCGCCGGAAAAAGCGGAGCTGAAATTACCACTTTTATCTCCTTGTATACGTAGCGGTTCCAGTACTTCACGATGAAGACGCTCCATTTCCTCTGGCTCGGAATAGAAAATAAAAAAGTGAAAGGCATCCCGTCCCTGAGCTTTCCACAGCCAGCCAAAATAGCCTGCTAATCCTGACAGAGCACACTGAGCGCATAACCGCAAACCCCGTTTGGCTCCTGAGTAAAAGGTTCCGAACTTAGCAGGGTCTACAATAAAGGGGAACATCCACATTTTGGCATCAGTCAGAGGAGCTTCGTAACCGCAAAGATCGCAAATTCCAGGCTTTTTAGAGAGTTTTAGATCAAGCTTAAATTTGGGTGGCTGTGTTGGATAGTCCTTACCCTCTATTTTTACTTTCTTACCCGGAGCACCAGATACTTTGATAAACAAATTGATAGGGTAGACCCAGTTTTCTTTCTCATATTCCCGAAGTTGATTGCTTTTTTCATCGTAATATGAGCCTTTATTTCCAGTTTTTTGTATCAATCTATCAAGAAGCCACTTCAGCACATCGTTTACAGTATATTCGCCTTCCCCAAGCTTGCGTGTAAGAACTACCATTCCCGTATCCACCCAGAAATTACCAGTGGGACGGTTTAAATCAATCTTTACTGTTTGATGTTTGTTGTTGCTCATTACTTTTTGTCCCCTTTACTCAATAGCGTTGGCACTGTTTGCCACTCAGGTAACACTTATTCCTGCTCTGGCAACGATGTTCACCTATTATATACGGTTATTTATGACCAATTTTCAAAATTGGTGACTATTTTTTAACGTCAGTTTTATTCTGCTCTGCGAAATCTTGAGATGCTTGCCCATCTTCCGGCTTGCTGATATCTTCCCTGTATGAGTGGCTACTTTTACGTATATTGACCGTTGTTGTAGATGGGCATAATCACGGAAAACGAGGTAGAAGTGTGGACGATATCATAATTATCGCAAAGATAACGATTTTCCTGTGGTGGATTCATTTTGTGCCCCCATTTCTATCTGTAATTTTGGCTAACAGGTGGAATTTGCCTCTGGATCTTAACCGGCGCTTTTGGGATGGAAAGCCTATTTTTGGAGCACATAAGACGATTCGGGGCATTGTAGGGTCAATTATTGGCGGAACATTTTGTGCTCCGGCTTTTGGATGGTCTCCACTTGAAGGGTTCATTTGGGCTTCCCTGGGTATGCTCGGCGATCTTATTACAAGCTTTGTAAAACGAAGACTCAACAAACCAAGTGGAACCATCGTGCCCGGCCTGGATCAGTTCCTGGAAGGTTTATTGCCGCTTGTAGCTTTTGAGAGACAACACCAAATTGGTTTGTTATTGGTGGCTATTGTGCTTCTGGTATTTTCGGTGGGTGCCTATTGGGGATCAATTTTCTATAAAAGAATTCTTCTGGTCAGACCTGTAGAGAATTACCCCAGAAACCTTAATCCGCGGCTTAGACTCAGAGAATGGAAAGCCTGCCAGATACGCCATGATCCCTTGAGAATATTTCTGAACTTTGAAGATGCTATCTATTACCACCTTTGCCTTAAAGCCGTTTTGAAAATGCTTGGTTATTATAAACGCGGAATCCAGAACGCGCTTGACATCAAGGTAAGATCTTTGACGTTTTCATTCCCCAACCTTCCCCAGGCCTTCCACGGTTACTCTATACTGTTTCTTACGGATCTTCACATAAACGGCCATGAGAGACTTCCTGAAAAAATCAAAGAGGTTCTTGGTAAACTTCCTGCTTTTGATATATGCATTCTTGGCGGGGATTATCGTATGGAAGATGTTGGATCCTATCATTCCCCTCTGGAACACCTGAGCCGGGTTATCCCTCTGCTTAAAGAAAAAACCCGAGATGGCGTTATAGCCGTCCTGGGAAATCATGACTGTATTGAAATGGTAACCTGGTTTGAACAGCAAGGGGTCAGGGTGCTTGTTAACGAACACGTGGCGATATCCAGAAAAGGCGAGACAATTTATTTTGTCGGTGTGGATGACCCTCACTATTTTAAATGCCACGACGTAGAAGCGGCTTTTTGCGGAATTCCACGACAAGCCTTTTCTATCTTCATTGCTCATTCTCCAGAAGTTTACAGGGATGCTGCCCAGTACGGAGCAAGTTTATATCTCTGCGGGCATACTCACGCTGGACAAATTCAACTTCCTCGTTTAGGAGCAATTTTTACCCACAGCAGAACAGGATGGCGATTCGTTTATGGACGGTGGAAGTATAAATCGATGTGGGGTTATACGTCGTCAGGAGTAGGAGCATCGGGAATTTTTGTTAGGTATAACACCAGAGGAGAAATTGTTCATATTACTCTTTTGAGAGAGGATCTGGAAAGCCATGACGGTAGAAGCATTTGAATTGCTAAGAAAGCAAGAAATTAAGGAACTAAACTCTCAGGCTTTTCTTTACGTGCACCAACAGACAGGTGCAGAAGTTTTACTTTTGAAGAATAGTGACGAAAATAAAGTTTTCGGTATCACTTTCAGGACTCCTCCAAGAGATGGTACGGGACTCCCTCACATTCTGGAACATTCGGTTTTGTGCGGATCCAGAAAGTATCCTGTGAAAGAACCCTTTGTTGAGCTTCTTAAAGGTTCTCTTCAGACCTTTTTGAATGCCTTTACCTACCCGGATAAAACCTGCTATCCTGTAGCAAGCCCTCACCCGAAGGATTTTCATAATCTGGTGGATGTCTATCTCGATGCTGTGTTTTATCCTCTCATTACTCCGGAAGTCTTCCGCCAGGAAGGGTGGCATTATCATCAGGAGTCACCGGACGCTCCCGTGGAAATTCGAGGCGTGGTCTATAACGAAATGAAAGGAGCTTATTCATCACCTGAGAGAATCCTGATGGAAACGGTTCAGCAATCTCTCTTTCCGGATCATCCCTATGCCTTTGATTCAGGAGGGGATCCTCGTTTGATTCCACAACTTACTTACGAACAATTTCTAGACTTTCACCGAACTTTTTATCATCCATCTAATGCGAAGGTATTTTTTTATGGTAATGGATCAATAGATGATGAACTGTCCCATATTGCTGAATATCTTAAGGATTTTTCGCATCTGTCTGTAAATTCTGCTATTCCACCGGTTAAGCCTATAAATGGGATCAAACTGGTTGAAAAACCCTATGCAGTACTTCCTGGAAGCGGAGACGGAAGGTTTTTTGCGACTCTTAATGTGCTTTTAACGGAAACAAAGGATGTTGAAAAAAACTTGGCTTTTCAGATGCTCTATTACATTTTGCTTGGCATGCCTGGTTCACCTCTTAGAAAGGCTCTGATTGACTCCGGACTTGGAGAAGATATCACCGGTGTGGGATTGGAAACCGAACTGAGGAACCTATATTTTTCCGTAGGGCTTAGAGGCATAAAAAGACGAGAACACGTGGATGAGATGGTATCTCTTATTGATGATACTTTGAGAAAGCTTGTCCGGGATGGCATTCCGCGTTCCACCATAGAAGCTGCCGTAAATACCATCGAATTTCGCTATCGAGAATGCCACACAGGTGGTTATCCTCGAGGGCTCATGCTTATGCTCATGGCGCTCACAACCTGGCTGTATGACGGCGATCCTCTTTCTCTTATCGCCTTTGAAACACCTCTTGAACGCGTAAAATCAGACATCGAAAAACATCCTTCTTCCTACTTTGAAGGTCTTATTGACGAGTATATCCTCCAGAATCCTCACAAATCTCTGGTAACGCTCTTTCCTGACGAGAAACTTTTAGAGCGTTTCGCCATGGAGGAAAGAGCTTTAATAGAAGAGCGAGTTGGACTTCTTTCGCCGGAGGAACGGCTGAAAATTGTGGAAGAAACCATTTCTCTCAAAGAGCATCAAGAAAAAGCCGATAGTCCCGAAGCTCTTAGGACTATACCTCGCCTTGAAAGAAAAGATCTCTCAGTAGATCCACCGGTTGTTCCCTGTGAATTTAAAGAATTATACGGCGGTGGAACTCTTATAACTTATCCTCTTTCTACCCATGGTATAGTCTATCTGGATGTAGGATTCAGGTTCGATCACCTGAGTAGCGACTTATTGCCATATCTTCCTCTCTTTTGTTCGGCTCTTATGGAGATGGGCACAAAAAAGCGTGACTATGTGGAAATGTCAGAGCGCATATCAAGGCTTACCGGGGGTATTCGCCCAAAGATTCTGATAAGAAGACGATTTGACGATGATTCTTCCGGTGTTTTTTACCTCTTTCTTAGAGGCAAAGCTCTCATAAAGAGATTTCCGGATATGGTTGATATTATTAAAGAAATTGTTGTGGATTCAGTATTCGATTCGAAAGACCGATTTTTCCAGATTCTTCTGAAGCACAAAGCTTCTCGTGAACAAAGGCTTGTGCCTGAGGGACACAGGATGGTTTTACGTCGCATTAGATCTCACTTTGGAGAGCCAGAGCGGGTTAAAGAACTTCTTTCTGGTATCAGTCAATATATTTTTTTGAAAGAATTAAGTGAGAACTTTGACGAATCCAGGTGGGATTCTCTCAGGGAGGCTCTTTACAGGATTCGCGATTCTATTTTCCGTAAGCCATATATAATTGCAAATCTTGTATGTGACGAAAATGGACTTTCTGAAGTATTGCAACAATTTGAGGGGTTTCTAGAATCTGTTCCCACAGGGGAAGTAAGCGGTCGGTCTAACATGTGGGTTTTACCCGAAATTTCTCCCCATGAAGGCTTTGCTGTGCCGGCTCAGGTGCATTATGTAGGCAAAGGAGGGAAGGTAAGTTTTTCTGGAAATCTCCCACCCGGATGGTTTCTCGTAGTGCTTCATCATGTAAGGACGACATGGTTATGGGATAGAGTTAGAGTGCAGGGAGGGGCTTACGGAGCCCATTGTTTCTTTGATAGAGCTTCAAAGATTCTTGTTATGACGTCTTATCGGGATCCTCATCTTGTCGAAACGGAAAAGGTTTTTGATGATACGGTGGAGTTTCTAAAAACGACCCCTTTCAATGATGAAGATATCACTAAGAGTGTTATTGGAACCTATGGGAGACTTGATCCTCCAATGTTTCCTGATGATCTTGCTTACAATCACACTATTCGATTTATTACCGGAGAAACCAACGATATGAGACGGAAGCTAAGGGAAGAGATTCTGGAAACGGGAATATCCCATTTTAGAGAAGCGTCTGAGATTCTGGAAGAATGGAGAGGATCGTCTTTAACCAAGGTTCTTGGTCCTTTAGATAGCCTTGAAAAGGCTGTCCAGTCAGTGTGGCGCGACAGAGGCTTTAAGATTGTTCACTGTTAATAAATCAAACGGCGGGATGGAAGATCTTACTTCCTACCCGCCGCTTGAAATTTATAGCAACCTTAATATCAATGTTGAGCAGGGAAGAAAGTGTAGCTTACCCACACAAGAACACCAATCAGCACCACACCAAGAATTAAACTCCATGCAATGAGCTTTTTCTCTGCCGGTATAAGTGGCTCATACTCCATTGTTTTGATTTCTTCAGCAAACTTAGGATCAGCCATTTTTAAATCCCTCCCTTAATCAACCGGTTATTACCGGTGGTTTTACACCATGGAAGAAGATCCAGGAAATCAAGAGGCCTATCCAGATAATAAACCCGAAGAGGCATACGAGGTAAACTACAGCAAGACGTCCAATACCTTCTTCCCACAATTTCTTGAAGTTAGAAACAACACCTATGGTGAAGAATGTAATAAGGAAGAAAAGAACTCGGAATGCATTTGTTCCGTTAGTAGCCATTGTAGATTCTTTTACTATTTCCTTCGGACCTTTTATTTGAGCTTCCATAGCTTTTATCTGATCTTTCTTTTCTTTTATCTTAGCGGTCAATTCTTCCTGCTGAGCTGGATCGGTTATGGTGGGAAGCTTTTTCTCCATAGCGGTAATTTCTTTATTCAGGGCTTTTATTTTGTTTTCTACGGGCGTGACTTTGGGGACAACCTGAGCGGCAATAATCAGCATGATGATAAAAGTTATAGCATAGGCGAGAACGAACTTGGGAAATCGTCTCCAGATTTCGATGGCTTGAACCTGTTCGCCGGGTTTGCATTCAATGCGAGCACACCAGATGATGGCAAGAATAAACGCCCAGATGCTGATGAAAATATCGATGAAGAGCTTTGTTGTGGTGGCAGCCATCATGATCCAGCCTTCTTCGTATTTTATGCCTTGAGCGATTTCAGCTTTAGCTCGAATCAAAGCATCGGTGACTGCACCAGCGGCAAAAGCTGCTCCATCAGTTTTGACTGCAAGTCCCATCCAGGCTCCAGCTACCATGGGTTCTTTATAAAGGAAAATCTGGGCAAGGAATGGGAGAATAAGGAGTTCCACCACGGCGAAAATCACCACGAGAGACGATACCATGATGGGAACTACAGGTCTTGCCTTTATGGCACCTCCTGTCGCAATGGCAGCAGATACACCGCATATAGATATACCGGAAGCTAAAGGTGCCGCCCATTCTCTGTTGAACTTAAAGTATTTTCTAGAGATAAAGTAAACCAAAGCCCAGTAGATAAGATAAGCTTCAATTATTGCGCAGAATCCTCGGAATAGAACAGCAGATGCAAGCCCGAAAGCCTGAGCGGACTTTAAACCGAGAAGAGCTCCCATGAGCCCGATTCCGGTCTTGATGTAGAGTTCGGGTCTTACTGCTTCTTTAATGAAATTAGCAAAACCGGGAAGGAAATTGCCAATGATAAGTCCAGCGATGAGGGCTATGATGAAGCCAGCTTCTCCCGTGAGCTTTAACGACCAGGGGACACCAGCCTTTTGAGCATTGGTTGCGGCTAGATAAGCGTTGTGACCCAGTAACCAGCATCCGTAACTTATCCAGAAAACGAAGGTAAAACCAATGATAAACTTCCCAATGTTGGCTCTGAGAAATGCAGCAGCAATGGTTAGAATTGCGAGCATAAAAAGAAAAGTCAAAACAAGGGAGACAAATCCTGAAATACCGGGCTTTTCGTAAGTGTCTCCAACCTTCAGGGCGGAGGCATCTTTAACCGTTATGGTTTCTTCTTTACCGTCGGCTTTTTTGATGGTCACTTTGTTGCCGTCGATTTTGGTGATTTGACCCTTTACGGGCAAGAAGGAACTGGAAACAGGGGTGATAGCTTTGGAAATATTTGTCCACTCCTTTGTGGACACTGCCCATCCAAAGATATCTAATCCGGTGTAGGACAGTAGAGAAATACTAAAGATAACAATTGCAAGCAAGAAAGCTAACCAATCCTCTCCAATAATTTCTCGTTTCTCCTCTCCACTCATAATTCATTCCTCCTTGTAAGTTGTGAAAGTTAATGCACATATAAACAACGAGAAACCCCCAGTTAAAAACGCAATCAATATAATAAAATTGCGAAATTGAATATTCAAGCCCCAACAATCACAAGCCGGTTATAAATTTGTTTTTTACCGACAAGATTTGTTATAAAAAAACAATGTTCGAGGGAGGCTTAACAAGTGGACAATTGGGAGTATTTTCTTAAGTCTTTTATATCTCTTCTCGTTATTATGGATCCTTTGGGAAACCTTCCTTTGTTTTTGAGTTTTACCGCTGACTATGATTCGACGGCTAGAACTCAAACGGCGATGTGGTCTGCCATCTTCGCAGCAGTTATTCTCATCATTTTCTGTCTAGGCGGTGAAAAGGTTTTGTCTTTTTTTGGCATCTCTATTCCGGCTTTCCAGATAACGGGGGGAGTGATCTTTTTTCTTTACGCTCTTCAAATGCTCCAGCTCCTGCCAAGTGGTATGAAAACCACTTCTGAAGAAGAACAGGAGACCATGGAAAAGGAAAACATTGCTCTTGTTCCCATGGGGATCCCATTTATTGCAGGTCCTGGAGCTATAACCGATGTGCTTTTATGGCGTCAGATGGCAAAAGACTTAGCGCAACTTTTTCTGCTCATAGGAGCCATCTTTTTGGCTTCTTTGGTGATCTACCTAGGCCTTAGATTTAGTATTACCATAAGCAGATTTCTTGGATATAGCGGCATAAGAGCAATTTCAAGACTGATGGGGCTTCTTCTTGCTGCTATGGCTGTTCAGTTTATCGCTCAGGGTGTTCAGGCTATCATCAAATAAAAAAGCTAACCGGTGGGGCTAGGCCGGTTAGCTACACGAGGAGGAAAGGGTTGTTCTTTCTCGTTTACTAATTTTAGCAGCAAATATAATGCCAAGTCTGAAGTTGTCAGTCTAATGTTGAGATTTCTTCATCCCAATGTATTGACAACCTGAAAATTTGATGAGATTTAAGTCATAATCAGGACATATCACGACACACTACGACATTTCCAGACTGCGCCCCCAGAATTTTCGCTGAAACATGATTATAAAGCCAGGAAATAACCGCCAACCCAATAAGTAATTCTTGTCCCACAACCTTCAAAATAAGGCTTTTGGCATCAGCGCCGAGTTTTCGCTCAATGTTGGGACAAAGGAAATGGACGCAAAAATAATGACGGGCTTTAAGAAGACAACCCCTTTCACCAAGAAATAGACAATGACCTAGGTAAAAGGGCGATGATGGTAGTTCACATCCCATTAAAACATTAACTGTAAGAGTTTCAACGTCATACCACAGTGCTACCTCTGGAGCACAACAACTTCCTTTGGGAGATTTACCGCAAAGAGCACATTCATCCCATACGCCGAATTCTTTCATCGCTTTGGCAGTGTCATCTATGGCAGACTCATATTCTCTGATTAGATTTCGGAATTCTTCCTGATAAGAAGTGGAAGTATTTCTCAGAAAACAAGCTATTTCCTGGGCTTTAAGCCATCGATTTTTTACTTCTTCAATCAACTCTTTTTCATCCATTTATTTTGCTCCCGCTTTTGATGTGTGATTTTAGAAACTGAACGTTTTAAGTTTTTGACTTTTTCTATAAACTTTGTCTAGATAGTTTCGTTGCTAATCATATTGTTTTCGTGAAGCGATCCAGAAACCTAAAGGGAGGGTTACAAATGTCGCATCATTTGGTAAGCTATCGGGTATCTGGTATTAATCGTGAACTCCTTAAAAAAGTTGGGATTATAGGGGCTGTCGTTGTTGTGATAGCCGTAGCCGTGTTCCTTGCCATACCGACAAAGTATTATTTTTGCTTAAAAGATGGACGCTTGGGACTTTACGTAGGACGCATCGGCTGGTTTGATGCTCTGAAAGATAAATCATTTGAGCCAGTATATTTTGGCAAGGAAAAAGATCCAGAACTTCAAGCTTTGCTAAATCAACGTTTTAAGACTCGTGATGAAGCTTTGGAAGCTTTGCGCCCTGTGGCTCTCCATAGAATCCACCGCCATATTGGAGCTCTTGCAGAGATCGAAAAAACGCTTTTTGAACAGTATCAGGTCCTTTTAGGTGAGTATCTTGCGGCGCATCAGGCTGGAGTTAAAGGATTTGAAATTCCCATCGAGGCTCTTCAGACCTGGCTGGAAATGTATGAAAATCGTGAAAGTTTCAAGAAAATCTGTGAGCAAAGCGGGGTAAAACCTGAAAAACCAGTTCCTTCCCAGAAAGCTTCCCACTAATTTTTTAATGGGAAACGTTAGCGCAAGAGCTATAGGATCTCTGTAGCACTTGCGCTAATTTTTTTCTGTTTGCTGAATCCATTCTTTCCATGCCGCCAGGATAAATTCGTCATCACCCTTTTGCAGAGTTCTTATGTCTATGATCAGCCGATCTTCATCTATGCGGGCTATTATAGGTGGGTCGAATCTGCGAAAGAATTCTTCCAGTAACTGGGGAGCTTTTTCGCTGGAACGAATACTTACAGCCCAGGATGGGAGATCCACTTCAGGAAGGGAACCTCCTCCCGTTCGGGCTGTGCTTGGGATTGCTAAAACTTCCCAAGAATTACCAGATACGAACGCCCTTAATTTTTCTGCCAGTTCTATAGCTCGACGTTCTATCTCTTCTTGCGGCGTAGCAATCATCTTCAAAGTAGGCACGCGTTCAAAAGCCTTTTGTTCGTCATAGTAAAGTCGCAGGGTTGCTTCTAGTGCTGCAAGGGTCAGCTTGTCCACTCGAAGTGCTCTGGTTAAAGGGTTTTTCTTGAGCCGTTCAATAAGATCCTTTCGCCCCACGATTATTCCTGCCTGAGGTCCTCCAAGTAGCTTATCCCCGCTGAAGGTTACAATGTCCATTCCTTTCTGGAGTTCTCCCTTAACGGTGGGTTCCCCTTTAAGCCCAAATCTGGAAAGATCTACAAAACAGCCGCTTCCCATATCTTCCAGCGCAAGAAGTCCTCGGCTGTGAGCAAACTTTGCAAGTTCTTCCGCATCCACTTCGTGAGTAAAGCCGATGATCCTGTAGTTACTCTTGTGCACTTTCATCAAGGCTACAGTAGAATCACTGATGGCTTGTTCGTAATCACGCAGGTGAGTTCTATTAGTGCAACCGATTTCTCTAAGAATAGCTCCGCTCATTGCCATAACTTCTGGAATTCTGAAAGAGCCGCCAATTTCCACGAGTTCCCCTCGGGATATGATCACCTCTTTGCCTCTGGCGAGAGTATTTAGAACAAGAAGCACAGCCCCCGCATTATTGTTAACCACCAAAGCACCTTCAGCACCGGTAATGTCCCGAAGAAGACGTTCCGCATGAACGTATCTTGAACCCCTTTTACCCTGCTCAAGATCATATTCAAGCGTGCTATAGGATCGAGCGACTCGCTCCATCGCTTCGATTGCCTCTTCCGGAAGAATAGACCGTCCTAAATTGGTGTGGACAATCACGCCAGTAGCATTAACGACGGGTTTTAGGGTTGAGCTGGAAAGAATGTGTGCAGTCTTCAGGATTTTATTAACAAGATCTTCATCTGTGGAGGGATCTACCCCCATTTCCATAATTTTCCTTCGTTCTTCATCAATCACTGTTCTAGCTGCTTCAGTAATTATCTTTCTTGGGAAAATCAAATTTAAAGCCACAATTTTAGGGTTTTCTATTAGCACGTGGATGCTGGGAAGTTGTCTAAGTTTTTGCTGAATATTTTCACTAATTTTGCCCATTTCTTCACCTTTTCAAAATTATGCAAATGATGTAAAGCTAGCATTGAAAAAAAGAGTGATTGCAAGGCTATTCTTATCCTGTAACTTACAAATGGTGTCAAGTGGTTGGGGTGGGGGAGTTCGGGAACCACTTCTTATTATGTGATTTCAGGATAGTATTGCGGTCTTCACAGGATTGATCTTTGAGACAGAATGCGGGAGGTAAATGTCTGATCATGCTGACATGTTCTAAGGGTAATTTTGATCTTATTCGTAAACCGTCCTCTTCTGGTGGACTCAATTATGTTACTTCGCTTATTTCTGAAGGACATCGTTATATATCTATACACCATGTCATAAGACCGGTCTTTTCCTACATTGTTGGTTACCTTGCTCACAAGTTCCCGAAAACTATGCTAATAGCCGTTGCACCCACCGATCGGGAAGCTCGAACTGTTTACCAAGAACTTGCCTTTTTTATGGGGCTTGATGTTGACAAAAGCAGGACCGACCCTTTTGAGAAAAAACTCCTTCTGCTTCCGTCCAGAAGTCTTGTTAAAAGATCTTTAGAAGATACCGTTTTTTCTAAGAGCGAAAGAATACAGACTCTTGCTAGGTTGGTTTGGACTTTAGAACCCGGTGTTTTAGTAACATCGGCGGTTTCTCTCCTTGATCGATTGCCTCCTAAAGATGTTCTCGAAAGATCAACCTTACACATCCGGGTTGGTGAACTTATCCCGGAAGACTTTGCCGAAAAACTTCTAAGCTGGGGATATCTGGATGTGAAACTCGTTGAAGTCCCGGGAGACTTCAGTGTTCGTCGAGACATTATCGATTGCTTTGTCCCCCTTTATCCTTCGCCGGTTCGAATTGAACTCTGGGGACGAGAAGTTGAATCTATTCGGCTTTTTAATCCGTCCAGCCAGAGATCCTTTGGTGAATTGAGCGAAGTATTTTTTGTCCCTTCGGGAGAAGTGGTTCTTGATAAGGAAGCAAAAAGTCGGCTGGAACAACAACTTATTAAAGACGTGCAGGAAGGTTTGGTGGATTCATCGGATGTGACGCGATGGATAAGAAATATATCCAGAGGGGAGATTACAGACTGGGAGAGATTTATAGGGGTAGTTTATAACAAGACGGAACTTCTGCACGATTATCTTCCCCCGGAATCCCTGTGGATTTGGTTTGACACTGACAGAGCCTTTAGCGAAATGACCGATCGATACCACGCCGAATTAGCATCCAAGACGGATGCATCAAAATCCAGCCAATGGTTTCAGCCTCCAGAACGGCGAATTGAACATCCTGATGTCGTTATCGAAAAATCGAGAAAGGAGCGGGCGATCTGGTGTGATGATTTCCGAGTTACCTTAGAGTCGAAACATTTCTCACATCTACAAGCTAGCGAAAAAGTTCCTACAGTTGTTCTAGCTACAAGAAGTCTGAAGAATCTCCGTGATGAAATAGCTTCCGAGGAGACCCGGCAGGATGGTTCTCCTTCTTTCATGGAGTGTTTTGCTAGAAAACTTTCCAGTTGGCAGGATGAAAGCCACCGAATTGTTATCGTTTGTGCCCATATTCATCAGTGTGAACGACTCAAAAAAGTTTTGGAACGTTATGGCATTCCAGCCAGAGTAATTACGGGTTTCTTTTCATACAAAGATTTGGATCTGTGGGATAGTGGAAGCCTTCGACAGATACTGATATTTGCCGGATCTCTGGAAGATGGTTTTCTCCTGCCCGAAGAACATATTGCTGTAGTAGCAGAAAAGGAGCTTTTTGGGGGAGTTCCTGTCCGCCGAAGCAGACCATCTTTGAAAGGACTGGCTCTAAGTTCTTTCCAGGATCTTTCTGAAGGGGATTTTGTGGTTCATGTTCAGCATGGAATTGGTATCTACCGAGGGTTAGCTCATTTGAAGGTGGGTGATATCGAGAGCGACTTTCTCGTCATAGAGTATGAGGGAGGGGACAAGCTGTATGTGCCTGTGGACAGACTCCGAAGAGTCCAAAAGTATATCGGTTCTGAGGAAGGCCCTCCCCGCATAGATAGACTCGGGGGCACTCGATGGGAAACTCTCAAAAGAAAGGCTAAAGAATCGGCTGAAAGAGTTGCGGAAGAGTTGCTGCGCATTTATGCCCTGAGACAAGTAAAGGAGGGATATCCCTTTTCACCACCCGATGAAATTTATCGAGAATTTGAAGCGACTTTCCCTTTTGAAGAAACCCCTGATCAACTCAAAGCCATAGAAGATGTCATAAACGACATGATGTTACCACGCCCTATGGATCGGCTTATCTGTGGGGATGTGGGATTTGGAAAAACGGAAGTCGCTCTTAGAGCTGCCTTCAAGGCTTTTCTGGATCATAAACAGGTGGCGATTCTAGTTCCAACAACGGTGCTTGCTGAACAGCATTACCGCACTTTTTTGGAGCGTTTTACTAGATTTGGTGCTAAAGTAGAAATGTTGAGTCGATTTAGAAGCCATGCTCAACAGAAAAAGATTATCGAAGATATTCGAACGGGAAAAATAGACATTGTTATTGGCACTCACCGACTACTTCAAGATGATGTGCAGTTTGCAAATCTCGGTCTGGTTATTATCGATGAAGAACATCGTTTTGGAGTAAAACACAAAGAGAAGCTCAAGCAGCTAAGAGTTTCTGTGGATGTTTTGACTCTCACCGCAACCCCCATACCTCGCACTCTTCATATGGCTCTTTCCGGTGTCAGGGAGATGTCGGTCATTGAAACTCCACCGGCTGATAGGAAGGCTATAGAAACTTACGTTGTTGAATTTGACGGGGGGATAATCCGCGGAGCGATACTGAAGGAGTTGGAAAGAAAGGGGCAGGTGTTTTTTGTTCACAACGTGGTTCAGACCATAGAGTCTGTTGCTAACAGGATTAGAGAACTGGTTCCTGAGGCGAGAGTGGCAGTGGCTCACGGTCAAATGCCTGAACGGGAGCTGGAAAAAGTGATGTTAAGCTTCGTTCGTAAAGAGATTGATGTTCTAGTCTGCACGACTATCATAGAATCAGGGTTAGACATTCCAAGTGCTAATACCATTATTATTAATGACGCTCATCGCCTTGGGCTTGCTCAGATGTATCAGTTAAGGGGTCGAGTGGGGCGGTCTGGAGAACAGGCTTATGCTTATCTTGTGGTGCCAAGAGAAGAACTCCTTTCACAGGAAGCGAAGAAACGTTTGATGACTCTCGTGGATTTCAGCAGTTTGGGTAGCGGATTTAAAATAGCTCTGAACGATTTGCAAATTCGAGGCGGTGGAGCTATTCTCGGTTCAGCCCAATCAGGACACATCGAAGCCGTTGGGTATGAACTCTACCTTGAACTTGTCCAGGAGATGATCAAAAAACTCAAAAACGAAGCTGTAGAGGAAGACTACGACCCAGAGATAAAAATCCCCGTATCGGCTTTTATTCCAGAGACTTACATGCCCGATTCTCGCCAACGACTTCTTGCCTATAAAAAGCTGGCTTCAGCTGCTTCTTCTGAAGAGATTAATGAGATTGTGAGAGAATGGAGAGATCGTTACGGATCCCTACCACCAGAGACCAGGTTTCTTGTGCTTTCAGCAAAAATTCGCCTTTTTATGAGGAAACTCAAAATCTTAAGAGCCGAAAACATTTCCGAAGGTTGGAAATTGACCTTCGTTCGTTCGGAAAATTGTGATCGTTTGAAAGAATTTTTTGCTTTGCAAGGCATTGTGGCTTTGACTTCTAATGATCCAAGTGCTGTAATAGTGCCGGTTAGGACTCCCGATATTTTTGATAGATTGGTAATATTGAAAAAATATCTTGCAGGCATAGTGGCAAGTGATGAAATGGAAGAAAGCGAGGAAGAAGATAAAGTCCTAGAAAGGCGAAAAAAATGAGAACAAAGTTTTTCTTCTTTGCTGTATTTTTTGTTGTGTTTTTTTCAGTGGCATCGGTTGGGAGAAGTTTTGCTGAAAATGTTGACCGCATCGTTGCGGTTGTAAATGATGATATCATTCTTTACAGTGACGTTCGGAAAAAGGTGAAAGAGATCAAGGATAAAATTCGTTCTGCTCTTCCTGTTCCTGAATCTGAACTGGAACGCCAGATACTGGATCAGATGGTCGAAGAAAAGCTGATACAGCAGGAGATGAAAAGGTTGAAAATCAATGTAGATGATCAGAGTGTAGAAAGAGCTATAGAAAAAATTAAGAAAGATCAGGGACTTACGGATGACCAGTTTTTTGCCATGATTCAGAAGGAAGGGTTTACACTGGAGGAGTTTAAGAAGACTATTCGAAAGGAACTTGAGAGGGCTACCCTGATTGAAAAGGTCTTTCAGTCTAAAACGATAATAACCGACGCTGACATAGATCAGTATGTAAAAAAGCATCCTGAAGAATCCGTTCCAAGAGCTAAACTGTCGGTTATCTTTATTCCAAAAAACTCTGGAATATCGGGAGAAGAACTGTTGAAGAGAATAAAATCGGGAGCGGATTTTTACGAGCTAGCTAAAAAATATTCTAAAGGTCCTAATGCATCTGAAGGTGGAAGGGTAGGCTGGGTAAATGTTAGAGATCTTGCCGGGAAACTCCAAGAAGTGGTTATAAATCTTCCACCGGGGCAGATTTCTCCTGTCCTTTCTTCCGATGCTGGCGATTTTATCGTAAAGGTTGAAGAAAAGACGGTTGAAAGTGTAGCGCTTAATCCTTCGGATCCTAAGGAGCGAGAAAAGATCCGTAGAATGCTTATGCAAAGAGAAATAGAAACAAAATTCAAAGATTGGATGAAGAACTTGAGGGAAAAGGCTTACATAAGAGTTTCTCTCTAAAGGTGGGGAAGATGACAGAGGAACAAAATTTGAGTTCGCCAAAGGATATTGGGGCGTATCTTAAAAGATGCCGGGAAGAAAAGGGCATATCGCTTTTATATATTTCAGAAACAACGAAAATTTCTCCCCAGCTTCTTAGAGCTATCGAAGAAGGGCAGTGGGAGAAGCTTTATTCATCTTTTTTCCTGATTAATTTTCTAAAGGCTTATTGCAAGGTAATAGGGGAGCCTTATGAACCGATTGTTAGGTTTGGGAAAAGGTTTTTTCTACCTATAGAAAAACAAAAAGCAGAGCGATACAAAAGTCTCCTTGTTCAACGGGCACCTATTTTCCCTAACCGTGGAAAGGTTATGTTTTACCTTTCGGTCGTTGCCATTTCGCTCCTTATGCTTGTGGGGGGACTTTTTCTCTCAAACAGGACCAATGAAGTAAAACAGATCCAAATGTCCGAAAAAGTTGAAAATCCGGTCGATGTGCCCCAAGAAGTTGTAAAAGTTTTAAAAGATCATTCCCCTGTGAGGAACTCTTCGGAATCAAAGGATTCTGGAACCAGCATTCAAGAGCCGGAAAAAACCCAGTTAGCTTCTTCTGCATCGGGAAAACAGCAAGGAACTTCTCTTACAACTTCCGCCCCACTTGTAAATATTGCTGGAATAGACCCTAAGCAGAAGGCTGTTGAAGCTGGAGTGTCTTTGAACGTCCATAGGCTGGTTATAGAAGCCACAGATGAAACCTGGGTTAAGGTGTGGATAGATAATAACGATACTCCCGTCAGCAGGCTTTTGGCTGACAGCGAAAGAATTGAATTTGAAGTTAAGGAACGAGCGAAAGTAAAAATAGGTAATGCTGCCGCAGCCAGAATTATCTGGGATGATAAGACTTACGAAAAACTTGGAAAGAAAGGACGAACTATAATAGTTAATCTTCCCAAAATACCGAAGTCTTCTGAAAAACATGCTCGCTGATGCCACCAAACTAATTTCGGAAAAACCGACAGCCATAATAATTACTGTTAAGCAACTGGGAGAAGCAGATCTTCTGGTCTTTTTTCTGGATCAGCTTGGAGTCCTTCGGCGTGCTGTTGCAAAAAACGCTCGCAGAAGCATGAAACGGTTCCTTAACTGTCTAGAACCGCTCAGCGTAGTTAGTCTTTCCTATGAGCAAGGACGCTCAGGTGTTTTTCTTAAAGAGGCTCAGCTTCAGGAAGGATTTTATGTTTTCAGAGAAGACCCCATAATTATGGGGTTGGGCAAGCTTATAGAAGAACTTCTTATGGCTTTCCTTCCAGAAAATGATCCTCACGAAGAAAGTTTTAATCTTACGATGCGGGCTCTAAACAATATCTCGGTACGAAAGATGGATCCCTTGCTTGTTATAGTCTTATGGATTCTTCGTCTAATGACCCTTACAGGTTATGCCCCTTTGTTCGATCGTTGTGATCTTTGTGGAGTAAGCCTGGACAAGAAAAAACGCTGGGTATGGCAGTTGGAACCTCTTCGTTGTGTCTGCGCTGATCATTATCTTACAGGGAGTTTTAAATGGGAGTGGGATGTGGAAGTGTTAATGTTTCTTCGATCCGTTAGAACTCTACCACTTGATCGAATATGGAGGTTACGACTTTCTTCAACAAAGCTAATGGCTCTTTTCAGAAATATCTGTTGCTGGTGCGAAACTATTCTGCAGGCGGAAATTAAGAGTTATCGTTGGTTGGAACGACTGATGACAAAATAAGGATGATATCTTATGGACTGGGGGTTAATCCAGCTTCAGAACTGGTTTATGAACTGGTCGGTTGCCGCTTTAGCTGTAGCCTTTGGCGGGGGAATTATCGCCAGCTTTACTCCATGCATATATCCGGTCCTTCCGATTGTTGTTTCCTATTTGGGATATCAGTCGGCCAAGAGAGGCAGGAGAGTCTTTATACTTGCCTTTATTTACGTTATGGGACTTGCTAGTACCTACGGGATGCTCGGTGTTGTGGCGATCCTTTCTGGGAAAGTTTTCGGGTTTTGGGCAGGAAGCAAATGGCTTTACATATTTGTAGGAAATGTGTGCCTCGTTGCCGCCTTTGTAATGCTTGAATGGATTAAGCTTCCGAACTTTTTCAACCGATCTTTAGTGTCTGTTTCGTCCAGAGAAGGATTGTCGGGAGCTTTCTTTATGGGGGCGGCATCTGCCCTTGTGATGGGACCATGCACTACCCCAATTTTCGGAGCCGTCCTGTCTGCTGCGACGGTGAGTGAAAATCCATTACAAGGGATGTTAATCATTTTTAGTTTTTCTCTGGGTATTGGGTTACCCATACTTGTATTCGGAACATTTACGGGGTTTATGGCGTCTTTGCCAAAGTCGGGACCCTGGCTTGTTAAGGTGCAAAAAATATGTGGAATTGTTATGCTTGCTCTCGCCCAATACTTTTTCGTAAAAGCTGGAACACTCTGGTAAGGAAAGGATTTGGGTAGAGAATGACTAGAGGTAAAATATTGGCTTTTATAGTTGGCTTGATTGTTGGTATTTTTAGCCTGATGTGGTTTACTACACCAAGGTTTCAGGAAATTGACCTTGGCAAAAAGCTTCTTCACGAAGGCGACCCTGCCCCCGATTTTTCCTTGCCATCGATTTTAGATGGTAGAACAGTCTCATTGTCAGATTTTCGAAATTCAAAGACCGTTCTAATATATTTTTGGGCTACCTGGTGCCCCTCATGTCTTGAAGTTCGACCGGCAGTAAAGGCTATTAAAGAAAGGGTGTCAAATGATAGGCTTGAAGTGATCGCCATAAATATTGGAGCTGGGGATACGCCTGAATCTATACGTAAATTTGAGCGACTTCACCCTCTGAATGTGCCCGTCCTTTTTGATAAAGAAGGAAAGGTGAGCCTGACCTACGGTGTGCGAGGTGTGCCGTTCTTTGTTATCATAAATCCAGAGGGTAAAATTACTTATCAAGGGCATGAACTGCCCCAGGAAATCGAAAGGTATCTGATGTGAGAAGGGTTACATTTATGAAGGACGTTATCGCTGTTATCATGGCAGGAGGACGAGGTGAGCGGCTGAGGCCTCTTACAGAAGACCGCTGCAAACCCGCTGTTCCTTTCGGTGGAATCTATCGTTTGATAGATATTCCGCTCAGTAATTGTGTAAATTCAGGCATTTACAGAATTCTTGTCTTTCCTCAATACAAATCCCAATCACTTGTGGAGCACCTTGAAGATGGTTGGAGCCATCTTTTTTCCAGGCCTTTTGGTCATTACATGAGAATAGTAGCTCCCCAACAACGTTTTGGCGAACGATGGTATATGGGCACGGCAGATTCTGTTCGCCAGAATATATCGCTTATCAGTAGAGAAAGATCGGAACATGTTTTGATCCTTTCCGGTGATCATGTCTATAAGATGGATTATGCGGCATTTCGAGCTTATCACGAAGAAAAAGAAGCAGATATTACTATTGGGCTTTTTGAAGTGCCGAGAGATTCGGGCCGCGAATTTGGTATTGCTCAAGTTGACGATGACTTTCGAATTATAGACTTTGAAGAAAAGCCGGCAGATCCAAAGCCCATCCCTGATGATCCGGAGCACGCTCTGGCATCAATGGGAATATATATTTTCCGATTTTCGATTTTAGAAAAGCTTTTGACAGAATCAGACGCTGAAGACTTCGGAAAACATATTATTCCGCAGGCTATTCATCGGTTTAGAGTTTATGCCTATCCCTATCGTCGCTTGAATAGTATCAAAGATTATGTCTATCAGGTAGATCCTGCCGATGGCACAAGGCGTTTGGTGCTTGTGGATAGAACTAGAGATTCGGCTTACTGGCGCGATGTGGGCACCCTGGATGCTTACTGGAATGCCAACATGGATCTTACCGGCATCGAACCCTTTTTCAATCTTTACGGACAACTTTGGCCTATCAGAACTTTCTATAAACCCTACCCACCGGTAAAGTTTGTCTTCAGTGAGCGCAATCAGTTTCCCCAGAGGCTTGGAGCGGCCTTTGACTCGATAGTTTCTCCTGGATGCATCATAAGCGGAGGTATCGTTCGTTCTTCGGTTCTGTCATACAACGTTTTTGTGCACAGCTATGCAGAGGTTGATGAGTCGGTCATTCTCGACAACGTGGAAATAGGGCGATACTGCCGAATAAAAAAAGCTATCATAGATAAAGACAACAAAATACCACCGGGAACACAAATTGGCATAAATCCACTTGAAGACAGAGAGAGATTTCATGTAACTCAACGTGGAATTGTGGTGGTTCCCAGGGGGTATTTCCGTTGAATGATTTCTTAAAGAAGGAGGAAATTTTAGCACAATGCCTATTGTTCGCTGGGATGACAGCTTTAGCGTGGGGATTGCTGAAATAGATGCTCAGCATAAGCGACTTGTTGAGATGATTAACGAACTATACGATGCTATGCGGCAGAGAAAAGGAAAAGATGTTCTTTCCGAAATTCTTGATGGAATGATGAGTTATGCGGCGGTGCATTTTGCTACCGAAGAAAAATATTTTGTGCAGTATTTTTATCCCGAAACTGAAAGTCATAGAAAAGAGCATAGAGATTTCAAGAAGAAAGCTGATGAATTCAAGAAACGATTTGAATCGAACGAAATTGGGGTTGCCGGCGAAGTGGTAGATTTTCTGGCTACGTGGTTGAAAAGTCACATAAAAGGATCAGACAAAAAATATGGTCCTTTCCTGAACGAAAAAGGCCTTCGGTAGTTTAAAAAACGGGAAGGAGAAAAGAGATGTTTGTTGCTAGCAGGTTGATTGAAGGACTTGCGGTGGTTATTCAGATTGTGCTGAATGTTTATTTTTGGATCATCATAATCCGGGCGCTCCTTTCGTGGGTAAATCCAGATCCTTACAACCCCATTGTGAGAACTCTTTACAGTATTACTGACCCTTTATTAAACGCTATCAGACGTAGAGTTCCCTTATCAGTAGGTCCAGTAGATCTTACACCGCTTATTCTTATTCTTGTGATCTACTTTCTCCAGGTGTTTCTTGTGGGAACTCTGCACGATCTTGCCTGGAAGCTAAGATAAGAAAAAGGGAGAAATGGCATGAGCATTTCAAAAGAACTTTTAGAAATTTTAGCTTGTCCTAAGTGTAAATCTTCCGTCGAATTAGATGAAAACCGACAGGGGCTTATTTGCAAATCCTGTAAGCTTCTCTATGAAATAAGAGATGGTATCCCCATTATGCTGATAGACGAAGCAAAGCCCATTTCTGAGTAGTTTTGAGAAAGATTCAGAAAATGTTGAAGATTCGCAGAAAACTTCTTGATAGTCTGGACAGGTTTTCGTCGGCCAAAGTTTTAGTTATCGGTGACGTTATGCTGGATGTGTTCCTCTGGGGAACAGTTAATAGAATTTCTCCAGAAGCTCCGGTTCCTGTGGTTGACATAAAACGGGAAACTTACCATCTGGGCGGAGCCGCTAATGTGGCTCATAATATATCGGCTCTTGGGGGAAGAGCTTTTCTCTGTGGAAGAATTGGTAACGATTCATCGGGAAAAGAGTTACTAAACCTACTTAAAGAAAAAGATATTGATGCGTCGGGTGTTTTTGTGTGTCCCGAATCTATTACGACGGTAAAAACGAGAGTTATCGCTCATAGTCAGCAGGTTGTCCGGTTTGATCGAGAAGTAAGAACGCCCTTGAAAGACAGAATACTGGCTCAGGTAGTTAATTTTCTCGAATCGGTTGAAAAGCCTGATTTGATTATCGTCTCAGATTATGCCAAGGGCGTTATTACGGATGTTCTCATGGATAAAGTTAAGATTATATCTAAACAGATGAATATACCTTTGGTTGTGGATCCCAAGGTCTCGAACAAACATCTTTACCGTGGTGTTACTGTCCTCACGCCAAACCAGAGCGAAGCTGTTCAAATGGCTGGTTACAGCGCTACTAATTCAGAAGCGGATCTTGCCACCGTCGCTTCTGCTATCATAAAAGAGCTGGAGTGTAAGTTTTTGCTAGTAACTAGGGGTTCCGAGGGAATGACTTTGTTTGATGATGACTGCAAGCCTATTCATATTCCGGCATGCGCAAGGAAGGTGTTTGACGTTACAGGCGCCGGGGACACCGTTGTTGCTCTGCTGGCTCTCGGTATGGTTGCTGGACTGTCAATCCATGAAGCCGCTTATCTTGCTAATGTAGCCGCAGGGTTTGTGGTTGGCGAAGTGGGAACAGCCGTCATAACTCCCCAACAGCTAAGAGCGCTTCTTAACGACGATCAACTCGAGTTCCGCTATGAGCGTCCCTAAGCCGCCTCTCCCTTCAAAGCTTTTCGTAGGACTTCTTTTCTCTGATCTGCAAAAAGCCCATGAAGCCGTTAAAAAACTTTGTGATCGCTTTGGAAGTTTGGATCTAGCGACGTGCCCCAGGATCTTCACAGAAAGTAACTATTACGAGCGGGAAATGGGGCAGCCTATATTTAGAATGTTTCTGAGTTTTCAACATCTTGTGGATCCACAGGAGATTGTTGAAATCAAACTATTCACGAATGATCTGGAGCTTTCTCTGGCTCGAGATGGTCATCGAGTAGTTAATATCGATCCCGGGCTACTTTCTGAAGAACGTCTTATTCTTGCCACAGGGAAAAACTACACTCACAGAATTTACCTTAGAAACGGCATTTATGCCGACCTTACCCTTATATATCGGCGGGGAGCATACCAGCCTCTTGAATGGACTTACCCCGACTACAAAAATCCCTTTCTGCTTCATCTTTTGAGTATCCTGAGGCGTAAGCTTATTGCGTCGAGAAAAGGAACAATCCCTTCCTGAAGAAAGGAATTTAGACCATGATTGTAAGCATGACCGGTATTAGTCGCCATAATGTGTCTGAAGAAGGCTATATTGTGACTTGCGAAGTTAAGTCCCTTAACAGCAAGTATCTTGATTTGAATGTGAAGCTTCCGCGAAAGGTGAACATCTGCGAAGAAGAAATTAGGTCTCTAGTTCGATCAAAGTGCCGAAGAGGAAGAATAGACCTCTTTGTTAACGTTGAAGCCGTTGAAAAACCTAGAAATATACCTTCTATCGATCCTAACGCTTTTCGCATGTATTGGAACGAACTTGTCTTTCTGTCCAAGATAATCCCTGATCTTCAGCATCCAACTATTAGCGATGTGTTATCAATACCTTACATTTTTAGTGCCCCCACGATGGAATCCCTTGAAGATTTGGAAAAGGAGGAAAAGCTTCTATGTTCAATCGTTCTGAAAGCTTGTGAAGAAGCCTTGGAAAAGCTTGGGGCAATGAAACGACGCGAAGGTGAACTACTTGAAGCTGTTTGCCAAAAACATCTTAGCATAATTGAATCTATTCTGAACAGTATAGAATCCAGAAAAAGCGAAGTCTTGCTGGCTATGAGAGATCGCATGAGAGAGCGAGTATCTCAACTTCTTGCTGATTTATCCGTTAAAGTTGATGAACATCTCATTCTTCAGGAGATTGCGATCCTTGCCGATAGAACGGATATTTCCGAAGAACTTGCGCGGCTTCGGGCTCATGTTAACCATTTTCGCACTATCGCATTTTCCAATTCAACTCCAGCAGACGGTAAACAACTGGATTTTATCGTCCAGGAGATGCATCGTGAAGCCAATACCATAGGATCTAAATCGGCTGATCTTGCTATTTCAGAATTTGTTGTGACATTAAAAACAGAAATTGCAAAATTGAGAGAACAGGTTCAAAATATTGAATGAAGGGGCTGTTTGGGCTTGTTAAACAGATTTTTTGGTCAGTTTGGGGGGTTTATGGATATTAAATTGCTTAATATAGGGTTTGGTAACTCCGTTGTGGCAAATCGGATAATTGCTATTGTCTCTCCGGCGTCGGCGCCGATGAAAAGGCTAAAAGAAGACGCTAAGCAAAACAATCGACTCATTGATGCCACCATGGGAAGAAAAACGAGAGCCATAATCATCACTGATAGTAACCATGTCATTCTTTGTGGAGTTCAGCCAGAAACCATTGCACAGAGACTTATGGCAGAACACGACGTTAAAGAAATTAGCCTTATTTCTGCCGGATCAGGTGGTAGAAAGTCGCATGATACGGATATGGACGAGGAGTGATGGAGCAGAGAGGATCTCTTTTCATCGTTTCGGCTCCATCTGGTGCCGGTAAAACCACCATTTTAAAGGAAGTCCGCCTTAGACTTCCCGATCTTAAATTTTCGATCTCATACACCACTCGCCCGCCTCGTTATGGAGAGGAACACGGTAAGGATTATTTTTTCGTTTCCAGAGAAGAATTCCTTAAGGGTATTGAAGACAGTCGCTTTGTCGAATGGGCTTACGTCCACGGAAACTATTATGGAACCGACAGAAACATGATTGAAAACTGGATCGCTAATGGTCAGGATGTGATCCTGGATATAGATGTTCAGGGAGCACGTGAAATCAAATGCCAATATCCCCAGTCGGTCACTGTCTTTATTTTACCGCCATCGTGGCGCGAACTGGAAAGAAGACTTCGCCTTAGGGGCACCGACTCTTCGGATGTGATTGAAAGGCGCCTTCAGAATGCGGTAAAGGAAATCGAAGAATCTTTCTGGTATGATTATCTAATAGTAAACGACGAAGTGTCGAAGGCGGCAAGCCAGCTTATGGCTATTATTACATCTTTCAGATGCCGCACCAGCAGACAGTTTGGTTTCCTAAAACGTATTTTTTCTGACCTTAAAGATTACTCCAGTAACGTCAAAGGATCTTCTCCCTAGCATGTGTCCTTCAGGTGAGTAATTACGGTGAAAACCCGGATTTATTCTTTGTCTGCAAAATGAGGTTGTTTAAATGTGGATTTCTGGAGTGCATGTTGTTAAAGAAGTGCTTAGCAAAAAGCCCCATCTGGCTATTGAGGTTGTCTTTTGCCGCAAGGACAGCGCGGTAATGGAGATTGTTGATCAAGCCAGAGTTTGCGGACTTGCTGTAAAAGAACTGAGCCGCGCGGATCTAAATCAAATTGTTGGTTATCGACAACACCAAGGAATTGCTTTGAAAATTAAAGCTTTTCCTTATGCGGATTTTGATGATTTGCTGGATCAGCCGCCTGAAAATATTTCCCCTCTTGTGCTGCTAGATGAAATTGAAGATCCTCAAAACTTCGGGTCTATCCTTAGAAGTGCCGCTTTTTTTGGCTCTGGTGGAATCATCATCCCAGAGCATAGATCTGTTTCGGTTACAGATGCGGTAAGCCGGGTTTCAGCAGGGGCCATCTCTATGGTTTCTGTTGTAAGAGTCCCCAATCTTGTTCGTGCCATGAAAGCTCTTTCAGACAGAGGATTTACTATTGTTGGGCTGGATGCTCACGCCGAGCTTTCAATATATGATTCTGAACTCCTCCATCCTGTTGCTCTTGTCGTGGGAAATGAACATCGAGGCATGAGACGACTCGTAAGAGAACACTGTCATCGCATTGTAAAGATTCCAGCTAGAGGTGAAATGGAATCTCTAAATGCCGCAGTTGCAACGGCTGTGGCTCTGGCTGAAGTGCTTCGCCAGAATTCCTGACATATTGCAACTGACTTACTGCGATGGTTTTCTTTCGCCAAATAGCGCTGTTCCTATTCTGACCATGGTGGCTCCTTCTTCAATTGCCACTTCAAAGTCGTGACTCATGCCCATAGAAAGTTCCGTGAGTTGTTCGGGAGTTCGAGAGAAAAGACGTAGTTGCTCAAGAAGTTCTCTTGTTTTGCGAAAGAAAGGTCGCACCATTTCAGGATTTTCAAAAAAGGGTGGAATTACCATAAGCCCTTTTACCAGAATTCCCTCGAAGACTGATATGGTTTCGTAAAAGCTTCTGAGTTCCTCCGGTATTATCCCGCTTTTTGTTGGTTCTTTTCCTATGTTGACTTCAATTAGCACCGGAAGAGGTTCAGTTCTTAGGTTTAGCGAAGCTTTGTCCAGCTTCTGAGCAAGTTCGATTCTGTCCACCGTTTGAATCCAGTCGAAAAGTTCCACGGCAGCTTTAGCTTTGTTTGTTTGCAAATGACCGATAAAGTGCCAGGTAAGCCCAATATCCTTTAGCACAGCTTTTTTAGTTTTAGCTTCCTGGACGTAGTTCTCGCCAAGATGTTTTAGTCCGCTTATAGCGGCTTCACGAATTCTATCTGGGGGCATCGTTTTTCCTACCCCGATTAGAGTTACCGAGGATGTTTCACGCGAAACACGCTTGCAGGCAAGTTCAATACGATTCAAAATTGCTTTGAGGTTTTTCCCAACCTCCGTTTCTACCATATTTACTCCCTACATAGATTTAGAAAAGCTGGGTGGTTATTAATTTTTTCTCTGTGTTCTCTGTATCCCTGTGGTTAGTCATACCTTAAGTTGTTTCCTCTCTCCCTACCCCCGGAAAGGTCTTCCGGATAGGGGGAGCCTGTAATTTCATCCAATAACAAGAATTTTTGAACACCCTCCTTCGTTCATTGACAAAACCTTTTATCTTCGTCTATCAAAGAGTCACTCTGAAGCGAATCCAGATTATTTCATCGCTTCGGGATGACTGTATAGGGAAGCCATAGAAAAATATCACGGTAAGCAACGGGGAGCAAACAGTGTTTGAGGCATACAAAAAGGTCGAAGAAGCGAAGGCTTTTATTCTTAAGAAGATTTCATCTGTTCCCGAAGTTGCTATTATACTCGGAACAGGTCTTGGGGAAATTGCGGAAGTAATGGAACGCGAAGCCATAATTCCTTATGAACGTATTCCGCACTTTCCCGTTTCGACCGTTGAGGGGCATCAGGGACGAATGATAGTAGGGCGCTTCGAGGGAACACCGGTAATAGCTCTCCAGGGACGGTTTCATCTTTACGAAGGCTATGATGCAAAGGATATCGCATTCCCCATCCGAACTTTAAAGAGCCTTGGAGTGAATGTGCTTATCATATCCAACGCTGCCGGAGGACTTAACCCTCTTTTTGAACCCGGAGATCTAATGCTTATTGTGGATCACATAAATTTTACAGGCAGGAATCCACTTATAGGACCTAATCTGGAAACCTGGGGACCTCGCTTTCCCGACATGACGGAGCCTTACAGCAAGAGACTTCGAGCGATTGCGAAGGCGGTAGCACGGGAGCATAAAATACCGCTTAGAGAAGGAGTCTATATCGGAGTTACGGGTCCCAGTATGGAAACGGCCGCAGAAACTCGCATGTTTCGCCTCCTGGGAGCTGACGCTGTGGGAATGTCCACTGTTATAGAGGTTATTGCTGCTGTTCACCTTGGCATGGAAGTTCTTGCTATATCTGTTATTACCAATGTTAATCGCCCAGATTGCTATGAACCTGTCCCGCTGGAAAAAGTGATTGCTCAGGCAAGTAGCACGGCTCCGACTTTGCTAAAACTTATTTCACTTGTTTTGAAACGACTTTAGAGATAGCTGGTTTAAGAACTTCCTTTTAACAAGGAATAACCCTATGTCGAGAACAGTTATCGCAAAAGGAACGGTTATCACCATGAACGACCGGGATGAAGTGTTTGATCCCGGAATGGTTGTCATCGAAGAAGAAAAAATCGTCGAAGTCGGGTTGTGGGATAAAAATAAAAAGGAGTTGATTAGTTCAAAATATGCCGGTTCTCATTTTGTTGATGCGAGCGGTTGTGTTGTGCTTCCAGGGCTTGTTAACGCTCACACTCACGCCGCAATGACCATTTTTCGAGGCCTTGCCGATGACATCCCTTTGAGAGAGTGGCTCGAAGAACACATATTCCCGGCAGAAAAAAAACTTACGGAAGAGTGGGTCTTTTGGGGAACTCTTCTTGCCTGTGCAGAAATGATCGCTTCCGGAACCACAACCTTCTGTGACATGTATCTTTTTGAGCATAAGGTGGCGGAGGCTGTGGATAAAGCAGGGTTGCGAGCGGTGGTAGGAGAAGTGCTTTACGACTTCCCATCGCCTCACTACGGCGAATTGGAAAATGGATTTGCTTTTACGAAAAGATTCATTGAGGACTGGATGGGGCATGAGCGCATCAGGGTTTCGGTAGATCCTCATGCTGTATATACCTGTTCGCCAGAACTTCTTCTTAGGAGCTTTGCTATTGCAGAGCATTACAATGTTCCATTTGTGATCCATCTTTCTGAAACTGAAGATGAAGTTCAGGAAAGTATGAGACGTTACGGAAGGACTCCCGTAGCTCACCTTGCCAGCCTGGGAATTCTTTCTCCACGTGTAGTTGCCGATCACTGTGTGTGGCTATCTGAAGAAGATCGATCGCTTATAGCAGAAAAAGATGTGAAGATTGTCCATAATCCCGAAAGCAACCTTAAGCTTGCTTCCGGTATTGCTCCGATTGCTGATCTCCTTGGTCGTGGAGTAGTTGTATCTCTTGGAACGGATGGATGCGCCAGTAACAACGATCTTGATATGTTTTCGGAAATGGATACCTGCGCCAAAATTCATAAGGGTGTTCTGAAAGATCCGACAGTGCTCTCGGCTAAGGAAGTCCTTCGTATGGCAACAGTTTATGGAGCAAAGGCTCTAGGGCTGAGTGATAAAATAGGGCGCTTTGAACCTGGAATGATTGCTGATATTATCGTAATCGACTTTAACAAACCTCACCTCACACCCTGCTACGATCCCGTAAGCCACATTGTTTATTCAGCTCGAGGAAGTGACGTAAGAGACGTTATGGTTCACGGAAGATGGCTTATGAGAAATCGAGAGCTTACAACAATAGACATGGATGAAATCAGAATTCGCACTAAAGAAATTGCTGGGAGAGTGAAAGGTGCCTGAGTTGGTCGATTTAATTCTTGCGGATGCAGATTATTTAGTGACCTGTGATGAAGCTAATTCTGTGATAAAAAAAGGAGCTCTGGCTATCCTCAACGGGAGTATTTTTGATCTGGGTCCATCGGATGAAATTAAAAAGTGCTATCTGGCTCGTGAAGTTTTTTCCCTGGAGGGACACATCCTCATGCCAGGGCTCACAAATGCTCATGTCCATGCCCCTATGAGCCTTTTCCGGGGTCTGGCTGATGATTTACCTTTGAATGTATGGCTTTCTGAAGTGATATTTCCAGCTGAAGCGAAGTGGATCACAAAGGAAACGGTTTATCTGGGGAGCCTTCTTTCTTTTTGCGAGATGCTTCTTTCGGGAACGACCTGTTTTTGTGACGGCTATTTTTTTGAAGAAGAAGTCGCCAGAGCCGCAAGGGATATTGGTATTCGAGGTGTGGTAGGGCAGGGCATATTAGACTTTCCAACGCCTGATGTGCCGGATTCTCGAGAGATGTTTAAGCGCGCCGAAGGGTTTTTGGATACTTTGGCAGGATTTGATCTTGTAAAACCATCTCTTTTTTGCCATTCGCCCTATACCTGTTCTGATGATACGATACTTAGAACAAAAGAATTGTGTAGAGCCGGTAACGTAATTTTTCAGATTCACCTTGCCGAAACAGAATGGGAACGGGAAGTGATTTTAGATCGCACTGGTAAAACTCCTGTTAGGTTTCTGCATGATCTCGGTGTGCTGGACAAAAAAAGTCTCTGCATTCATGGAGTATGGCTTGACGAAGAAGACGTGAAGATACTTCGAGACTGTAGAACAGGGCTTGTGCATTGTGCTGAAAGCAATCTTAAGCTTGGTTCTGGTATTGCTGATCTTCCTTTGTGGATTGCAAATGGACTTGAAGTGGGGCTTGGAACCGACGGTCCCGCAAGCAACAACAATCTGGATATTTTTGGCGAGATGAGACTGGTTTCCAAGCTTCATAAGGGCATTAAAAAAGATCCTGAGGTATGTTCCCCGGAGGAAGTGCTTAGATTGGGAACTTTGGGTGGCGCAAAAGTTATAGGGCTGGCAGAGGAAGTGGGAAGTCTTGAGAAAGGAAAAAAAGCTGACTGTGTTGCTATTTCGCTGGGCGATCCACACACTTTGCCCCATCTTTTTTTCCGCTTTGAACCAGCCGAAGGATTTCTTCCCGCTTACATCGTTTATTTTGCAAAAGCTTCCGATGTAAAGCACGTATGGGTTAATGGTATGTTAGTGGTAAAGGATAGAAAGATCGTAACTATAGACGAGACAGAACTTCTCAGGGAAGTGCGAAGAATTGCTAGAAAGATTAAGGAAACGTAGAGAACTGGGTAAATTAGACTCGCCTGAAACGTCACAAAAGATTATCAAGTAAAACCTGCTGGTGAAGACGAACACATTACGCAAATTTGAAAAAATCACCGTCTTTCATCAGGGAGCTCTGGGTGATTTTATACTTGCCTGCTCGGTTTTTGAATCTCTGTCCGGATTAGCAGAGTCCGGGCGTCTTTTTTTCTGGACACGCCGCCAACATGCAGAACTGATTGAATCTGAACCTTTTTTTGGGGGTTTTTTCCCTCACGACGATCCTTCTATTTTGGCTTTTTTCGATGATGCCTTGTGGATGAAAGCTTCAATCCCCAAGCCCTGTTATGGTGCGGATCTGGTGATCTTTTTTGGAAAGCAGAGCATAAGAATTGTTGCGGATCGGCTAAATAAAAGAATTGGCGAAACTGGTGGTATTTGCCTGTGGGTTCCTTCTTTTCCAGAAGGAGACGAAACCAACATTCCGGTGCCCCTGTTTGTGGCAGAAAATCTAAATAAGAAGCTTTCTTGCCCGCTCTCGATAAGGCCTTTCAAAATTAATCCGCCCGAAAAAGCACTTGCGCAGGCTCGGGATATGCTGGGAAATATCCAGAATCCCATTTGCATTCATCCCGGAAGTGGTGGAATCCGAAAAATCTGGCCCCTTGCTCGATGGATGGGACTTGTTGAATGGTTGAAAACAACTTTTCCTGCTGAATCCATCGTTGTTATTACCGGCCCTGCTGATAATGCGGTAGAACCCTTTGTAAAGTGGGCTGAAGAACGGCACGGTGTGTTGAGACTCCAAAATGTATCTCTTTTAATTCTTTCTGCTGCACTATCTATGGGACGGCTTTATATTGGAAACGATTCGGGCATCAGTCATCTTGCTACAGCCTGTGGTGTGCCTGCTCTGGTTATTTTTGGTCCCACAAATCCCGCCGTATGGGCTCCCTGGGGAGAAAATGCCATTGTTTTAAAACGTCAATGGAAAGAAGAAGATATTCTGGCGTTCCCAGCCAAAATCTCAGCCGATTTTTATGATGATAATTTCCCTGACCAGGAAATAAGAAACAAGATTTGTGAAATAGTTTCCCGAAAGACTTCCTAGAACCTGTTTATTTTGACTGATCGAGCAGCGAGGGTCTTCTAAAAAACTCCGTAATAAATTGTAGGGGCACGGCATGCCGTGCCCCTACAGTTATGTGGTGCATCTCATATATTGAGGTCGTTTTTAGCTACCTGAGTCTGGGAAGGTCTTCCAGGCTGAGATTCGTCCCTGCCTTTTCTATGTTTCGCCATCCTGTAAGGGAAGTTTTAGAATACCCTCTAGAACAGTTGACTGTAGTAAAGGCATGTTTATTTTATTTGTGGATTTGAAAATATCCAGTAAAATCAAGCACAAAGGAGGTGTTGTATTATGGCAAGAGTGCGCTGGCTGGACACTCCGGACGTTTTCCGTCCTTTCGAAGAACTTCGTCAGCTTCGAAGAGAAATGGACAGATTATTTGAAAGTATTATGGGCCGAAGAAGCTGGCCTGTAACTGGTAAGGTTTTCCCGCTGGTTAATATTACAGAAGACAAAGATGCTTATTACATCAGGGCAGAACTTCCAGGGGTAAAGCCAGAAGATATTGAAATCTCCATTGAAGCTGATAGTGTGACGATAGGCGGAGAAAGAAAGCCCGAAGACATTGGGAAAGAGGTATCGTATCACAGGAAAGAAAGGGAATTTGGGAAATTCAGGCGAGTGATCACACTGAAAGGTGGTTTTAATGCGGATGCTGCTGAAGCTGTCTTCAAGAATGGCATACTAACCATTAAGCTTCCCAAGGTGGAGGAAGCCAAACCTCGTCAGATCCAGGTAAAGAGTGAGTAAATAAAACATCCTGGATAAGGAGGTGAACAACATGAGCGAAATTAAAGCCAGAGAAAAACAGGAAGTACAGAGAGCGGCGGAAAGCACTCGAAATGTGCCGGTCTACATACCGGATGTTGATATCTATGAGACAAGCGATGCCCTTGTTGTGGTTGCTGACATACCGGGGGTGTCTCCAGAAAATGTGGATATAGACTTGCGAGATGATACTCTCGCTATAAGGGCAACAGTGGATCTCTACGGGGAAAATGAGCGACCTGTTCTTATGGAATACGAAGTGGGCGACTATTATAGACAATTTGCCCTTGGGAGAATCATTGACCAGTCTAAGATCGAAGCTTCTATGAAGGATGGAGTGTTAACTCTCGTTCTGCCCAAAATAGAAAAGGCAAAACCAAGGAAGATTACGGTTAAGACCGGTTAGTGTTAAAAATAGGGGCACTTTGTAATGTGCTCCTACTTTGAAGGCGTGGTGAAAAATGCCACGCCTTTATTTTTTCAGGACGTCTTAAAAACCGTTGAAACAGCTTTTTATATGACTTATTTTTGCAATGGTTTTGCAAATTCTGATGGAGCGCCCTGTTATGAAGAAGTCTCCTGAAAAATCTATTCACTTTCCCATTTCTCAAACCATTAAAATGGCTGTATTATCCCTTAAAATTCGATGGCAGAGATCTCTCCTTCTTGCAATTTCTCTTGTGCTGGCAATATCTTTTTTTGCTTACACTGTTGAAACCATCATGATTTGTAAAGTTGTAGTAAAAACCGGTGAAGATGCTTCTTTGAAATATAAGTCTATTCGTAAACTTTGTCCGTCTGGAACTAAGACCCCGTCTAGAGATTTATGGCTTATTGCCATGTCGCTTCTTATTTGCCTTGCGGGGATCACAAATGCTCAACTTATGGCGGTGACGGAGAGGTTTAGAGAGATCGGCACTTTAAAATGTCTAGGAGCTCTGGATCGATTTATAGTGAATCTACTGGTTGTGGAGACCTGTATTTATGGGCTTTTTGGTGGCATTATAGGGGGGCTGCTAGGGATGATCACAGCGGTCATTAGCTTTTTATTAAAAGCAGGAGGCATTGGTCTCTCTGGTATCTCCTTGAATATTGTTAGTGCTCCAATTGGGCTTAGTGTCTTAGTTTCTATAGGGCTTTCTATGTTGGGGGCGATTTATCCTGCAATTATTGCCGCACGTATGACCCCTTCTGTGGCATTAAGATACGAGGAATAATAAAATGCCAGGCGAATCTAGAACTGTAGTGAGACTCATTGGGGTCAGAAAAGTCTTTCGGTTGGGAAAGCATGAAGTGGAAGCTCTTCGGGGCATTAACCTTGAAATTAAGGAAGGTGAATACATTTCTATCATGGGCCCTTCTGGTTCCGGCAAAACCACTCTCTTTAATATCATAGGGGCTCTGGACAAGCCTACTGAAGGACAGGTTTTTATTGATGATGTGGACGTGTCACAGCTAGATGCTTACGAACTGGCTTGGCTTCGATGTCGAAAGGTAGGCTACATATTCCAGACCTTCAACCTGATTCAGGTTATGACAGCTATAGACAATGTAACTCTTCCCATGATTTTTGCCGGTATGTCTCGTGATGAATACATGGAACGAGGTATGAAGCTGCTTGAGCTTGTGGGGCTTAAGGAACGAGCCTGGCACAGGCCTCCTGAACTCTCAGGTGGGCAACAACAGAGAGTTGCCATAGCAAGAGCTCTGGCGAATGATCCCTCTATTATTCTTGCCGACGAACCAACAGGAAACCTCGATCTTAAAACAGGCGAAGAAATTATTGACCTTCTTAAGCAACTCTCTGTTGAACGAAAAGTTACAGTTATCTCGGCAACCCACGATCTTAAAATGGTAGCTGTGTCGGACAAAGTTGTTATGATTCGAGACGGGCGAATAGAACATATTGAAGACAAAAGGAATTAGGGATTACACATGTTTTGCTATCTTTACTGAAAATATCTGCAAAAATCCTTTAAGGACGCACGGCTGGAAACCCTTTTGAAAAATTTCCGGGAGAATTCATGGTAAAGAGCATAAGCATCTTCTAAAAATAACCTTGCATGGTTGTCCATATGTTAAGGGATTTTCAGAAACCTTTGGAAAATTTTGCAAGGAAGGCAAAAAAGTGATTTTGAGAATTTTACTTTTTCTCTTTGTCCTTCTGCTGGAGAGTTCCACTCTTTACGCTGTCAGCGTTAAAACCAGCGAAGATATTCGGTTTTTTTCTTCTTTGAAGGATCGCTCTGCTGGTTCTCCTGAATCTCTAGAAGTAGCGGATTATATAGCCAAAGAGTTTAAGGAAGCGGGTCTTAAAGATGTCGATTTCTTAGATTTTGATCATCCTGTGCCTCGCATTAAAGAAGCCTTTATGGAAGTTTTTTCTTATCGTATTCCACTGCGACTTCTTCAGCCGAATCTTGTTGTGTTTTCTGTAACCTCTTCTGATGGTACTGGGGGCGATCTGGTTTACGCTGGAAAGGGGGAATGGTGGGAAATTAATGGAAAAGATATCAAGGGAGCTATAGTCCTTTGCGAGATGGACTCATCGCCGGATTTTTGGCTCCACGCTGCCGCTCTGGGAGCTAAGGCTCTGATTTATCTTGGGAGCGAAGGTGACTATTCTAAGGTTTATTTAGAAAAACTTACAAAAACCCCTATATCTTTTCCAAGATTCTGGGTTTCTCCTGATGATGCTGCATGGCTCAGAACGCTTCTTGGTAGCGGACAAAAACTTCATGCTCGCCTTTCATCATCTGCCCAATGGGAGCGTGCAATACTTCGAAATGTCTATGGAGTTGTTCCTGGAACGGATAAAAAATTGTCAAAAGAGCTTGTCGTTATCGAAGCCCCCTATGATGCTTCAGGGCTAGTTTTGGGAGAATCTCCGGCCATGGACGAAGCCACTTCAATCATGGTTTTTCTTAATCTGGCTAGGTCTCTGGCTCATAATCCCCCGAAGCGGTCGGTTATGTTCATTGCTACGGCCGGGAAGAATGAAGCTTTGGCAGGGGCAAGAGTTGTTGCCTGGGAGATGTCGGCATCGAAAAAGGAAAGAAAAAAGGAGCTTGGTCAGCTTAGTAAGTCCCTGGATACGGTAAAAGCTCAGCTTGAAGCTATAAACCTTTTTCTAGCTTCCCGGGAATTAAACGATGAAATCGATCGTCTAATACACCCTCTGGTGATATCCAAGTCTAAAGATCTTATAGACGATCTGGTCAATATTAGAAAGAATCTTGATGAAGTAGATGAGGAGAGTAGTAGAGGATTTTGCAAGTCGCCCGGGGATGAAAAATGTTCTAAGGAGGGCATGGAAAAAAAGCTTCTTGCGCTTAGGACTCTTTCTGCTAGACCATCTCTCAAAGGGCTCCAGGAAAGTGAGTCTCGCCTTGTTAGAAGGCTTATAAAGGACATCAGGACTGACCTTCGCAACGCAAGATCTGAGCTTTCTCTCAGGTTATTAACCCGCAAGTCGGGGGAAAAATTCAGGAAATTGATCGATTCTTATGATGTTGTGCTTTCTTTGAGTCTGAATCTTTCCAGTTTTGATCCTTTTCTGGAATTCAAGCAGCAAGGTGCTCTTTTTCCTTTGAAAGACGAAGTTGCGAAAAGAAATCGTATTTCGTCTCTGGTGAATTTCGTCAGCACTGTAAGTTCTAGTATTTCTTCCGAAAAGCGAATTCCAAATTTGATGACTTCCGCCAGAAAAGAGCCTGGAGGTTCATCTTTTTCTTTCAAGATCCTAAACGTTGCCCAGCAGCCCCTGTCATCAGATGTTCTATCCATTGCAGGTTTTCCTGCGGCAGCAATTACTTCTCGATATGGAGTGTCGCCATTTTGGGGCACACCGTCAGATAGCCTTGAAAGATGGAATGCCGTGAATTTTTTTCTTATTAGCGACTTTCTCGAGCATTTAATGCCCCGCATAATAAATGAAGATGTTTTGAAAGGATTGGTCAAGCCGGGCGTAAAAGGGTTGGCGATTCTTGATGGTTCAACAATGTTCGTTAGGAGAGGAGAACTCTTTCCTGATAGACCGGCTTCAGGAACATTAGTAAGTATTATACAGGGTGATACGGTCTTTAGAGCAATGTCCTACCATGACGGGAGCTTTTCTATCCCCGGTGTGGCTAATAAGAAGGTTTCCCACTATAAGTTGATCATTGAACCCTATGGTTTATCTGGAGATAGTGGAACCATCACCTGGGCAGCCAATAAGCGTATATTGAAAAAGGATAGTTACCGTCTTCAAATTCCCGCCAAAAGAGGCTTTACCACTCTTGTTATGTTCCCCTGCGTTCAGACTGATATTGTCGACGTTTTTAAGCCCCAAAAACTTTCTCACATCACAAAAGTAACTCTTATAGATGCTGTAACTGAAACTATGCCTTCCAGTTTCTGGTATAGTCGCATGGATGGACGAGATACCTTCGCTTTGTCGGTATTTCTTGAACAAAATCGAAGATTTAAGTTGCTTCTTGCCGATTCCATTGTTGGAAGAGATGTGCTTTTTATAAATGCGGATTCTAAAAAACCTGAAGGTAGAGGGTTTGTTGCTGGGCAGAGCATTATTGATCCACTCCAATCTGCTTTGGATATGAAGGAATTGGTGGGAACTCGTCTTTCTTACCTTAGAGATCATGGAGTCATCGACCAGCCCCTTGAAGAACTTTACCACCAGGGTGGTGAACTCACGGAAAGTACTAAGAGTGAGCTGGATGTTCGAAGGTATGATCGATTTTGGGAATTCCTTGTAAGAGGATGGGCTCAATTAAGTGCGGCTTACAATGCGATTGACAGAACTCAGCGAGACATCCTGGCGGGGGTGATGTTTTTCATTGTGCTTGCCGTGCCGTTTGCCTACTGCCTGGAGCGGTTCCTGTTTTGCTTCGTTTCGGTTTATCATCAGATTGCGGGATTTTTAGGAATATTGTTTATAACAGTAGCTATTATTGGATGGCTTAATCCCGCCTTTGCTCTGACTTATAGCCCCGTTATGGTTGTGGTTGCCTTCCTTATCATGAGCCTTTCAGTTGTTGTTATCTGGATCATTTTTACAAGATTTGAGCAAGAAATTGCCATTGTAAGGAGGGCTTTAGCTGGGTATGGTAAAACTGGGCCGGTTTCAAGTGCCTCGATCGGGCATATTCAATGGGGACAAGCTATAGCGATTGCTTTCGGTATTGGCACATCGAACCTTCACAGAAGACCTCTTCGCACGGTTCTTACTTGTCTTACTATCGTTTTACTTACCTTTACTGTTATGTCCTTTACCAGCGTAAAAAGCTTTGAAAAACCGACTCATATTGAGACTGGGCGGAAGGCTAACTATACGGGGATCACAATTCATCATCCTTTCTGGTTTTCTTTTAATGATGAAGCCTGGAGAACGATTCGAACGATTTTCTCCGAAGGGGCAATTTTTATGCCTCGAGCCTGGGTGGATCCTAAAAACACAGCGGGTATGGTTATTAGAGCTAATCCTTTCGGTAAAAATGCGGAGATTGAAGGGCTTCTCGGATTAAGCCATCATGTGCCATCATCCCTTGCTGATGTGGTTGTTGAAGGAAGATGGCTGGCTCCAGCAGCCACTAATGAAATACTTATTCCTTCATCTCTGGCGAAATCTCTTGGGATTTCTCTCAGGGATGTGTCGGTTTCTGATGTGACCATTAGAGGTATTACCTTTGTTGTGGTGGGTATATTTAACGAGGAGAGACTTGAAAAGTGGCATGATCTGAATGGACTCCCTGTGCTTCCACGCTTTCTTGAACAGGGTGCGGAGGAATTGAGAGAAGTTGAAGTGGAAGCGCTTGAAACCGGATTGGAACTTCTTCCCGTTATTTCACGCTTTCAGGCTACATCTCCTTCAAGGACTGTTATAATACCATACGAAACCTGTATAAAGCTGGGGGGAGAGTTAAAAGCTATAAGTGTTGAAATGCCGGGTGGAGATCCCGTCAAAGTTGCCGAAAGTCTTCCTTTTTCTGGAGCTTTTTCCATTTTTGCTGGCGTGGAAGGTAAGGAAGCACTGGAAATTACTTCTGCGGCTGTTTTGCGCTATCAAGGACTTACCGATGTTTTTGTTCCCATAATTACGGTTATCGCTATATGTTTTAATACTCTTATTGGACATGTGCAGGAAAGAAGACGAGAAATTGCTGTTTATACCAGCGTTGGGTTGGCTCCCCGTCATGTTGGTATGCTTTTTATTGTCGAGGCTCTTTCTCTAGCCGTGCTTTCTTCCATCACGGGATATATCGTTGCTCAACTTGTGGCAAAATACGGAAGAGGATTGCCTCTATTTGCCGATCTGTCTTTCAATTACTCGTCTCTTGCAAGCATTGCGAGTATAGGGCTGATCTTTGTAGCCATTTTTCTGGCGTCTCTTTATCCGGTAAGGATGGCAACAAGGATGGCAATGCCTGATGTGGAAAAAAGCTGGACTCTTCCTGAACCACAGGGTGATGTGCTTTCAATAGATCTTCCTTTTCTATTTCCTGCAAAGGATCAGGACGGAATCATAAGATTTTTAGGAAATTTTATGGAGGAACATCAGGAAGCGGATGCAGGCGTTTTTATGTCTGACTCGGTCGATCTTACCTGGGCGGATGAGAAGGAGCTTTTTTATGGTGTTGATGACAAGTTTATGCCCGTTGGGCGATGTTTAATGATTCAAACTTCGGTGTGGCTTGCTCCTTTCGATTTTGGGATTCAACAGCGGGTGCGTATTTATTGCTGTCCAGCGAGTTTAGGAAACTACGGAGGAAATCTATCTCCAGAAGAAGCGAAAATGTTGGATGAGTTAGAATCCAGTTATGTGCAAGTTCATATTAGGATGGAGCGAATCGCCGGTGAAGCTACTAGCTGGTATAGAGCTAATAGTAATTTTGTGAAATCTTTGCGGAAAGCGATCCTGAGCTGGCATGCTTTAACTGAAGATGAAAAATCAGTTTACTGTTATCGTTCTCAACCACCCTCGTAACTCAAATTTGTAACTTTTAAGGGCGGAAATAGCGACCCCTTCAGGCAGATTGACTTATTGAAATTGGTTAATGAGGGTGTTCTAAAAAACTCCGTAATAGAATTGTAGGGGCGACGCATGCGTCGCCCCTAAAGTTATGTGGTGAATCATATATCGAGGTCGTTTTTAGCTACCTGAGTCTGGGAAGATATCCCAAGCTGAGTTTCATTCCTGCCTTTTCTATGTTTCGCCACCCCATAAGGGAAGTTTTAGAACACCCTCAATTGGTTAATTGCCAAGGTGAAGATGTTAATGTAATGAGAAAAGCTGATTTTTTGTTTCTAACAAAACCACTGCGTTGGAGTATTGTAAATTTTCTATGTTTATCAGAAAAGCTAGAAAAACAGATCAGGCTACAGGGACTAAATGCGTCTGTTACCAATTGGTTGAGTCCTACAGGACTCCCAATGGGCCCAAGCAAAGGATCTTACTCGATTTAGGACGGCTCGATCTAGACAAACAGCAATTAAAAATCCTGGCAAAACGTATTGATGAGATTCTCAAAGGGGAGAGGCGTCTATTTGGAGTTTCCCAAAAAATTGAGAGTCTGGCTCGTCATTTTGCTTCAATGCTTCGAAAACAGCGACTTCATTCAGGAAATGTGGAATCTTCCGAGCCCGAAGGTTCCTGGGAGAATGTGAATCTTGACATGATAGCCGTTCAGAATGTTCGCACTGTGGGGGCAGAAGTGGTTGGGGCGTGGGCTTTCGATACTCTGGGAATGGCCAAAATTCTTCAGGATGCGGGACTGGGAGAAAGAGATATTGCCCTGGTTAAATTGTTAATCCTTGGTAAGCTCATCCATCCAGGAAGTGAAATAGAAATTTATGAATGGTTTTCTATGTCCCAAATTGCTTTAGAAGAAATAATTGGGATAGATGCTAGGGATGTTTCCCTTACCAGTCTTTACCGCGCCTGTGATAGTCTCATTGACCATAAAGAGTTCATTGAAGAAGCTTTAACTCAAAAAGAGCGCACACTTTTTGGACTTGGAGAAAATCTCATTTTGTTCGACCTTACCAATACATATTTTGAAGGAACCCCTGTATCTTCGAAGGCAAAACATGGAGCATCGAAAGAAAAGCGCACAGATAGTCCTCTGGTAACACTGGCTCTTATTATAGATGAAGACGGTTTTGCTAAATGGAGCAAGGTTTTTGCGGGAAATATTTCTGAGCCTGCCACACTAAAGACCGTCCTGGGCGAAATGCTTCATCACTTTAACCAGAAGATGTCCATCATGGGCAAAAGGGTCATGGTGGTCTTTGATGCCGGTGTAGCTACGGAAGTTCATCTAAATATGGTGCGGGAGATGGGCCTTGACTATGTTTGTATTGATAGGCGCAGAATAAAAGATATTCCACAGGGGGATGAGCAATTAGTTCATGAATGTCCTTCGGGGATTGTGAGAACTATTCGAGATGAGAGTTCAGGGGAAGTCTTTTTATACTGCACAAGCGGTAGAGGACAGGACGAGGAAGAAGCCATAAAAAATAAGTTACAGAAGGACTTTGAACAGGCTCTTCAAAGGATAGCTGAAGGTCTAAAAAAGAAAGGGGGTATTAAAAGGTACGAAAAAATTCTCGAACGTATTGGACGCCTTAAGGAAAAATACGGTCCTATAGCTTACTTCTACGAAATCAATGTTACGGAGAAAAATGGTATTGCTCAGGATATCTCCTGGAGCATCAAAAACGAGCTATCTTTTGATGTTAAATTTGCAGGCTTCTATAGGTTGCGTTCTTCCCGAATGGATCTTTCGGACAAAGAACTCTGGGATCTTTACAACATGCTTACTAATGTAGAAGATTCCTTTCAAAGCCTTAAAGATGAGTTTGCCTTCGAATCGGTTTATTACCAGGTCTATCAAGAAATTGAAGGTCATGTATTTTTGACAGTTCTAGCTTATCATCTGTTATGGGTCATTCAAAAGACATTACACGAAAAAGGTATTCGCCATAATTGGAAGACACTTCGAGAAAGTCTGAGCGGCCAATTCATAATTACGACCACAATGGTCAATGACAAAGGGCAGGTCATTAACATTCGACACACCTCTGAACCAGAGCCAATGCATGTGACCATCTATCAGGCTCTTGGTCTTTCGCTGAAACCACTAAAAACTGTGCGAAAAATCGAATGAGCTAAAACCCGTAGTGTAGAATGAAAATAACTTATCAAGTAATTGAAGTAACTTACACAAAATAATGACAAGCCTGGGCTATCATGATGGATGTTTCCTTGACCCACGATCTATTTGAAGGGGGAACACCCGACGACTATATTCCTTCAGACCTTATAGAGCCTGTAGTGCAGATTTTAAGACGGGTTTATGAGATAACGTCCTCTCCTAAATGACAGACTAAGCCGTAACAATGTTGATTACTTCCGAGGGAAACGTTCCTTTTTTGACAAAATCCACCCTTTTTGCACATCTTGCTCACCGCTTTAAGTTCAAGTAAAAGAATAGTCCGATTATTGGTGGTCGCATGGGACCATAAAAGCATTCCTTTAAGTTATAAAGAAGAAGGAATTGCTCCAGAATTTTGTTTTTAGAGATGAATTCCATGAAAGCAATAACGAAATTTGCTATTCCTGAAATTATATTTGGCAGGGGCAGTATGGAATATACTGCTCTTTGCGCCAAAAGGCTCGGAGCCGAGAGAGCCTTTGTGGTTAGCGATAGTGGTCTGGAGAAAGTTGGTTGGGTTGATAAGCTTTTGTCCATTTTAGACAAGTGTCAACTTGAGTGGGTTTATTTTGGGGATGTTGTATCAAACCCAAGGGACTACCAGATTCAAAAGGGGGCTGAATTCTATCTTGAAAATCGAGCAGATGTGGTAATAGCTCTCGGTGGTGGTAGCGCTCTTGATGCCGCAAAAGGTATTGCCCTTGTTGCAAGTAACGGTGGTTCTATTCACGACTATGAAGGAGCCAATAAAATACACAGACCTCTTCCTCCTATGGTCTTTCTTCCTACAACGGCTGGAAGCGGATCAGACATTTCTCAGTTTGCCATCATTACAGATACGAAAAGACATGTTAAGATGTCTATCATAAGTCGAACTCTTATCCCTAACATCTCTATTATTGATCCTCTTTTTTTACAAACAAAGCCCAAAGAGCTTGTCCTTTCATCAGCTGTGGATGCTTTATCTCACGCCATAGAATCTTATGTATCAACGATAGCTTCTCCTTTCACAGAAGTGCAGTCTCTTAAAGCAATAGAGTTAATATGGAAGTATTTGCCAAAAGTAAGTGAACAGCAGAGTTATCCTCTTGATCTGGATATACTGGAAAAATTAAGTATTGCCAGCACCGCCGCTGCTATGGCTTTTAGCAATGCCAGCCTTGGAGCCGCTCACGCCATTGCTCATGCTCTTGGAGGCATGTTTGACGTGAAGCACGGTATAGTTCATTCGGCTCTTCTTCCGGCGGTTGTGTTGTTCAACATGAACTCCTGTCTTGCCAAGATGGAAAAGATTGGCTCTGTATTTTTGGGCAAAAGAATGAAAAACGCAAAAAACACGGCTTTGTCTGGCATAGAAAAGATGAAGGAATTTTTTGAGTCTGTGGGACTTCCTGTTAGGTTAAGAGATCTATTACCTTCCGCTGATAATTTGGAAAATATATGCAAAATGGCAAGGCATGATGCTTGCGTAATTACTAATCCTAAACCGGTGTCGTGGAAAGACTTACTAAGAATATGTGAGGAAGCATGGTAAAAAAGCTGCCAAAAATTGAAGACTTAGTAGGCATTGAATACTCTAAACTCGGCTTTTTCAGGGAGGCTCAGGAAAGAATCCATCAACTTAGAACATTTGCAGAAGAGCTGGAAAGAAGACAGCGACAGATTGAAGCCATATTAGAAGCTATAACTGATCTGATGGCAGTGCTGGATCTAAACGGCAAAATAGTTTCTGTGAATCATGTTTATTACAAAATTTTTGGTAATGAGTCTCCTGTAGGTAAATATTGTTACCAGGTCTTTAGAAATTCGGAAAGCCCCTGTCCCAATTGTCCTGCTAATAAAGCAAGGGAGACAAATCAGGTTTTTCGGCAGGAAGACGTCGTTATACTGAATGGAAAACGGCGTTACTTTGAAATAACGGCTTCTCCGTTACGTTCGTCAAGTGGCTTTCCCTGCCATATATTACTAATAAAAAGGGATGTAACCACCGAAAGAGAATACAGTCGAAAATGCTACGAAGCGGAAAAAATGGCAACCATAGGGCTTCTTGCATCAGGAGTTGCTCACGAGATAAACAATCCCCTTGCGGCAATATACGGTTTCTCGCAAGGATTGAAGAGGCGGCTGGCGAGTTACAAAAACTTGATGCCTGAACCTCTTAGCAAAGATATTGAAAGTGTGATGGACATTATTATCGAAGAATGCGGTAGATGTCAGGAAATAATAAAGAGTCTTTTGACTTATAGTAGAGAATCTCCTGCTGATTTTGCGGAAGTAAATTTAAACACACTTATAAAGGAATCCGTCTCCCTACTAAAGCATCGCATAAGTTATAAACAGCGTATTGTTTTTGAGCTTTCAGAAGAAATCAGGCCAATTAGAGGAAATCCTCAACAACTCAAGCAGGTCATTTTGAATCTGGTCTTAAATGCTATTGATGCAACATCTGATGAAGGAGGCATTATAAAAATAAAGACATCTTCTGACCAAGATACTATTGAAATGGAAATTTCTGACAACGGCTGTGGAATACCAGAAGAATACATAGACAAGATATTTGATCCTTTTTTTACTACAAAGCCAGTTGGCAAAGGGACAGGAATGGGGCTTACCGTTTGTTATAATATCCTTCAAAATCATGGAGCTCATATTAGAGTGAAAAGTCAAAAGGGAATAGGGTCCGTGTTTACGGTAGTCTTTAAAAGCAGTAACAGTGGTTAGGATCATGGATAAGATCAGAGTTTTATTAGTAGATGATGAACCATCAATAAGAAAACTTGCGGAGAAAGAACTTAGTGGCGAAAACAAAATTATAACCACTTCGGGTAGTGCGGATGAGGCTGTAAAACTCATGAGTCAACGTAATTTCGATGTGGTTATTCTGGATATGAGATTACCCGATGGTGATGGGCTAGACCTGTTACTTAAAATTAAAGAGGATAGTCCGAACACAGAAGTAATCATACTTACTGGACATGGCACCATTGATAGTGCCGTAAAAGCCATGAAGATGGGAGCCTACGATTACGTTACCAAACCTTTTTCACTGGAATATCTGGAACTTCTTATAGAAAGAGCCTACGAAAGGGTCTGTCTGAAGAAAGATCACAAGATTTTTACCCACTCTATTGGCGCTCAGATAGTTCCAAGACTTGTGGGAACTTCACCAAAGATAAGAGAAATAACTAAAATGATAGAAAAAGTGGCACCTAGAAAAACGCCTGTTCTTATAACCGGCGAATCTGGTAGCGGTAAAGATGTTGTGGCTCACATGATACATGCTTTGAGTGACCGTTCAGACAAACCCATGATTGTAAAAAACTGTGGGGGACTCCAGAAGGAACTGTTAAAAAGCGAATTATTTGGACATGTGAAAGGCGCTTTTACGGGAGCCTATGATGCTCGAGAAGGTCTCATTAGCGTCGCCGATGGCGGCACCCTGTTTTTGGATGAAGTAGGGGAATTACCCTTTGATGTACAGGGAAGCCTTCTTCGCTTTCTGGAGACTCAACGGTATAGGCGTTTAGGTGACACTCGCGAGAGACAGGCTGATGTAAGGCTTATCTTTGCTACTCATAGAAATCTTGAGAAGAAAGTAGAAGAAGGTAGTTTTTCAGAGGCTCTTTACCACAGAATAAATGTTTTTAGAATCCATGTGCCCCCTTTACGAGAAAGAGCCAGCGATATTCCCCTTTTAACTGAACATTTTTTGGGTAAGCTCTCTGACAACGCAGGTATAAAATATAAGATTTCAGAAGAAGCTATGCAGTGCCTTATGTCCTACGATTGGCCCGGCAACGTTCGGGAGCTTAGAAATGTGATAGAAAGAGCCTCAATACTGGCTGAAGGAAATCTTATCACGCCGAAGGTTCTCCCTAAAGAGATTCAAGAAAGGAGCGCTTTATTAAGCACGTTTGTTGAAGGGCTAAAGTTGAAGGATTTGGAGATAGGTTTTATCCTTACCGTCGTCCAAAAGTATAATGGAAATAAAAGCAAAGCCGCTAAAGAGCTGGGAATAACCAGAAAGACCCTTTACAGAAAATTAAAGGCATATAAACAGGGATCCACCAATTCTTAGAAAAATGCTCATTCCCAGGTGAGTAACTTCTATACAGAAAGACTACAAGGTCTGTATCTTTTTTACCCATTTCCCAACATAGTTTAGTCGTTGGAATGTTCCCAAAAAACACTCTTCCTGTATAGAAAAGCCCCACTTAATTCCAACAATAAAATACCCCTTCTGGATAAGATCAGCAATTTCAATGTCTTACCGCATTGGAATGATTCTTGACTTTAACCCTAAATACGTAGGACAGTTTTCGTAAGTTTAACGTTTCAAAACTTTTAGGAGGAATAGCAATGGCATTTAGGGAGCAGGTGTATGGGTTTTACATTCCTACAGTAACTCTCATGGGCATTGGAGCCCACAAGGAAATTGGGCGGCAGATCAAGGTTCTTGGAGGCAAGAAGCCTTTTCTCTGCACGGACAAGGGCATTACCAAAGCGGGCATTACTGAGCAGATAGTAAAATTGATAAAGGAAGACACAGGTCTTGACGTGGTAGTCTTTGATGAGACAGTTCCCAATCCCACCGATAAAAATGTCCATGATGGTTTGAAAGTTTTCAAGGACAACGGTTGTGATTTAATCATATCTCTTGGTGGTGGCAGCTCTCATGATTGTGCCAAAGGCATTGGTATTGTAGCTACTAATGGGGGCAATATTAGAGATTACGAAGGCATAGACAAGTCATCCAAGCCGATGCCACCTTTTATTGCGATCAATACCACTGCAGGAACTGCAAGCGAGATGACCCGTTTTTGCATCATTACCAATACAGACACCAAAGTGAAAATGGCAATAGTTGATTGGCGTGTTACTCCGAATGTAGCTATAAACGATCCTCTCCTGATGATGGGCATGCCTCCAAGTCTTACAGCCGCCACAGGTATGGATGCTTTGACTCACGCCGTTGAAGCTTACGTTTCCACAATTGCTACCCCTGTAACAGATGCTTGCGCTCTTAAAGCTATTGAGTTGATTTCAAAATACCTTAGACCAGCGGTTGCAAATGGATCGGACATTGAAGCCAGAGACATGATGGCTTATGCAGAGTATCTCGCTGGTATGGCTTTTAACAATGCGAGTTTAGGGCATGTCCACGCCATGGCCCACCAACTTGGAGGATTCTATGATCTCCCACACGGAGTCTGCAATGCTATCCTCCTACCCCATGTGGAAAGATTCAACCTTCTTGCTAAACTGGATCGTTTCGTTGATATAGCCATTGCCATGGGAGAAAACGTGGAAGGGCTTTCGGTGAGAGATGCTGCTGAAAAGGCTATAGAAGCCATAGTGAAACTATCGAGAGACGTAGGAATTCCTTCTGGTTTGAGAGAACTCGGTGTCAAAGAAGAAGATATTCCAATAATGGCTCAAAACGCTCAGAAAGATGCCTGTGGTTTAACTAATCCCAGATGTCCCACTTTGGAAGATGTCATTATGATCTACAAGAACGCTCTATAGCTTTCTGCTTTTTATCCATCTGTTATTAAAGTCGCCGGGCGTTAAATCTCGCCCGGCGGTTCCTTATTAAAAAACAAGCAGTATGGAGGAAAGATTCATGGATAAGATTTTAAGAATAGACATGGGCGCTGATGGCGGTCCAAAAGTAATAGAGGAGCCTTTGGGTGATTATGCGGGACTGGGAGGAAGGGGGCTGACATCGGCTATAGTTTCTAAAGAAGTTCCCCCTCGCTGCCATCCTCTTAGTGGAGAAAACAAGTTAGTGATAGCTCCCGGTCTTCTTAGTGGAACAGCAGGAGCAATGACAGGAAGAATCTCTGTGGGGTGTAAGAGTCCTCTTACAGGCACAATAAAAGAAGCAAATGCAGGCGGCCAACCTTCGCAGGTTCTTGCTCGACTGGGTTACGCCGCTATCGTTCTAGAAGGAAAGCCTAAAGGCGATGATCTTTACAAAATAGTGATAAACAAAGATGGAGTAAAAGTTCTTCCGGCTAATGACCTGAAAGGCTTAGGAAATTACGAAACAGTAAAGCGGGCAGTTCAGGAATTTGGCGATAAAATAGCTTGTATATCTATAGGACAGGCGGGGGAATACAAGCTTGCTGCAGCATCTGTAGCTTGCACCGATCCAGAACTTAGACCGACCAGGCATGCCGGGCGAGGAGGCGTTGGGGCTGTAATGGGTTCAAAGAGGGTTAAGTTGATCGTTCTTGATGATAGTGGCGCTAAAATGAGACCTCCTAAAGATCCTGATAAGTTCAAGGATGCAAACAAGCGCTTTGTGGAAGGACTCAGGCGCCATCCTGTCACAGGACAGGGACTTCCAGCGTATGGAACTAATATTCTTACGAACATAATAAATGAAGCAGGTGCTTATCCTACCTACAATTTCAAAGATGGCCGCTTTGCTGGTGCTTCCAGGATAAGCGGGGAAACCTTTGCGGAACTTGAAAAGTCAAGAGGTGGTAATCCTACCCACGGATGCCACAGAGGATGTGTTATAAGATGTTCGGGTATCTTTGTGGATAAAGATGGTCATTTTATTTCGAAGCAACCGGAATATGAAACAGTGTGGGCTCATGGTGGCAACTGTGGCATTGATGATCCTGATGCAATAGCCCAAATTGACTTTCTTGACGATGATATAGGATTGGACACCATAGAAATGGGTGCTACCATTGGCGTGGCGATGGAAGCGGGGCTTATCAAATTTGGTGACGCTCAGGGTGCTATAGAACTACTAAAGGAAGTAGCTAAGGGTTCTTACCTGGGTAGGATTTTAGGAAGTGGATGTGCCGTTACCGGAAAGGTCTTTGGGGTTGAGAGAATCCCTGTAGTGAAGGGACAGGCTCTTCCGGCTTATGATCCGAGAGCAGTGAAAGGTGTAGGCGTTACTTACGCTACAAGCCCAATGGGAGCAGATCACACGGCAGGTTATGCCGTTGCGACAAATATTCTTAAGGTTGGTGGATATGTGGATCCCTTGAGCCCGGAAGGACAGGTAGAACTTTCTCGAAATCTCCAGATTGCAACGGCTGCTATTGATTCGACCGGTATGTGCCTATTTATTGCTTTTGCTATTATGGACCAGCCCGATACATTCCAGGCCTTTCTGGAGATGATAAATGCTTTTTACGGCATCAATATGACACTTGAAGATTTTGTAGAGTTGGGAAAAAGAATTTTGTCAATGGAAAGGGACTTTAATATCCGTGCTGGTTTTTGCCCCGGAGATGACAGATTGCCAGAGTTTTTCAAGAAAGAACCCCTTTCACCCCACAATGTAGTTTTCGATGTTCCTGATGAGGAACTGGACAAGGTTTTTAACTGGTAAGTGAATTCCGTTTCGGGTGAGGTTCAAATTGGAACCTCACCTAGAATATCACAAAGGATGGTTTTTTTTTGCTTTTTCCTTAAAAAACTGTGTAGCTTAACAATTTTTTCACGATGAGTTTCATTGGGACAGAAGATAAGATGCCGAAATAGAATGATATTTTTCCTACCGTAGAGTCTCCCTGGAAAATTGTCAGAAATAAAGAAACCTCCATTTGATTTTGTTGTTATACTTCATATAATTGCACTTAACTTAAACTTAATCTTTCTCAATAGCAGGAGGGTAATAAGTATGTTTAAGATTGTTAGAAGGGAAGAGCTAGCAGGAGGGAGTATTATTCTTAACGAGATTGAAGCTCCTTTAATTGCTCGTAAGGTAAAGCCTGGTCAATTTGTTATCTTAAAGGCCTCTGAAACGGGGGAGAGGATTCCTCTTACGGTAGCAGATGTTAATGTGGAAGCGGGGACTATTACGGTAATTTACATGGTGGTCGGTAAAAGCACAGCTCTTTTTAAGACTCTTCAGGTAGGAGATGGCTACCAGGCAGTAATTGGACCCCTTGGACAGCCCACTCACATTGAAAAAGTGGGCAAAGTAGTTTGTGTAGGGGGAGGAACAGGTATAGCTGTTCTCCATCCCATTGCAAGAGCTCTAAAGCAGGCAGGTAATTATGTGATAAGTATAATTGGCGCAAAAAATAAAGATCTGCTCATTCTTGAAGGTAAGATGCGCGTTATTTCCGATGAGATGTTCATTTGCACTGATGATGGTTCCTACGGTTACCATGGTTTTGTTACAGATGTTTTGAAAAAGGTTCTCAAGGAAAATTCCGATGTAAAACTTGTGGTGGCTATAGGTCCTGTTCCGATGATGAAGGCTGCCTCGGAAATTACCAGGGAATTTAAAATAAAAACCATAGTAAGCTTGAATCCCATCATGATAGACGGAACGGGTATGTGCGGAGGGTGTAGAGTTTCTATAGGAGGGCAGATAAAATTTGCCTGTGTTGATGGCCCTGAATTCGACGGACATGAAGTTGATTATGACGAACTCATGCTCCGTTTAAGTGCCTATAAAGAAGATGAACAACTCAAATATCACGAAGAGCCCTGTAAAATAGGACTTGCGAAGGCCAAGTCTTAAAAAATTGAATTAATCTTATAACGCTTGTTCTACCTAGCAAATGGAGGTTTCAGCTAAGATGACCGAAAAATCCTCAATCACGAAGTTGTTACCACGGCAGAAAATGCCCGAACAGGATCCTTTGGTGCGAAGAAGGAACTTCGATGAAGTGCCTTTGGGTTACACTATAGAACTTGCTATGGCTGAGGCAAGTCGATGTCTCCAATGCAAAAAACCGGGTTGTGTAAGCGGATGTCCTGTAAATATTGATATTCCAGCATTTATTCATCATATTACCGAAGGGGATTTTACAGCGGCTATCGAAAAAATTTGGGAAAAGAACGCTCTACCGGCCGTATGCGGTCGTGTATGTCCTCAGGAAATTCAATGTGAAGGAAGCTGCATTCTAGGGAAAAAGGGTGATGCCGTCGCTATAGGGCACCTCGAACGTTTTGTGGCAGACTATGAAAGAATCCACAATCTGGCTCATCCGCCTCCCAAAGCTCCCTCCACGGGTAAAAAAGTAGCAGTCGTTGGTTCCGGTCCCGCCGGTCTTACAGTAGCCGGTGACCTGATACTTAAAGGTCACGAGGTAACCATCTTTGAAGCTTTTCATAAACCCGGTGGGGTTCTTATATACGGCATTCCTGAATTCAGGCTTCCCAAAGAGATAGTAGCTCAGGAAGTTGAACGACTTGAACAACTGGGCGTGAAAATAGAATGTAATGTTGTTGTAGGAAGGACTGTCACTTTAGATGAATTATTTGAACAGGGATATGACGCAATTTTCGTGGGCGTGGGAGCGGGACTACCAAAATTTCTAAATATTCCCGGAGAAAACCTGGTGGGAGTTCTTTCTGCTAACGAATATCTTACCCGAACTAACCTGATGAGGGGTTATCTTTTTCCAGAGTATGACACTCCTGTGCCAAAGGGAAAAGATGTGGTTGTTATTGGTGGCGGAAATGTGGCTATGGATGCCGCAAGAACTGCCTTAAGGTTAGGTGCTGACAGAGTTAGAATTATTTATCGCAGATCCAGAGAAGAAATGCCTGCTCGTCTGGAAGAGATTCATCATGCTGAAGAAGAGGGCATAGAATTCAATTTGCTCACCAACCCCGTTAGGTTCGTCGGAAACGAAAAGGGAAGACTGGTTGGTATAGAGTGTATCCGCATGGAACTTGGAGAGCCCGATGAATCAGGACGACGAAAACCCGTTCCCGTTAAAGGTAGTGAGTTTGTTACAGAATGTGATCTAGCTATAGTGGCAGTAGGAACGGGAGCTAATCCAATTCTTACCAGATCAACATCCGACTTAAAGCTTAATAAATGGGGATACATTTTAGTGGATCCAGCTACAGGAAAAACCAGCAAAAGGGGAGTCTGGGCTGGTGGAGATATAGTGACGGGATCTGCCACGGTTATACTTGCTATGGGAGCCGGAAGAAGAGCTGCGGAGTCCATACACAATTATTTGACCTGGGGATGGTAAGAATTACAGAACATCAACTTTTCCTGATGTGACGCTTCGATTCATTGTTGGTATTAATTTTATCCGGCAACTATTTAGAAATTTTTATATATGGATGAGATGGTAGGGACAAGGTTCTCCTTGTCCCTAACTGGTTAATCACATATTAAAAACCCAGTTCGAAATGAATAGAATGTTTGTGGAATTAAGTAAGATTCGTTGGCTTACAATCTTAGGTGGAACTGTTGTTGTCCTGATGCTAGCATGGATTACTCCATGGAGTAATATTGTTCGTTATAATTCGCCTCTCGGTGGGTCTCATTTTCCTACCGCACCATTTGGAATTCTTTTAATGTTGGCGATCTTTTGGAACGGTTTGCTGGGACGATTCATTCCCAGGGCTCGATTAAGCGCTTTAGAACTTCTTTATATTTGGCTTGTTAGTGTTTTAGCCACAACCATTGCTTATACCGGTTTTGCGAGGACATTCTTCCTGAACCTGCTCTGGCATCCGGAAGCTATGCAAAATATCGTTTGGAAAAACTTGCTTCCTGACGGTGAACATCTGGCTCGATCTGTGCTTCAAGGTGTTGGTGGCGGCGGAGAAATTAAAATAATGAGCCTGTTGAAAATCATTCCATGGGGCGAATGGTGTCCGTTTCTGGCTCTGTGGGTAATTTTCCTGGCTCTTGTCGTCATTACTTTGCTGGGAATAAGCGGAGTCTTTGCTCATCAGTGGATTGAGAATGAAAGAATGGCTCTCCCTTTGATCCAGATTCCTAAAATCTTTTCCGAGGAAAGCTATAACTCGTCATTGTTAAGATCCTTGAAGAATACCTTTTTTATTGTGGGGCTTTGTGTGCCTGTATTAATACACACAATGAATGGACTTGCTACATACTTTCCATCTATTCCGCAAATTCCCGCTCTTCTGCTTGCTCAGCCCTACATTCCCCAGGAAGGACTTCTTAGAGGATTTTCTAAGCTCAAGATTTATATTTATCCGGCTTTTGTGGGCTTTGCTTATATGGCGCCACGGCAGATCTCTCTCAGTATCTGGTTTTTCTTTTTGATGGGGCTTCTTGTTCCAGGGCTTTTGAGCCTTTTCGGAATGTCGATTCCGAATATAACTCTAGGGACAACCTTTGGTCCGGGGGTCGCTCGAGCGGAAGAAATGCAGATGGTTGGAGCTTATGGAATCTGCGGAATTTTTATTATCTGGCTTTCAAGACGCCATATTTGGAATCTTCTCTTTGACCGAACTTATTTAGGAAAAAAATCTGAATATGTGGGGCTTGTTCATCCACGTTTAGGGCTTGGTATGGCGATTACTGGCTATATTTTGACTGCTTTCTGGCTTGTTGCCTTTGGTATGGAAACTAAAGTTGTTTTGCCGTTCCTCTTAGTCTGCTTAATGCTCCAGATTGTTGTTGCAAAGATGATATGTCAGGGAGGGCTTCCTTATTTTACTTTGCCTGTTGCCCCAAGTGATGGTTTCTTAGCATTTTTTCCATCAAAACTTTTTTCTTCGATGTCGATATATCTTGGGGTTGTTGTTCAAAAGATGGCATTTCTTGATGTGCGAGAGTCTTTACTCCCGACCCTTATTCATGCTTCTGCTCTGATAAGGAAACAGCAACAGCATCGCCATTCCGGTATTGTAGCAACCGTAGAAGATATTAAAACACTTCAGAAAGATGAATTTTATAAACTGACCGGTGTGGTAGAAAGTCGTAGAAAATTTCTTCTGGGGATAATTGTTTCCATAATCCTGAGTTTTACAGTATCCGCCCTGTCCATGCTGGTGATTTACTATAAATATGGAGCTCTGTCCCTTCCGGATTCATGGGCTTTAGAAACTGTGTTTGGGGCTCACGAAAAGGCTCTTAATTTAATTCAGCATCCTGAAGCTCCAAAACCGTGGATAGCTTTCTATGTAGTTTTGGGAGCTCTGATAATGACCGTGTTAATTGGCGGTTATCATCGGTTTCCCTGGTGGCCTTTCCATCCTATGGGCTATCTTATGACTTACAATTCCGCTACTCATGTTTTGTGGTTTTCTTTCTTTTTGGGCTGGCTTCTTAACTGGCTTGTTTTCCGATACGGTGGCGTAAAAGCTTACGTGGCTTTTCGGTGGTTTTTCGTCGGACTTGTGGTTGGTGATGTGGTCATGGCTATACTGTGGATTATTGTGGGGTGGTGGGCACCGGTGGCTTACCATGTTTTTCCAACGTAGGTGATAAATAATGAGAGAAGATAAGGAACTGCAAGAATACAGGCAGATTCTTGCTCCGCCAGATAATTTTGAAGACGGTTTCGGTTGGAAATCGGTTGTCGGAGCGCTTTTCATTGGCTTTATTATGATGCCAGCTTCTATGTATTTAAATCTGGTGATTGGAACTGGAGTAGGTCCTGCGGCTCGATGGGTTACGGTTATTCTTTTTGCTGAAGTTGCCAAAAGAGCTTACACAAGGCTTAAGCAACAGGAAATTTTCGTGCTCTATTACATGGCTGGAGCGGCTCTCTCGTCGCCTTTTTCTGGGCTTTTGTGGAATCAATATCTTATACAATCTGAGGCTGCACAAATTCTGGGATTGAGCCACCTTATTCCTTCCTGGGTTGCGCCGTCACTGAATTCTTCATCTTATCTCGAGCGGAGTTTTTTTCACAGGGATTGGCTTGTGCCGATTCTATTGCTGGTAGGTTTTGAACTTATTCAGGCGGTGGATCATTTCGGATTAGGTTATGCCCTCTACAGACTTACTTCTGATGTTGAAAAACTGCCTTTTCCGCTTGCTCCTGTGGGAGCTCTGGGAACTATGGCTCTTGCAGAATCGGCAAATCGAGAAGAAACGAGCTGGCGATGGCGGGTATTTTCAATTGGGGGAATGATAGGACTTGTTTTTGGCTTTTTCTATTTGCTGGTTCCTGCTGTAACGGGGGTGATTTTTTCCGAGCCTGTTCGTTTGATTCCCATCCCGTGGATTGAGCTTACCGATGTAACGGAAGATCTATTCCCTGCTGTTGCCACAGGAATACAACTTGATTTGGGGCTTATCTTCATAGGCATGGTGCTTCCCTTTTGGGCTGTTATTGGGGGACTTATAGGTTTTGTTATTACCCTTATAGCCAATCCTTTGCTTTACAAGTATGGTATCCTTTACCACTGGCACAAGGGCATGAAGACTGTAGAGACAGTATTTGCCAACAACTTTGACTTTTACATGAGCTTTGGAATAGGGCTTGGACTTGCCATCGCTGTTGCGGGGATAATCCATGTTGCGGTTATATTAAGAAGAGGAGAAAAAGTTTCGTGGCGGGATAAAATAAGGAAGCTATTTGAACCACCCCCAGGTAGAGGTGATTTTCGTATAGGGATTGCTATCGCCATATACGTGGGATCTACTCTGGCTTACATACTGCTTTGTAACTATCTTGTGCCTGGCTTTCCAATTATTTTTCTGGTGGCTTACGGTTTTATTTACACTCCCATAGTGTCTTACATTTCGGCTCGGATGGAAGGTGTTGCGGGACAGTTTGTAAGTCTGCCCATGGTGCGGGAAGCTAGCTTCATTGCGGCTTCCAGGTTTTTCGGTTATCAGGGACTGGACATCTGGTATGCCCCTATACCCATTCACAACTATGGTAAAGCCACGGTCAAATTTCGGGAAATTGAACTGACGGGAACAAGCTTTAGAAGTATCATCAAGGCGGAAATTTTCGTTTTTCCGGTGGTTATGATCGCAAGCCTTATTTTTTCGCAGTATCTGTGGAGACTTGCGCCCATTCCGTCAGTTCATTATCCCTATGCTCAAGAATTGTGGCATCTGCAGGCTCTAAACAGTCTCCTTCTGCAAAGTTCAACTCTTGGAGAAGGTTCCCCTTTTATGCAGGCATTTAAATTCTGGTATGTGGTTGTAGGCTTCGGGTTGGGAATGATCACCTATGGAACGCTGGCGGCTCTTAACCTGCCTATACTTCTAATCTATGGCATTACAAGGGGCTTGGGGCAAACGACCCCTCACGGGATTTTCCTGGAAGTGATCGGAGCTCTTTTAGGGCGTTATTATTTTGTAAAACGCTATCAATTAAAATGGAGACAATACGCTCCTGTGCTACTTGCCGGATTTTCCTGTGGGATTGGACTCATGGGCATGCTGGGCATGGGATTTACTTTGATCATGAAATCCCTTGGAAGACTCGCCTACTAAATCTTGTTTGCTAATTTGGGAGGAAAACATGGAACCCGAAACTATTGTTAGGGAAATTATTGAAGAGTGTGGCGATTGTGACGTATGCCGGGATCTTATGGATGGTGTTTGTTTTTTCTTTCCAAAGCTTTATGAAATTTGGGACAAAGAAAAGGAGGGAGGAATAAAAGCGACCTTTTCGGATCTTAGATCCTTAGTTGAAAATTGTCATTTTTGTGCTCTTTGCCCCTGTGAACCTGTAAGATCAAAGATCATCAAAGCAAAGATTGCTTTTATAAAAAGGGACGGACTGCCCTGGTCAACCAAATTACTTGAAAATGTTGAGCTAACATGGGGCATCCTGCGTAAAATTCCTGCTCATCAGTTTATGTCTAATCGAGTTGTCGGTTCAGCGGTCAAAAAATTGCTCGGAATTCATGAATCACGACAGATTCCTTTTTTCCCTGATGAATCTTTCGATATATGGGCTAAAAAGAAAGGACTTACAGAACCTGTTAAAACAACGAATTCCCCAAAAGTTGCCTATTTTGTTGGTTGTACTGGCAGGTTTCTTTTTCCCCAGGTTCCGAAGTCTTTTGTGAACATTATGGAACGCTTGGGGATCCCTGTTTATGTGTTTGAACAGCACTGCTGCGGTATGCCGGCACTTTTAGAGGGTGACATGGAGCGAGTTCTTTCATGGCTTGGTGGACAAATCAAGCTATGGTTTGAGTTAGTTTCGGATGGTTACGATATTGTATGCTCCTGTCCAACCTGTAGTTTTATGCTTCGTAGAGTTATTCCCGCAGGTGTTATCTATTCTGATGCAGTGCAGAAAAAACTTAATGCTAAAAATGGCGAAATTTTGGTGCCGATAGAAGAAAGAATTTTTGGACAGAATTTAACAAAGATGCTTTCTCTACACAAGAGGCTTTACGAAAATGTGCTGGTCAGCGGTGAATATTTTTCTGATTTAGATCCTGTAGAACGGTTTGTTGTAGCTTCCCATACTTTTGATGCTGGTGAGTATATTTTGAAGCATATTAACTCTAAAGAGAACTTTTCTATCAGAGTGGAGAATCAGCACAAGGGATATGTCTATTTCCCACCTTGCCATCAAAGGGAACAGAAGGGAGAGATGCTGTATTACATGGAACTTTTCAACCGGCTTGGAATCGAGGGCATTAGCTCTTTTACAGATAGTTTTGGTTGTTGTGGGTTAGGAGGTATTAGAGGTTTTAGCCAGAGTTACCATGAAAAATCGGTAGCAATTGGAAAGAAACTTGTCGAAAAAATCGACAGGATGGAACCTCGAGGGATTATCACAGAATGCCTGAGTTGCAGGATCCAGTTTGAGGAATTAACCGATTACGATATTGTTCATCCCCTGGAAGTTATAAACCAGGCTATGAAATAGGATTGTTCTTAACTTCGGTATTGCATTATCACGTGTATTGAGTTATAGTGGCAAACATCTTAAAGGTGGGCGGGTAACTCAGCGGTGAGAGTGCCATCCTCACACGGTGGAAGTCGCGAGTTCGAATCTCGCCTCGCCCACCACTTTTTTATGATGTTCTAGGGGTGAGTCGGTCCTGGAGGTATTCAAAAACTTCTTTCCTAACAGTATCTTCACTACCAAGGTTGTAACTTACGATTTCTTTTAGCGTGTTAAATGAATCTAGATCCATACCTTCAAAGTCCACACCTATACCTTCTGGGGTGGTTCTTACGACCTTACCCATCACGGTAACCTTAAGAGGATTTTCTGCGCCACTAAGGTAAATGCTAATTTCTACTTTTTGATTCACAGGAAGTTTTTCCTTTGAGACAACGAAGGCTCCTTTCAGACTTAAGTCTTTTACTTCTCCACTTATTGAAATTGAGCCCTTAACAATTTCTGCAGTCGTGCGAAAACCCACCCTTGTAAATCTTCGTCTTTCCTTTTCTTCCATCATTGCTTCTCTCCCGATCAAGATTTACAATATTAAACTGTCATTTTACCTTACATACATATATCTAAAATAACCAACGGAGAGGTCAAAGACAATGAAAACTAAAATATCTTGGGTTGTGGAGAACGAAGGGGTGGGGATAAAGGTTGAAATTCCTGAAGGAAAAGAATTCCTGATAGCTGGATTTTTTAACGATATGGCCATTTTCCAAAATGAAGTTGATAGGCTGTGCAAGGAAATCCGCCATGCCTTTGAAAAGGCTTCGGAAGAGTGGCTTGCTTTGCAGAAAAAGTCAGTTGTCGAAAAACAGTCTCAGGATCCTCAAGCTTTTTGGGCTATGTTAGAAAAAGAACCCAAAGAAAATATGATAAGACTATTCAATGCTCAGAGCGAAGATATTAGAAAGCGTGTGGCTCAGCATGTCTTTGAGCATGTGAGTGTTTTTTCCGGAGCTGGTGCTATTTTTGCCGAACTTTACAATCAAGAAACCTTCTTGTTGGAGCCATGAAAAGCTAAATCTTATAGTAAACGCGAGATAATAGTTTCCGTGATCTTTTTCAAACACTCTCTAGCTTTGCTAGGGATGTTCGTAAAAATCGCGCTGATAACTCTCGCGGTTGCCATATTGTAGGGGCATGGCATGCCATGCTCCCACCCATGATGCACTATTCCAACGATCTTATGAAAATGTCATCAAAACATAGGTGGTTAAAAAGTCTCAGATAAGGGATAATTTTTGAATAGCCCCTAGCTTTGCTTGACAAGCTCAGCCGAAACTATAGAATGGCTAAATAAAGTTTTGTGACGTTAAAAAACCGAAGTTTTGGAAAGAGACATAGAGAGAGAGGAGAGTGAGGTATGGCAACGGTTGCCGAAAAGATCAAGGAACTTCGCGAACGAGAAGCAAAAATCAAGGAAATGGGAGGTTCTAAGGCTGTAGCTCAGCAACATGAGCGAGGAAAGCTTACGGCAAGGGAGCGGCTAGAGTATTTCTTTGATCCAGGAACATTCAGAGAACTCGACATCTTCGTCAAACATCGTGGCACTCTCTTTGGGCTTGATAAGATGGACATTCCAGCCGATGGAGTAATTACCGGCTATGGAAAAGTAAACGGTAGAGAAGTTTTCGCCTTTTCTCAGGATTTTACAGCCAGAGCCGGCACTCTGGGAGAAATGCACGCCAAGAAGATCTGTAAGGTTATGGATCTTGCCCTTAAAGCTGGAAAACCCCTTGTCGGATTCAACGACTCTGGCGGAGCCAGAATTCAGGAAGGCGTTGATGCTCTCTCCGGGTATGGTCAAGTATTTTACCGCAATGCAATCTCATCAGGAGTCATTCCACAAATTTCTGCCATAATGGGACCTTGTGCTGGAGGAGCAGTTTACTCCCCTGCAATGACCGATTTTGTGTTTATGGTTAAGAATACAAGTTATATGTTTATCACGGGTCCCGATGTTGTAAAGGCGGTGCTGGGGGAAGTGATCACCCAAGAAGAACTCGGAGGAGCGCTGACTCACGCTACCAAAAGCGGAGTCGCTCATTTTGCCTGCGAAAACGACCATGATGCCATTGACAAGATCAAAGAGCTTTTGAGTTATATTCCCGATAACAATATGGAAGATCCACCCTATGTGCCAACTCAGGATAGCCCTGATCGCACAAGCCCTCTGCTTGACTCCATCATTCCCGATAACCCCATGGGGGCTTACGACATGAAGGATGTGATTCGAGAAATCGTCGATGATGGAAAATTCTTTGAAGTTCACGAACTTTACGCCCCTAACATCGTTGTGGGGTTTGCTCGCCTTGGTGGGAATACCATTGGAATTATAGCTAACCAGCCTAAGGTTCTTGCTGGTTGCCTCGATATTGACTCATCAGACAAAGCTACACGCTTCATCCGATTCTGCGATGCCTTTAATATTCCTCTGCTTACTATCGCCGATGTGCCCGGCTATCTTCCCGGGAAGCAACAGGAGTGGGGCGGTATAATCCGTCATGGAGCTAAGTTATTGTGGTGCTATTCTGAAGCAACCGTTCCCAAAATTACGCTCATTACTCGAAAAGACTACGGTGGTTCCTACCTTGCTATGTGTTCGCGAGACCTTGGATGTGATGTGGTTCTTGCCTGGCCCACGGCAGAAATTGCCGTTATGGGAGCAGAGGGTGCGGCAAACATTATATTCAGAAAAGAAATCCAGGAAGCTTCAGATCCGGAAGCAAAAAGGAAAGAAAAGATCGAAGAATACCGTAATCTTTTGTATAACCCCTACATTGCTGCATCCAGAGGCTATATTGATGCGGTGATCGTGCCGAGTGAGACTCGACCATGGCTTATTGATGCACTTAATATGCTAAAAACCAAGAGAACGGCTCTACCACCCAAGAAACACGGAAACATACCTGTATAAAAGGAAAAAAGGACGGTTAATCACGCAGGGGCACATAATGCCGTGCCCCTGCTTAAACACATTATCAATCGCCCATAACGACTTGCCTTAGAGAGGCAATTCGCCTCCGCCAGTTGCGCTTGATTTTGGTGTAGGTTTCTCTATCTTTTTCAGCCATTTTCCTGGCGAAATCCATCGTTTTGGGGAAAAGTTCTGCTTCGGAAAAAGCACCATCTACAATCCCGAGTTCTGCCGCTTCTTTGCCTCCAATTCTTGCTCCAGTCAGAATTAAGTCCTTTACTGCACGGGGATTTGGAAGTGTTTCAACTACTTCCTGCATGAGAAGCGTAAAGGGGATTTTTATATCCACTTCAGGCAAGCAAAACCAGCCCCGGTCTTCTCGCATAAAGCGAAAATCTAAGGTCGCAGACAAAATGGCGCCTCCAGCGAAAGTATGACCCGTAAGACACCCGATAGTTGGAAGGTTCAGAAGTGCCGCTCTGAAATAGACTTTGTCCATAAGCCTTGCAAATTCCATGAAATATTCTCGAGGCTGTTGGCTTAGCCAATCCAGGTTGATGCCTGTGCACCAGAACTTGGATGAATTGCTGGTGATCACCAATGATGCGTTTTCTTTTGTAGCTTCAATCTGATCGAAGATTGCAAGATATTCTTCAAGAACGTCTTTTGTGAAGGTATTAGCTCCATCTCCATTTGTGAGAGTCAAGACAAAAACAGATCCGTCTTTAGTGAGTTCCATTGATGTCATTTTCTTTCCCCCTAGGTTCTATACTTTGCGTTGATGGTGATGTAGTCGTGAGAAAGATCGCAGGTCCACATTCGAAATGTGGCATTCCCTGATCCGAGAGAAATTCTTATGTTAATATGTTTCTTTTTGAATTCGGAACTTGCCAACTCTTCCGTTTTTTCATCGTTCACAGGCACACCATTAAGAAAGACGCAGACCTCGTTGAAAAAGAGAGATACAGCCTGCGGATTTATGTCAACGCCCGATCTTCCAACGGCAGCAATAATTCGTCCCCAGTTCGCATCTTCTCCGTAAAGTGCCGTTTTAACAAGGGGAGATTCTGCAACCGTTCTGGCGACTTTTTTTGCATCATCTTTGGTTGTGGCACCTACAACTTGAATTTCTATAAACTTTGTGGCTCCTTCTCCGTCCAGGACGATCTGCTGAGAAAGATCAATGGAAACGGCTTCTAGTGCTTCCAGAAACATCTGGCACGAAGTGGGATCATCTTCGCTAATGGTTATTCCTGATTTCCCGGTTGCCAGGATAAACACAGTATCGTTTGTGCTAGTGTCTCCGTCTACCGTTATGGCATTGAATGATCTGGATACTGCCTGTTGCAGGAGTTTGCTTAGAAGCGACGGTTCAATAAAAGCGTCTGTGCACAAAACCCCCAGCATGGTAGCCATGTTTGGAGCAATCATTCCGGAGCCTTTGGCTATACCGCCGATTTTTATCTTTGTTCCCCGGATTTCCCTTTCTGTATATGCTAGCTTAGGAACCGTGTCGGTCGTCATAATGGCTTGAGCCGCTTCATGCCAGCGTTCAGGGGAAAGACCCTTTATGAGATCCTTCATGGACATAGCCATGAGGTCAACGTCTATTTGGGGACCTATAACACCGGTAGAAGCAATAAGTATCGATTCAGAAGAAGTGCCCAGAGTTTTTGCCAGAAGTTCTGCACTGAGTCTTGCTCTCTTTATTCCTTCTTCTCCTGTGCAGGCATTTGCTATACCGGCGTTTATGAGAACTGCTCTTATGCTAGAGCTTCTCTTACCGAGATGATCTTTGGAGACCACAACCGGTGCAGCAGTAAAAAGGTTTTTGGTAAAAACTCCCGCAGCTGGAACGCCCTCTGAATTTTCCGACACGATAAGGGCTAAATCCGGTCTTCCTTTGTATCGCATCCCTGTCGATGCGATACTTACCAGAATTCCGGGAATGACGAAGTTTTTTCCTCTAACGACCACAACACTTTTTGTATTTCTTTCCGCTTCCGCATGGACAAGGGTCATTTCGTCCCACCTTCTGTTTGTTTTTTACTGTTTTCTGAGCCGGGGAGGATTTCTCTCCCCCTCCGTAATACATGGGTTGAGATTCCTGTTCTCGCTTAAGTTCTTCGACTTCTTCTTCCTGCCGAATCTGAATATGGAACATCATTCTAACGGTATCTCGCTTTATGCGATAGATCATTTCATCAAAAAGTTGATGAGCTTCACGCTTATAGGCAACAAGGGGATCTTCCTGACCGTATCCTCTAAGCCCTATGCCTTCCTTAAGATGATCCATGCTGAGAAGATGGTCTTTCCAATGGTTATCTACATTTTGAAGTAGCACATAACTTTCCAATTGGCGCATCAAAGTCTGACCTATTTCCCGTTCCCGTTCATCGTAGCGCTTGATTGCTGTTTCAACCAGGAAGTCCTCAACAGACTCGGGTGTCCTGAATTCTTCTCCTACGGTTCCACTTCCATTAAATTGAGGTTTTATACCCGTGAGACTTGCAAATTCTCGGGAAATGTTTTCCCAATCCCATTCTTCAGGGTGCAATTTTTCGTCACAGTAGGTTGACACGATCTCACTGATAAGGTCTCGAATCATGTCCTCAATGACCGGTCGTAGGTTTTCGCCTCGGAGGGCTTCTCGCCGTTGCTTATAGATCACTTCGCGCTGGATGTTCATAACATCGTCAAATTCAAGGAGTTGCTTACGGATGCTGAAGTTATGAGCCTCAACTCGACGCTGAGCATTTTCTATCGCTCTGGATACTATGCGATGTTCAATTGGTTCATCTTCTCCCATTCCAACTTTGTCCATTATCCACGCTACCTTATCCGACGCAAAGATTCGCATGAGGTCGTCTTCAAGTGATAGGTAGAAACGAGAAGATCCGGGATCGCCCTGTCGCCCTGACCGTCCTCTGAGCTGATTGTCTATACGGCGGGCTTCGTGCCGTTCAGTTCCGATTACATGGAGTCCGCCAAGTTCTGCAATGCCGGGTCCAAGGACAATGTCGGTTCCGCGTCCAGCCATGTTTGTGGAGATTGTCACGGCACCTCGCTGTCCAGCTCTGGCTATAATTTCGGCTTCTTTTTCATGATGCTTGGCATTAAGAACTTGATGTGGAATACCTTCCTTTTTTAGCATTTCGCTTAGACGTTCAGATTTTTCTATGCTTATTGTTCCAACAAGAACTGGTCTTCCCTTTTCGTGTAGCTCTTTAATTTCTCGCACAACCGCTCTGAACTTTTCTCTTTCTGTTCGGTAGATACAGTCAGGGTAATCAATACGAATCATTTTTTTGTGAGTCGGTATGACGATAACATCAAGTTTGTATATCTGTGCGAACTCTTCGGCTTCCGTTTCGGCTGTGCCAGTCATGCCGGCGAGTTTTTCATACATTCTGAAGTAGTTCTGGAATGTAACAGTTGCTAGGGTCTGGTTTTCACTTTCAATTTTGACCCCTTCTTTGGCTTCAAGAGCCTGATGAAGTCCATCGCTGTAGCGTCGTCCTGGCATCAGACGGCCGGTGAATTCATCAACAATAATGACCTTGCCAGATTTAACCACGTAATGGACGTCGCGCTTAAAAAGATAGTGAGCTTTCAAAGCTTGATAGACATGATGTAGAAGATCTATGTGCTTTGGATCATAGAGGTTTTCAACACCAAGGAGTTCTTCAACTTTGGCTACACCTTCTTCGGTAAGAGCTACAGCATGGCCCTTTTCGTCAATGGTGAAATGACGATCCTTTGTGAGACGAGGAATTATGCGATTGATTTGGTAATAAAGGTCAGTTGATTTTTCAGAAGGTCCGGAGATTATAAGGGGTGTTCTGGCTTCATCTATGAGAATACTATCTACTTCGTCAACGATGGCGTAGTAGAGTTCGCGTTGGACCATGTCCTCAAGGCGAAATTTCATGTTGTCGCGTAGATAGTCGAAACCAAATTCGTTGTTTGTTCCGTATGTGACATCGGCCAGATAAGCTTCTTTACGCTCTCTATCGTCCAGCCCGTGCACGATACATCCAACGTTAAGCCCCAGAAAGCGATATATCTTGCCCATCCATTCGCTATCTCGACGGGCTAGATAGTCATTTACGGTGACCACGTGAACGCCTCGCCCAAGTAAGGCGTTCAAATAGACAGGCATGGTAGCAACGAGAGTCTTACCTTCGCCGGTTTTCATTTCGGCAATTTTCCCTTGGTGAAGAACGATGCCACCAACAAGCTGGACGTCGAATGGCCGCATTCCCAGGACTCGTCTCGCCGTTTCCCTTGCTACTGCGAAGGCTTCTGGCAGGAGATCGTCAAGAGATGCTCCTCTGCTAAGCCTTTCCTTAAACTCAGGAGTCTTTGCTTGTAGTTCAGCATCGCTGAGTCTCCTGAGTTTAGGTTCCAGGCTGTTAATTTGTTCTATGATTGGCGACAGTCCTTCTAAATACCGCTCGTTGTATGGTTTAAAGATCTTCCTAAATATTTTTGGCAACATTGCCTGATATCCTTTCTTATATTTCCTGACTCTTTCAAAGTCTTAGGCACGTTACCCCGTGCCTGTATTGTTAACCAGTAGCAAATTACTTTATCTCTTTTACCATTGCAACTTCGTCACAATTTGGAAATTTTGGACACTTTAAGCAATCCACCCATATCTTTTGCGGAAAAATGCTTTTGTCAACTATTCTAAAACCAAGGCGTTCAAAGAAAGCCGTTTCATATGTGAGCACAAATGTGCGGGGAAGACCTAAAGATTTTGCTTCTTCAAGGCAGGCTTCAACAAGACATCTTCCTACGCCTTTTTTTTGATATTCGGTTTTTACAGCCAGAGAAGCTATTTCTGAAAGATCGTCCCATATTATTTTCAAAGCTCCACAGCCTATAATTATTCCGTCTTTTTCTGCCACGAAAAAATCCCTCATGCGAGCATAAAGTTCGCTAAGCGATCTTGGTAGCAACCGCCCTTCGCTGGCAAAGGGAAGAAGCAAGCTGTGAATTTCTTTAATGTCTCTGATTTTTGCTTTTCTTACCGAGAACATATATCAAAACATCCTTTCTTTGGGGTGATAGGGACACACACGTCTTGTGCATTCCTAAAGGCAATGAATTTAAGCAGAAGGTTCTTCAATTCTTCCGCTATCGTGGTAAACCGTCATTTGAGTTGCTCTTGTGTAGCCCACAAGTGTAAGATTTAGAGTGCTGGCTAATTCGACAGCAAGTCTCGTTGCTGCATGACGGCTTACAAGCATCGGCACACCAGCCTGCGCTGCCTTTATTACAACTTCTGATGTGAGGCGCCCTGTGGTTACAATTATTTTATCGCTAAGGGAAATTTCGTTAATGAAAGCTCTACCGATTAACATATCCAGAGCGTTATGGCGTCCGATGTCGTAGCGATAAAAGGGGTAACCGTCATCAAGGGTTAAGATCTCACCGGTGCTATCTGCCACGGCGCAATTGTGAACTCCGTGGGTTTTTTTGTAAGCGTCGCTAAGCCTGTTAAGTTTCTCCATAAGATCCCATATTTTAGTAGGTTCAATCCTTAGGTTGTCGATAAGAGGATGTTCTAATAGGGAGTCAAGCACTTCACATAAAACGCTACCCTTAGCGCAACCTGATGTTATGGCTCTTTTCAGCCAAAATTTTTCTCTGGATGCAACGGCTCCATCGTAGGTTATATCCACTATGCCTTTCTCCCTATCGACGGTCACGTTTTTCAGAGCCTTTCGATCTCTAATCCATCCCTCGGCTATAAAGAAGCCCACAGCGAGTTCATCAAGGTGCCGTCCTGTGCAAAGGAGAGTTATCATCTGTTCTCCGTTGAAAAAGAGTGTAACAGGCGTTTCCTCAACAACCCATTGCTCTATTGTGCGAGGAAATTCTCCTTTGCGATATACCTTTACTGGTAAAGAAACAGCCGGTTCATCGTTTGTTAGCAGAATTTTTTCGCTTTCCATGCTCTATAGTCCTGAAGAATTTTAGCATGATCGAAGGCGAGATTTTCGGGAAGTTGATAAACATTGAAGATTGCACAGTTTTTTGCGTCGTCTGCAGCTTTGGGAAGAATTGATCCTTGTTGTGGATCGACTTCCGCCACAAAAACGACAGTTATTGTGTGATGACGGGGATCGCGGTCTGGATCGGAGTAGGCTCTGAATTGAGTTAGATTTTTTACCCTGAGCCCTGTTTCTTCGTAGGCTTCCCGAATAGCTGCTTCTTCTAATGTTTCACCATAATCTACAAATCCACCTGGTAAAGCCCATCCAGGAGGGGGATTTTTGCGTTCTATTAAAACGATGCGGTCATTTCCCATCTCGATTATTATATCCACTGTTGGAAAGGGGTTTTTATATATGTGAACTGCCTCACCGCACTTTGGACAATAGACGATTTTTGTTTTGCTCATGTTTATTTCTCCACTTTGCTCTTATCTCTTAGAAGCCCATGTTCTAAAATGAGAGACAGAAAAATACCCGAAATGAGTCCATTTTTCAAAAACAACTGAGCTACAGGATGAGCGGATGCTGTGAGGCCTGGTGGAAGGATTGAGACGATGAGACCCAGCAGAACAGACAATCCTATAACGGTTCCATCCCTTTGGGTTAAAGTGGAGGAAGTAACCATCTGAAGAGCAGCCCCGACTTGACTCCCCATCGCAACGCAAAGCACGGCTGAAACAACGGCCGATGGCACAAAGGCGAAGGTTGCAGCTATTTTAGGCACGAGGCTTATCATTATAGTTACGACACCGCAGACCGCTAAAGTATAACGGCTGGCTACTCGTTGAGCAGTAACTACTCCTGGACTCATGCTGTAGCTTACCAGACCAACGATACCCAGAAGCCCACATACTATACCAGATAAGCCGTTTATTGTAAGGGATCGTTTGAGTGATGAATTGAGTCGTTTGTTGTCCGTGATGGAAGCGATCCCGGCGAGACTTCCAAGGGCGTTAACAAGCACGGCTAGGTATGCGATGGCAAAAGACACCGAAGATATTAAAGAAAATTTAGGAGCGATAGGAGTCCACAGAGTAGGGATGCTTATCCAGGATGCTTGTTTCCAGATTGTGAAGTCTAGACTTCCAATAAGAGGGTAGAAAAGGGTTCCAGCGATTACACCGATGAGAAGAGATAGGGTTTTCCAGATTCCTTTCAGGTGATAAGAACAAAAGGCTGTGAAAATAACCACAGCGGAAGAAAAGGCAAAAAATAACCATTGTGGAGCTTTGTTTTGTGGTGACCCGTAGCCGACAAGAGATGCAGTAAGGTGTGGAGTTATAGAAAATGCGATGAGCATCAAGATTACAACCACAATGTTACGGGTAAATATACGTGAAAAGAACGAAATGTTTCCTAACAGGCCAAGTGAGAACATGACTATACTGCCAAGGATCATTCCGGCCTGTATATTACCTATGCCTTGTGGAGCAAGTGACAATACCGTGAGAAGGTGAGCGGTTGCAGGTCCTTCAAGTAAAGGATACCGATGTCCCCATAGGCTCTGGATCAGAGTAAAACTTCCAGCGACGAGGAAGGTCAACTGAACGAAAGCTACTCTGGCCACGGCGTCCATTTTGAATGCTTCGGCGCAAAGAGCCGTGACCATAGGGATGGCGGGAAAAAGAAACAGCGCCCATTGGACTCCGTAAAGTATAGCCAGAACCAAAGGTGGCTTATCGTCAAGGTCGTATATATAGACGTTAAGATTCTTCAAGCTTTATCCCGGTTTGTAACTTTAATCGCTCGCTTCACCCATAATTAGCATGAAAGTGAACACATCAGTGCTGAATTTCGAAAAGAGAACTAATGGAATCCTCATTGTGGATTCCCTTGATGGCTTCTGAAAAGAGGCGAGCTGTAGATACGACCTGTATCTTGGGACAAAGGGCTGCTTGAGGTCTCAAAGGAATAGTGTCCGTGACAACAAGGGTCTCTATACAGGACTCCTGTATATTATTGATAGCGTTACCGGAGAGGACTGGGTGAGTTACGCAAGCGTGGATGGATTTGGCGCCTTTGTTTTTGAGTGCTTTAGCCGCTTCTTTAAGAGTTCCCGCCGTATCGACCATGTCGTCAAGGATGATAGCCGTTTTCCCTTCTACGTCACCGATTATGTTCATGGCTTCAGCCTGATTGGCATCAATACGGCGCTTGTCTATAAGAGCCAGCCCGGCGTTCAAGCGGCTTGCGTAAGCTCTTGCTCTTGGCACCCCGCCAGCATCAGGGGATACAATTACAATATTATTTCCAAATCTTTCCTTGATGTAAGGAAGCAACACTGGAGAAGCATAAAGATTATCAACGGGTATATCGAAGAAGCCCTGGATTTGACCAGCATGAAGATCCATTGTGAGTATTCTATTGGCACCAGCTCGGGACAACAAATCTGCCACAAGTCGAGCCGTTATTGGAACTCGCGGCTTATTCTTTCTATCCTGTCTTGCATAGCTATAATAGGGCATGACAGCCGTGATACGGCGAGCAGATGCGCGCTTTAGAGCATCAATCATTACCAGAAGTTCCATAAGGTGATCGTTTACAGGGTGGCAACCAGACTGAATTACAAAGACATCGGCACCTCTCACGTTTTCCTGAATTTCAACCCTTATTTCACCGTCACTAAAGGTTGATACAAGAGCTTTCCCGAGAGATAATCCTAAATTACGACAAATATTTTCTGCCAATTGAATGTTGCTATTCCCCGCAAATATTTTCACTCCATACATCGCCATGAGAATAGTCCTCCAAAGCCCGTTTTAAAACTTGCCTGGTCAAAAAACAGACCGCCTTTTGGTTACCCCATGGCTTCCAAAAAAGCAATATCTTTTAAGATAAGGTTCTCTTACAGGAGTCCACTCGGCTTTTCTGGAAGTTTGCTTAAATAGGCAAACTAAAAGGCGGGCAAATCATTGAAAAATCTTATGATCGACGATTTATGCTCCTTGCCCAATCTTTTATGCCGTATCGCTATGGCGAGTAGAGACCCGAGCACGTCTTCTACGTCCGCTTACAGTGTAATATTCTCGATCCAGTAGCTTGCATTGCAAGGGCTTGATAATCTCGCCAATCTCCCATTTAGGACGTTCTGGATCAAGCAACAGTTCTTTGATGCTGTTCCAAGTTTTGGGCGTATAATAGGGACATTTATTACCATCGTTGAACAGTTCGCAATGATACTGGCTTACATATTTTTCGTATTTTTTACAATACTTGATCTTCATGATTTGGCCTCCCTACCACAAAAAAATATCAAAATGTATTTTCCATTCAATGTAATTTTAATCACGTTATCTGCGAATAACAAGCTTGAACGGAAAAAACAGCCCACAAAAATGTAAATAATTTAGCAGATTTGTCAAAACTCTGCAAAGATTGGTAAAAAAAATTGACAGATGTTTCTTTATCTTTTTATGATCGAAATAAAGTGAAGTTTTGGAAATTCAAATCGTCTTTTACAACTAAGAGGATGATCAAGATGAAGGCGATTTTGGCAGGAGTTGGTATTACCGCTGTATGGTATGGCTTAATGCTTTATGTGAATCCTTTTCCAAGACTTGAGCAGATGTTTTGTGGAAGTTTTGCAAGTGTTATTGTGTCTTTTGCCGGTTTTCTAGGATTGTCTCTTTCTGCTAAGACTCTTATGACCCAGCGCAACCTGGGAAGCGATTTTGAGAAAGTGATGAGAATAATTGGTGATGCACCAGGGACACTTAGCAACATTGAAGTATATAGAAACTTTGTTTGTGATAGGATAAGGAAAGATTTTGGTTTCCTGAAGGTTTTTCCTAACTTCTGTGTTGTTTTTGGGCTACTTGGAACCCTTGTGGGTATTGCTCAGGGTGTGGATACCTTAGCTGGTCTTTGGGCTGGAACGACAGATATTATTGCTATGAAGAGCGAGATTTCTCAGTTTCTAAGATACCTGGCTAAAGCTTTTGACTCGGCCATTTTGGGACTTCTTTTTGGAATTATCACAGCGGTAGCTATAAATCTTGCCCAGAGATGGTCGGAAAAGAAAGTGATAGGGTATTTAAGCGATAAAGTTAAAAATATGCTCATAGAATGGGATAAAGCTCTGGAAACACAGCCTTCTGAAGGGAAAACCGGAGGTTCTGGAACAGGTGATAGATCGAGAAATTAGGGATTTGAGTTTTATAATCTCATTCTTGGGTGCTCTAGTGTTGATACTTATAGCTGGTTTTTTAATAATCATGATTTACACCGTTAACGTTCCCGTGGCTTTAAACATTGACGTATCCATGAAGGATGGGCGATATCCGGCTGTTGTTATTTTTGAGAGAAATGATATCTCTTTGCAGTGTGGTAATTTATGTTCTTCATCAGAAGAATTAAAAAATGCACTTCGTGAATTTTGCGACTCTTTTTACAGCTTTCGCCAACTATTGCCTAATATAAAAAGTCAACCTGAACTTTTCAGACAATTTATAGAAACGAATCTTGATAGGCGTAGGTTTTACCTTGTTTCCATTATTCGTCCAAGTGGAGTAAAATTGTTTCAGGCTTTTTGGGGAACTGGATTTAGTGAAGATTTGATTGAGCAAGGTGTGCCTGTTCCCGAACCTTGGAGCATTAAGGTGAACTGTAAATGAACCGCTGGATTGCATGGACCGTCATAGTAGTATTAGGAGTTAGCCTCTTTTTGATAGGGGGGATTACTTTTAACATTATGATTGATTCATCCTGGGACGCACGATCAACGCTTTTGTCGAATAATACCAGAGTAAGCGAAAAGTTTTATTATTTCGAACTAGATCATAACCTTGCAATACCAGTTGGAACAGAAGGAAAGTGTAACGAAAAATTTTATAGAATTGTAAGGTTTCAAGAAGGAAATTCTATCTTGTGTGTGGTACCTAGAGAGATCCTGGGAAAATATAGTAAGGAACTGGATATTTTGAACCAAAAGGCTTTAATCTATTCTATTCTGAAGGAGCTGGATCCTTCTAGTTATTCATGCGTTTTTTTAGTTCGCCCTTCCGCTTTTGATTTTTACCACAGAATTATAAAAAATGTTGTAAATCTTGGGTTTGAAGTTATGTGGTTTCCTCTCGAAAATCTCCAGCCACTAATGTTTAATCTAAGCAGCAAGCAACTGGAGATTAAAAGACAGTTATGATCAGAATCATAGTTGGAATCTTTCTTTTCGTTCTTGTTGCAATAAACTTTTCAGGCTGTGCCGGGAAGGACGAACCGATAGATTATGATGAACTCACAGCAGAGGAGTTGGAAATCCTTTATCTACACGGTAGAACTTTTCTTCTCCCGAAACTTTGTAATGCCTATGCTAAGTGGTATCTGGAACGACCCGAGGCGGAGTGGTGGCTAGAAGGGATAGAGCGAAAAGAAGATGCTGGATCTAGATTTATCAGCTATTGCACTAAGGCTTATTACACTTCTAAGGATCAGGAAGCGGCTCGCTATCTAAAATTTTACTACCTTTTGAATCTCGAAAGAAAACCTACCTATCTGGGGGATTTTCTATTTTACCTGAAGGGAGGTGGAGAAAAGGGCGTTTATGAAGCTTTTGTGGAACATGATGCTCACTTTACTGCTATAGCTGAACATGGGCTTAGCATAGTTAACAGGTTATTGGGATCTGATGGAACAAAGAGTGACTCTGTAAGCGTTAAGCAATTAGCAGATCTTTTTAATCGTTATGTCACCGATCTTAAACAACTTGAATCCAAAGTTTTGATTTTTTCAGGGACAATCCATGTGCTTACCCTTAATATGGAAAACATAGCAACTGTATTAAATAAAACGACGGATGATTTCAAAGCAGTAAGCCTTTTGAAAGAATTTAGACACCAGATAGAATCTGGAACTTCCTTTGCTATAGCAATAGATAGAGTTGTTAAGGCTCCGGAAAATCTAAATAAAGATCTTTTATTAATAATAGTTGATGGATTGAACGACTTCAAGAAAAACAAGGAAAAGTATTTCAATCAATATGAATCTTTTCTAAGAGAGCCTAGCAGGAAATGACACTCCAAAGACTTTCAGGCATTTTGCCTTTTGCTAAAAGAAAAGTCATTTTACTTTTGCTGGTTATTTTGATTGTCTTTGGGTTTTTGATCTTTGCTGCTCATGTAAAGCTGTCCCGGACAGCACAATACGCTTACAAAATTATTGCCGAAGATTTGAAAAAACAGGGTGACGAAGCGTTAAAAAAGGGCTCTTATGTTGTAGCCAAAAGACTCTTTGAACGATCTATGATGTTTGCGGAGAAGGCCAACATTCCATCCCTGAAACAGCAGATTAAGAAAAATATGGAAAATGATGAAAACATGAAAAAAGTTCTTCGTGGTTTGGTGCCTTTTCAGGGATCTTGGGTTAGTAAAGAAGAATTTCTGAAGACTTACAGTAAAGCTAAAGATGCTAAACTAGAACTTCATAGTCTTATTTCTCGTGCTTCCGTAGCTGGTGCAGAAGGTGATTATGTCAGAGCAGTATCATATTATGGAGATGCTATAAAAAAATATGATGAAGCTTCCTGGCTTATTGGCAATGAATATAATCGAGATCAGTTGCTCAAAGGATATGAGAGAGCCTTAATTTTGAGTTCTAAACAAAAAGCCGACATTGATTTCAAAAATGGGCTTTTCGATCAAGCGGCAAATGTCTACGTAAACATTCTAAGTAAAGTGGATGAGTTACATATAACCGATGAATTTCTGCTTCAGGAAATTCATCGAAAATCGGTTGAGGCTTTCATAAACGCTTCTAAGGTTAAGTTTGAAATAAAAGACTGGCAGAGTGCTATAGAACTTATAGGCAAAGCTAAAGAACAATTACACCATTACAATTATATATCACCAGAAACTGTTGCTGTTTTTGATCAGGAAATAGCCAAGCTTTTGGGGAAAATTTATACTGAGGCTCTAAATGGTTGTGTTGAGATTATCCAAGATATGGTGACAAGAATTGATGCGTCCCGCACCTGTATTATGGCTGAAAGAGTTGATGATATACTAAAAAATATAATGCCTGGAGGGAAATACGGCACTTCTAATATTTCCTGTATTCCATCGCGGCGATATGAAATTGCAGAAATTCTTTTGCGAAAAGCCCTAAATGTTTTGGAATCGGCTAGCAATACTTATAATCTCGGTGGTCTAAAAGAAAGCAAAGCGCTTTTGCAGCAAACTTTGAACTTGGTGCAAGAAAAGGCTGCAAAGGATCGAATTGCGAGAGAGAGTTTTTCAATGAAGCTCGCTTCCTTAGAGGAAGAAGCGAAAAAAATGATGAATTCAGGAAGGTATGAAGAAGCTTTTAGAATATATGAAGAATGTGTCAAACTTATTAGAAGTAGCTCTTTTAGAGCGGAGGAACAGTATCAGAAAAAACTCGAAGATTTTTTGAACAGCCAACGAGAAATAACAGTAAAAGCCAGGAGTTCCAATTTAGAGAGAATGCTTGAAACAATGGAACATCTTGTAGCAGAGGGAAAGATTGAAGAAGTGGGAAATGTTGTTTCCAATCTGAACTATACAGATATCGATTCATCAAATCCCAGGCTCAGGCGTATTTTCTGGTTACGATATATATCGCAAAATGTACGAGATTTTTTTAAGGGCAGTATAAAGGAAGAAGCTGTAAAGTTTTTTGGGAAAGGTCATCAAGGTGATGTTAATATAAAAGTTGATGATGTTTCTCTAAGTAAGATAACTGTTTCGAATTATAAACCAGGGAACGCTTGTATTGATATTAGAATTAGCGGATCGGTGGTTTTATTTGTTGAATCTAATCGTAAATTTTCGGCAACCCCTTTCCAGTGCGAAGCTTATATAAAGACTTGTGAGGGATCTTCTAGTGTGAGTTATAACGGCGCCAAATGTAGAGAAGTAAAGGTTAAAGCGAGCTTAGGACCTGAACCTACGGTCTTTGGTGATTTGAAGTAAGTATCCCCCAGAATCGTAATAAAATCCTGGGGGATACTTTAATTTTTATAGTTCGTAGTCACCGTCTATGGTGATGATGTATTCTCTATCTCTTTCTCCTGCTGTGACAATAAATGTGCCGCTTCCTGTTATAGTAGAAAGCTTTCCAAGACCTTTGTAAATTTTCCAGGTTCCTTTTGTAACCCCTTCTTTTGCGTCTCTTTCACCTTCAAATTTGCTGTAGATTGCCCCGTGTTCAAAGGTAGTGATGGCGTATCCCATCATTTTTCCGTTTCCGCGTATTCTATCATGAAAAGTTACGGATCTTCTTGATACAAACTTCCCAGCAATACCTGGTTGATATTCTATGGGTTCTCCTTCCATTTCGACCAGGGTAAGCGAATGGTCAAATTCGTCATGAACATACATCATTTCTCTCCGAACCACCATCAAACGATATTTTGCGTGCCGTTTCATAATAAATACCTCCTTGTATGGGTGGGAAAACAGGAATCATCTTGTTATAAATATCACAATTTTAATCCTAACCCCTTTTCAAATAGGGTCAAGCAAAAAATGTTTGCGTTTTAAGAATTATTATTTAACTGGTCCATAGATCTTATCTTGTTGATTATTTCCGTTGTAGAGAAGCCCTTTGTTATCGGCACTGTTACCACCCTTCCACCATAACTTTCCACGAAGTCTTTTCCTACAATAGCATTTAGATCCCAATCGCCTCCTTTTACCAAAATGTCTGGTTTGATGCGCTTTATAAGTGGTAAGGGATCAGGTGTATCAAAGATTGTAACAGCATCTACGCAGTGAAGTCCTGCAACCATTTCTGCTCGGGCAAACTCCGGCAGAATAGGACGTGAAGGTCCTTTTATTTGTCTTACCGATTCATCTGAATTTACCGCCACTACAAGAATGTCTCCCATTCCCTTTGCAGCTTCAAGGTATCTAAGATGTCCAATGTGCAGAATATCGAAACAACCGTTGGTAAAGACAATGCTTAGATTTCGGGAACGGGAAAGTTTACAAAAAAAACCAAGATCTTTTTCACTAAGAACTTTGTCCCTGGCTCTGGATATTCTTTCTCTCATTTTTTATCTTTTGAAGCCTTATTCTGACTATATCTTCTATTTTCTTAAGTTCCTCTTCCGTCATCCCTTGTTTAAGCAATACTTCATCGCTATCCAGTTCGTCAATTAATCCTTCTTGAAACATCTTAATCCAGAAAAACAGGCTTTCCACAATGGAATATTCTGAACACAGAATTTCTCCCGGATCCTGCACCACAATACTGCCTTTAAATATTTCTCTAAGCTCTTTTAGTGCTTGGCGTCCAGTTCCTCGCCTTTTGGGACCAATTGCTTCCAGGTAATACAGCGTCAGATCTCTCCCGCCTTGAGGATTTAAGGCTATACTCGCAATACCGCGATAGATCCATGGTTTCTCAAAGGCTATAATTTCCATGGATCCAAAACCTTTGAGTATTGTAAGAAGCTCTTTGTAGGAGTAATTTCCGTATGCAGAACTCCAAATGATACCTTTCCATTCGATCTCAGCCAATATTGTTCTCCTTGTTATCTATCGCATGCGACAACCTACACTACGACGGGAAAATGATTTTCCTGCCTTGCCTATTAGAAGAGATTGTTTAGCTTCCTGAACTGCCCGTTTAAGTGGTTCACACCACTGATGGACGTCTTCAGATGATATTTGGAATGAACTTAAGGGTGGGTGTTTTTTAGAGCAATCCTTGCTCTCAAATATAACCACTCAGTAGCCATCTCGTTTTTTGAGAATCACCGTATAAAAACCTAGTTCTTTCAATTCCGGACATATTTCTTCCATTGCCTTCCTTAATTCGCTTCCATCCTTCATGGATTTTTGCCCTGATCTGGTTAGATTAAAAACTTCTGTTTTTATGCTGAAAAGGCTTTAGCCGTTACGGTTTTTATTTGCCTGAGAGCTTCGAAGGCAACTATTCCAACAGCGGTTGAAAGGTTTAGACTTCGCACTCGACTTCTATCAATAGGAATAAAGGCGACAGAGTATTTTCCCGAGAACAAAAGATCTTCTGGAAGCCCTCTGGTTTCAGACCCAAAAATTAAACAATCTCCCGGCTGGTAAAGAATTTCGTCGTAACTTATTGTTCCTCGAGTAGAATACAGAATACATCGTGATGGGTTAACCGCCTCTATAAATGCGTCAAATGACGGATGCACAAAGAGCTTTACGTGAGGCCAATAATCAAGTCCTGCCCTTTTGAGATATCGGTCCGAAAGCTTGAAACCCAATGGTTCTATAAGATGTAAAGGCAGTCGAGTTGCTGCGCATGTCCTGGCAATGTTTCCGGTGTTTTGAGGAATTTCGGGTTGATACAGAACTACTCTCAATTTTTCACTTTCTTGATACATGGACAGGAAACCTCACCCGCTCTTGAATTTTTCTTTTTTTGAGTAGCACAGCAAATAATAAGAAGCAAGAATCAGTGAATAGGAAATCCAGACTTTTAGCGATGGCGTTCGAAAAAATATCGCGATGATAACCGTCACAGTTGCCCATAAATGATGCTATATTTTAACAATCTTGTCCCAATGTCCTCAAAACGTAGGTCGTTAAAAGAACCCCCAATTAAAGGATAATTTTCAAACAGCTACAAATTTTACCGAATAAGAAGATAAAGTATGCTATCACCCAAAGCTTGCAAAGATTTATAAGGAAAGACGCTCGAATTTGTGGCGAAAGCCCATAGGGCTCCTAAGCTTATACCGGCTTTTATGACCCATTCTACGATTTTAGGGATTGATAGATCGAAAAGAATAAACAGTCCTCTTCCTAAGCTGAAAGGGGGTAACGGGAGCATCATATTCGCTACCGCAACGTAGCAATTTATGGTGATAGCTAATCGGAAGACCGAAGATGGAAGAATACTTGTGTATAAGGTGGAAATTATGCCAGCCAGAGCAAGATTCCCGATAGGGGCAGCAAGGTGATATAGCAATTTATAAAATCGGTTGTCTGCTAATTGGTCTTCTGATGGGCTGTAAGGCTTGGACCATCCCCAGCCCGTTATAAGAAAGATAGGGAGAGCGAAAGGATCCAGGAATTGAAATGGATGGGGCACAGGCTCCTTTTTGAATTTTGCTGGAGGAACCAGAATCATGAGCGAAAAATATTGAGCAATACCTTGAACTCCAGAAGCAAGAGCTACCGATACAGCCCAGGCTATCCAAAGTTCAACAGACGAAGAAAGTCGGGTAACAATCCAATCCATTCCTCGCTCTCCATAATCGTATTTTTTATTCTACGGTTAAAAGCTCAATTCCTTCGGCTCCAAGCTCAAAAAGTATTCCATCAATTTCATCTCTGGAGCTTCCCAACCTGTCAAGGCTATAAACAATGAGTCGTTTGATTTTGTGACGTTCCACATCCATAAAAAGATCTCTTCTGCTTCTGTAAAAATGAACATTTTCATCTATCTCTATGCCCCAACGATTTTTCATGGTTTCTACGATAGTTTCTTGTTGCTTCTGAAGAGGACGCTCATAGGAATCTCCATCTTCCGGTGTAAGCTCAGATTTTCGAACCATAAGATAAACTGCTGTGATTTTTTCGTCTTTGCTCATCTTTGTAAACCTCCAGTTTCTTTGAGAATCGGGTCGTGATGTTGTTCTTTTCTGTCAAGTCCTTATAATGTATGAATGAAAATCTTCATACAAGATATTTCTCCGGGGAGGATGAAAAATGCGCAACTCAGAATGGTTTTTTGAACAGGGTCCCATTCGTCCGCCAAGCGAAGCAGCCAGTTTGCTACTTAGATTTACCAGAAACTGCCCCTGGAATAAATGCACTTTTTGTCCGGTTTACAAGGGTACGACTTTTAGTAGGCGTTCCCTTGATGAAATCAAACGGGATATTGACGTTGTGGTGAGAATTGTTGACGATGTAAAGAGCCTTTCTTGGTCGGTTGGCGAAGGCGGGAAGGTAACTCCCTATGTGCTTCAGGAAATTGCAAGGCATCGAAAAGCCAACCATTCCTATTACCATGTTGCTCAATGGCTTCTTTTTAACACGGGTAATGTTTTTATACAGGATGCGAATAGCCTGATTATGTCAACTGACGAACTAGCTAAAGCTATCCGTTATTTGCGATCTAGAATTCCTGAAGTGCGTCGAGTTACGTCCTATGGAAGAAGTAGCACTATAGCAAGAAAATCTCTGGAAGAGCTTATAGAACTCAAGGAAGCTGGGCTGGACAGAATCCATATTGGAATGGAAAGCGGAAGTGATAGAGTGCTTAAATACGTCAAAAAGGGAGCCACAGCCCTCCAGCACATTGAAGCAGGGCAAAAAGTTAAAGCAGCAGGCATAACTCTTTCGGAGTATATTATGCCTGGACTTGGTGGGAAAGGTTACTCTGAAGAACACGCTTTAGAAACTGCTCGAGTGTTGACCGAAATCAATCCTGATTTCATTCGCTTAAGAACTCTTCAAGTTCCGCCGTTTGGACCTTTATGGGATGATGTTCGATCTGGGCGATTTGTGCCTTTAACCGATGATGAAGTGGTGCATGAAATCAGAACTATGATTGAAGCTATGGGAGATGTTCAAAGCACCCTTACTTCCGATCATATTCGGAATCTTCTTGAGGAAGTAGAAGGTAAGTTTCCCAACGATAAACCGAAGATGCTTGCTGTAATTGATGAGTATTTAGCTCTTTCTCCAGAGGATAAACTTCTTTTCAGGCTTGGTCGCCGCGGCGGAGCTCTCAGATCATTAAACGAGATTAGAAATCCAATGGTAAAGTTTCGTCTTGAACAGGCTCGTAAGGAACTGGAGAAAGAGCTTGGACAGGATATAGAATCCATTATCGGGGAGTTGGCTACTCAGCATATATGATGTGGATAGGCTTTTTGCCTATCCCTTTGAGAAGCTGTTCAAAGACTTCCTTTACAGGGGGCAAAGTGATACAAGCAATAGAAAACGCGGGGATGAGACTCAGCTTGAAAGAACTTTCCGGGCTTAGGCTAAAAACGGCCCAATATATAGTGATTCACCGGAATTGGGATAGGGGTGGTCAATTTGACCCAAAACGGCGGTAAAATATTGGGAGGGTCGCCGTCCTCGGCGACCAATGCATTCGAAATTTTATTTTTTTATGGTTCCCTGTGGCCATTAGTAATATGGCAGCTGCGCTTTGCTCGCTGTGATCAACTCACGAGAGGACTTTCACCTCCAGAAACACGCACACGCCGGGTGCACCGAGTTGTAGGGGCGACGCATGCGTCACCCCTACATTTACCCGTGAGCCTATTGCCAGGACACTCCTACATGTAAAAAAATTTCGAACACCCTTATCCCTTTGATGGCCTTAGAATTCTTAACAAAAATACTCCGCCGATGAATCCGCCAATATGAGCCCACCAGGCTATGCCTCCGTAGGCTCCAGCTCCACTAACAATAGAAAGAGCTCCGCTGTAGAATTGAATGATAAACCAGAGTCCTATGAATATGACGGCTGGAAGTTCCACAAAGGTGACAAAGAAAAATATCGGCACAAGAGCCAGAACTTTTGCTCTCGGATACAGGAACATATAAGCTCCCATTACTCCTGCAATGGCTCCACTGGCTCCTACGGTTGGAATGGTTGAAAATGGGTTTGTTATAATATGGATAATCGCTGCAATGATGCCACTCAGGATGTAAAATACTAAATAGCGAATATGTCCAAGAGCGTGTTCAACATTATCGCCGAATATGTAGAGAGTCCACATGTTACCGATCAGATGAAGCCATCCGCCGTGAATAAACATTGAGGAAAAAAATGGAATAAGTTGGGATGTGAGGTTGAAATGGACGGCAATGTCTGGGCGAAGATAACGTGCAGGCACGATACCGTAAAGCATGAAAAATCTTCTTAAAGCTGGCCCCAGAGCTAACTCGTTGATGAAAACAATGACACATATAGCAATAATAATGTAATTGACAATTGGAGTTCCCCTGGAAGGGTTAGTGTCTCTTATAGGGATCATGTTCCTGTTGCCTCTTACCTGGTTTACCCTTGTGGTTGTCTCAGGTTAAGATATTACCTCATTTACGGAAAAAAAACATGAAAAAGTGAGTGAAACCGGAAAAAGTTACATTCTTCGACTGAAAAATGTGAATTTTTCTATTGCATTTCGGAAATTTTTTTGTATAGTGTCGGCGGTCTTGAGGTTGCACCTCCATTTTTATGGCGGTTTAGGGGAATAAGGTACCCACCACATGAAGTGGAGGTTTTTGTTTTATTAACATTAACTGAAGGTAAAAGTATGACGTGAGGAAGAAGAGAAAAAGATGAAAGCACTGGGAAAACACCTGATAGTAGAGCTTTACGATTGCGACAAGAATTTAATTGAACACGTTGATCAGGTGGAAGCCATCCTGGTCGAAGCCGTTAATGTTTCCAAGGCAACCATTATAAAACCTGTATTTCACCAATTTAATCCCCACGGTGTTAGTGGAGTAGTGGTTATTGCGGAGTCTCATTTTTCTATCCATACCTGGCCAGAATACGGTTATTGCGCTCTAGACATTTTTACCTGTGGAGATCAAATTGATTCCGATCTTGCGCTTCAATTCCTGAAAAAGGCCTTTAAAGCCAAAAATATGTCTATAATGGAATTGAAGCGTGGAACGCTGGATGTGCCGGAAGGAGAGCTTAAGCATAAACCATGAAACGCCACGATAATCTTGGAAGTGCTTATTTGTGGTTTAGAGAGATTTCTCTGAACGGCGATTCAATTTCCTACCTGTGTGATCAGGTGGTATGGTGTGGTGTTTCAAAGTATCAGAGGATAGATATAGTTGACACGAGACTCCACGGAAGAATGCTTTTCCTGGATGGAGTTGCACAATCTTCTGAAAGGGACGAGTTTATTTATCATGAACTACTGGTTCATCCGGCAATGTTTGGACATCCGGCGCCGGAGCGCGTTCTTATTATTGGAGGAGGAGAGGGGGCGACTCTTCGAGAAGTCCTTCGTCACTCCACCGTAAAGCGAGCTGTGCTTGTAGATATAGACGGGGAACTGATAGAAGTCTGCAAAAAGTATCTTCCTACCTGGCATCAAGGAAGTTTTGAAGATCCTCGAGTTGAAATTGTTGTAAGCGATGGTAGAGCCTATGTTGAGCAATGCACCGAAAGCTTCGATGTTGTTATTATTGATCTCAGTGATCCACTGGAAGACAGTCCGGCAGTTTTCTTGTTTACCCGAGAATTCTACACTCTCGTAAGAAATAGGCTTACGCCGCAGGGATGCGTTACCATCCAGGGAGAAGGGGTCAGTCCTCAGGAGCATACTCTACACGTTCGTATTGTGAACACGTTAAAGGAAGTTTTTCCTGTAGTGAAGCCCTATATCTATAGTCTTCACAGTTTTCATCGACCCGATTCCCACATTTTTGTAACTCTTCAGGAAGATTGGACTCCAGAACATACAGCCGAGCGTTTTATCAAGTCAGGTATGTCTTTGAGATATCTTACGGCTGAGATGTTCAGAAAGCTCTTTATACTTCCTTCATACCTTCAGGAAGCATACGAAGAGGATAAGCATATCATTACTGATGAAAACCCCTCCTTTGAGGGCGTTTACCATCGGGCACCTTTAGAAAGTTGATCCGTTCCTCCATGTAAAATGGAGGAGAAATTCTATGCCGATCTATGAATATCGCTGTCTTACATGTGGCAAAAAGACCGAATTTATAACTTTCCGAATTTCTGAAGAACTTCCTCCCCTTGTGTGTTCTAATTGTGGGGGGACTCAACTAACAAGACTTGTTTCGCGAGTTAGAGTGCGCCTTTCTGAAGAAACACGACTTGAACGCCTCGCCGATCCTTCACGATGGGGGCATTTTGACGAAAATAATCCCAGGGATGTGGCAAGGTTTATGAAAACAATCGGACAGGAAATGGGCGGTGAATTGGATTCGGACGACATAGATGCTCTGGTTGAAGAGGCTTCTGAAGATAGCTCAGAAGATGAACCAGAAGAAAACACACCCGATGGGGAATCTTGATGATTTTCTGGAACTTACCCGGTATAAGATATGTCCTCGTTAAAAGAATCTCGCTTAAAATGGTATGTAAATCCAAAAGAAGCGAGCACCTTTCTTGGTGACTTCCTGTCAAAGGTTTATTCTGTAAACATTGAGCTTTCGAAGTCTCTTATAGAATTTGGCTGCGTATATGTAAACGGTATCAGAACACAAGATCCAGGTTATAAACTTGCTGTTGACGACAAAGTTGAGCTTTATCTACCATCCTATGGACCGAAAAAATTTTACGAAATAAATCCTGATCGTATTCTGTATAGAGATGCCTGGATTTTGGCCTATAACAAGGAACCTTTTATTCCATCCCACCAAGTTCCTTACGATGATTACAATCATGTGTTTGGAGGTCTTAAGCGTTTTCTTTCAAGAGAACACCCCGATCCTTACGTGGCAATACATAACAGGCTGGATGCTGAAGTAAGCGGAGTGCTTCTTTTCTCTGTTAACAAAAGCGTTAACCGAAGGCTTTCAAAAATCTTTTCTTCTCATGACGTTAGAAAGATTTATCTCCTCTGGGCAGAAGGAACACCACCTGACAATGCCTGGACTTGCACCAAACCTCTTTCTAAAAAAGATGGTAAGTATTGCTGGGTGGATGAATCTGAAAAAGGCAAGCCGGCAAAGACCAACTTTGCTGTTATCTACAGAAAAGATTCTAAGTTTTTAATCATCGCCGAACCCATAACAGGACGAACACATCAAATCAGGCTTCATCTATTAGCAAGCGGACTTCGGTTGTGTGGAGATCGGCTTTATGATGGACCTCCTGCGCCAAGACTGATGTTACATGGATGGCAAATGGAATTAAGACATCCCTACACGGGAAAATCTTTATCTATTAAGGCTCCGATTCCTGACGAGTTCTTTTTAGGGGAATTTTCCGATAGTGCCGCTCGTGATGCCACCGAAAGATTTGAAAAGTCCAAGCGCTAGCCTTTACCCGAACATTCTGTCTACCTTTCTAAGTTCAATTTCATAGTGTTTAGTCAAGTGTGTCTGCAGGGGAAGAGCTTTTCTAGATTTGGAAATGGTTACTCGCAACCATGATGAGCTTTTCTGGCTGTATCTCTTTGTAAACGGCCTCTGGCTCTGAAAATAACGCTGGTTCTTCTTCCCGGTTTGACGCTCTGTTAACCCCCCTAAATCCCCCCGTCAACGGGGGGACTTACACATTATTTCCATCAACGTGGGGACTTCTTCTCCCTCCCCGTTGACGGGGAGGGCCGGGGTAGGGTCTCCTTTCTCAAAGCTCGCTCTACAGCATGAACCACACAAAGCTGGAATCGTGACCTGGGAAATTCCATAAGAACAACTTTCCCTATCGTCAATCAGACACAATTAATGAAACACTACCTTCAATTTTTTGCAAGCGTTCCAATTCAATTTGACTCACCAGGGGGTTCTCTGCTAGAAAGTTGTGGCTTTTGACTCTGACTATGTGGTGTGTAAATGACATCGTGAAACCTTCAAGGAGCTATTATGGCGCCGAGGATTAAGAAAAAACCAATTATAGAACCTGAAGAGGTGGAAACCTTAATCGAAAAAATTATTCGCAAAATCAAAGAAAACTATAGATGGTCAATTTGTATAGTCGCACTGATCTGTATAGTGGGCGTTGTCTTTTGGGGATATGGAAAATATACTCAGAGTCAAAACGAGCAGGCGGCTTATGCCTATTATCTAATTGTTAAAGATATTCCCACAGCCGACAAAGACATAGAGAACTGGGAAAAAATGGTATCGGCTTTTTTGTCAAACTACGATCGACATCCTCTCTCAGTTCTCGTTAGAGTGGATTTGGTTCGTTTAGAAATAGAGAAAAACAGATGGGACAAGGCAGCTCGGGAAGCTGAAGCAGCTCTTCAAAATTTGTTACCCACTCATCCTATGAGGCCCTTCTTTTTGCGTTACCTTGCTATTGCTCACATGGAACAGGGGCATTTGGACGACGCCCTTAAATACCTGGATGAACTCGTTAAAGTTGCCCCTGAAGAATGGAAACGCGAGATTTACTGGAAAAAAGGTCTCATTTTTGAAGCAAAAGGCAAAATAGATGAGGCAAAAGCTTCGTGGCAGGAAGCTTTGAAAATAAACGGGCTTTTTCCCCCAGAGGATCTTATAAGAGAGCACATGAACGGAAAATCGGTAGCTGTCTCAAACTCTCCTAACAAATCTTAATCTAGAGTTGGACTCTATAGCTTGATTCTCAAGCGGTCAAGTATTGAGTCGGCAAAGTCTATTATAAAGTCCCGCTGGATTTTTGTGGCGTAGCCTATACAAGAGCACCTTAGAACCGAGTGACTTCTTATGAGAAATTCGAATCCTACAAATCTTCTGCTGAGATTTACAGCAAAGTAAAAAGGTTGGCACTGGATGTGTTCTTTCTGGATGTTTGAGTAAAGTTCCTGGGGTAAATCAACCCAGTAAATTCCTTCCATCGCTGACATTTTAGTATTATCATCCAGGTATTGTTTTATTTCGTCGTAGTCAGATTCCCTAAGTTGATCGATAATATATTGTTTCATTGAAAATCTCCCTCATTTTTGGCTTATTTTTACCCTTAACTACACTTTACTCTTCGGAATATTGCCATAACATGCTATTTCTCTCAGCCTGTGAAAAGCAATGTGTTTGTAGATGAAATTTGCTTTGCGGTCAATGCATCTTCTACGAAGGAGCTCTAGGATGTTAATCTGCGGTAAGGAAATAAAAGAAGAATTAATGCTCGATTTATGCCGTCGGGTGGGGGATGTTATATGTTATCATTACGAAAAGGGCTTTGAAACCTTTTCAAAGGAAGACAAATCACCCCTTACAAGCGCTGATCTTGCTTCGCATCAGATGATTATTGAAACACTGCGGTCTTTATATCCTGATATTCCCGTTGTGTCGGAAGAATCGGCATCTCAACCCTATAGCGATCGCCAGAGTTGGGAAACTTTTTGGCTTGTTGATCCTTTGGACGGAACGAAAGAATTTATTCACCGTCAAGATGAATTCACGGTTAATATAGCCCTGATTCAAAAGGGTATTTGCCAGTTCGGTATCGTCCATGTGCCAGTTTATAGACTTACATATTTGGGCTACAGAGATAAAGGAAGCTGGAGAATCGACGAAAAGGGTGAAAAGATCCCTATTTATCCATCTCCAGTTTCTGAAAAAGGAAGAAAAATAAAGGTTGGAATAAGTCGTTTTCATTTGGACGATCGCACCAAAGCCTTTCTTGAAACCTTCAAAGAAGCATGCGAACCTGTTGTTTGCGGAAGTGCCTTGAAATTTTGCTATGTTGCCGATGGTTCTATTGACCTTTATCTTCGGTTTGGTCCAACCTGGGAATGGGACACAGCGGCAGGGCAAAGTGTAGTTGAAGCTGCAGGTGGAGCCGTGATCGATCTTGATGGCAACGATCTCATTTACAATAAGCCTTCTCTTAAAAACGGTCCTTTAATTGTAACAGGCGATAAAGAATGGTTTATTAACACAGATTTCTGGAAATGGATCAAAGATAGAGCCCTTATATAAGCTTGTATGTCGATCGATGAAGAATATATAAGGGCGCACGATGGTGCGCCCTTATAGCTCGTCGGATTTCCCTTGAAATCTACATAACGTCCTTGTTGCTTTCTTCTATAGCTCGGTCTATTTCGGCTTTCAGTTGAGGAGGAAGCCCGGGGATGTCCACATTGAGGAAGCCTCTAACGATGGTCGATGTTGCTTCTTCTTCGTTAAGACCTCTAGCCATGAGGTAGAATATTTCATCCTGAGCGATTTTACCCACCGCGGCTTCGTGGGACATTTCTACACCATCAACATGACCTTCCAGTTCAGGAATAGCATGCATAATACCACCGTTCAGGATAAGACCTCGACATTCAAGATGAGCTTTAATTTCAGGTGATTTGCCGATGAGATGACCTCTAGCTATGATAGTCCCGCCGTTTGTAATTGCTCTAGATACAATTTCTGCGCGGTTTCCGGGATTGTTTAAGAAAATTCTTCCGCCAATATCATAGATAGATCCTGGAGAACCAACAATAATGCTGTAAAACCTAGCAATAGCGTTGGGTCCTGCAAGATGTGTGGTTGGATACATCTGTATGGATTGAACAGGTCTCATGCACACGTAGTTATTAAGGAAAAGCCCGCCTTCCTCTACAATAGCACCAGACCTGGGACGAACGTGCATTTCTTCCGCCCAGTTATGAATCATAGTGAAGGAAAGCTTAGCGTTCTTCTTGACAAAAAATTCAGAAATACCAATGTGAATTCCTCGCTTCATTCTGTGGGATGTCACACAGCCGGTAATGACATGTAGTTCTGAACCTTCTTCAGCTATGATTATATTGTGGACGTTTTGTTGGAGATTTTCTTTGTCCATGAACATACAAGCCTGAATGGGGTAAATGGTTTTTGTGCCTGGAAGAGCTCGAATCACATATCCATCGTGGAGATCAAGTTCCGCTGCGGACGTGTATTTATCGGCATCTACCTGGACGACTTTCCAATAATAGTCCCATATCCAGTCGTAATGTTCCAGAGCATACCGAAGAGGAATAACCTCAACGCCTTCCTGCTTAACACTGCAGTGAGCTACTCCTGTGTTTTTCTGAAGAAAAGTTCCACCTCGCTCCTTCTCGGTCACATCAATACCAGCCATCGCCAGCAGTTCCCGTTCTATTTCCGGAAGAGAACACACTGCTTCGGAGCTTAGAACTTCTGGCGGTTCAACCCATTTTTCGAAGGAGTTTAGATCTACGTCTTCTCCAAAAGCTGCTTTCTTATCTACTGCTTTTAGTGCTTTTTCTCTGAATTGTTCCCTATTATGCATCGCACACATTCCTCGTATCCTACTTCTCTTATGCATCTAAGTATTTCTCTTGGATTTTCTACACAACTCATAACTCCATCAAAAAGCACTTGTCCTTTTGTGGCATGGACGTAATCCAGAATATGGCCCGTGTGAGTAATAATGAGCCCCATTTTTGTCCGTTCACGTTTCTGCTGAATGAGGCTTTTCTCCGATCTGGGGATGATGGACTGCCCTAGGAGTCTTGCTATAGTTTTTCCAATAAGTTCCATATTTTCTAGATCAACGCCCGATTCAGGTTCATCAAACAACATAAAATCGGGATCCTGAGCCATTAATTGGAGAAGTTCACACCGCTTGATCTCTCCACCAGAAAAGCCATCATTTACATCTCGATCCAGAAAATTGTGGAAGTTTACTGCTCGAGCCAGAGCTTCCACGTCCACATTTTCCTTTTCTCCGGCACAGATTTTGACCATCTGTTTGGTCTTGAGTCCCCTTATGGTTGGAGGTCTCTGGAAGGACATCCCAATTCCTAGCTTTGCTCTTTCGTTTATAGGCAGGTTAGTGATGTCAACCCCTTTGAATATAATCCTGCCGCCAAGCACTTTGTATTGTGGATACCCCATAATAGTCATAAGAAGAGAGGTTTTTCCCGATCCGTTGGGGCCGAAAAGCACATGTGTCTCCCCCGGCTTGATCTCCATGTCTATGTGCCGGAGGATTATTCTTCCCGCTAACTCTACCTGAAGATCTTCGATAAGTAACATCGATGATACTCCTTACTGCTGATTATGTTCGACGAGCGGGTTTAAACTAAACTCTAACCCTCCATAAAGCAAGCCGAATTTTGTGAAAAGCGGAGAAAAATAATTTTGATTTGCAATTAACTGAAAGATGCATTTCTTCCCGCTATTAAACCCATGTATAACAAGCCCAAAAAAAGTTTAGCCATTTTGAAGATCTATGCTGTTTTGACTTGACGGAAAACTAAAGGGGGATTATATCTCGAAAGGATTTTTTTAGGATCTACATTGTGAACGAAGGAACTTGCTACAGCGGAGGGGGTCATGTCTGAAGCAATCCATGGTTCGGTTATGGTTGTTGGGGGCGGTATAGCTGGCATGCAGGCAGCGCTCGATTTAGCTGAGTCCGGCTATTACGTATATATGGTTGAAAAAGAGCCGTGTATTGGCGGCGTAATGTCTCAGTTAGATAAGACATTCCCAACGAACGATTGTGCAATGTGAATTATCTCCCCCAAGCTGGTCGAGGTCGGCCGGCATCTAAACATAGAGCTTCTTACTCTTTCTGAAGTAAAGAGTATTGAGGGAGAGCCAGGAAGGTTCAAAGTAACTGTTTCTCAAAAACCGAGGTTTATAGATCTTTCAAAATGCACAGGCTGTGGGCAGTGTGAAACGGTATGTCCTATACGGTGTCCAAATGAATATGACGAGGGCTTGAGCCAGAGGAAGGCAGCCTATCGCCGTTATCCTCAAGCTATCCCGGCAGCTTTTGCTATAGAAAAACGCGGAATGGCGCCCTGTAAGGTCGCCTGCCCGGCTGATATTTCCGTCCAGGGCTATGTGGCTCTTGCTGCCGAAGGAAAATATTTCGAAGCCCTTAAGCTCATAAAAGAAGAAAATCCTCTTCCCGCTATTTGTGGGCGAGTCTGTCATCATCCCTGTGAATCAGCTTGTACGAGAGGAAAGCTCGATGAGCCAATAGCAATTGATTTCATTAAGCGTTTTATTGCTGATCTGGATCTGAAGGCTGAAACGCGCTACATACCTGAGATCAAAGAAAAACGTGAAGAGAAGGTTGCTATCATAGGTTCGGGACCTGCAGGACTCACTTGCGCCTATTATCTTGCTCAGGAAGGATATCAGGTTACGGTATTTGAAAAACTCCCTGTGCTGGGAGGTATGCTCGCCGTTGGTATCCCACCTTACAGACTTCCCAAAGATATCCTGGAAGCTGAAATTGATGTTATCCGCCAGATGGGAGTAGAATTTCGCACAGGAGTTGAAATCGGAAAGGACATAACCATCAGTGACCTGAGAAAGCAGGGTTATAAGGCTTTCTTTATAGCGGTTGGTTCTCATAAGTCAAAGAAGCTTGGTATAGAGGGTGAAGATCTTGAAGGTGTCTATGCTGGAGTTGAACTCCTTTGTGACATCAACCTTGGTAAGCAGGTCAATCTGGGTAATCGAGTAGCTGTGATTGGTGGCGGCAATGTGGCAATGGATGTTGTTCGAACTGCATGGCGACTTGGTGCCGAAAAGCCCTTCATAGTTTACAGAAGAAGTATCGAAGAAATGCCTGCTAACGAGGAAGAAATTGAAGAATGTCACGAGGAAGGTATAGAGATTATCACTCTCACGGCGCCAGTTAGAATCATAGGCGAAAATGGGCGAGTGAAAGCTCTTGAATGCATTAAAATGGAACTTGGGGAGCCCGATGAAAGTGGAAGACGGCGACCTCAACCCGTTCCCGGCTCTGAGTTTACAATCGAAGTCGATTCCGTCGTTGCGGCAATTGGTCAGGAGACAGATTGGATATGTATTGAATCGGCAGGTGATTGTAAGATCTCGCGATGGGGGACAATGGAAGTTGATTCTCTAACGCTTCAGTCCTCCGAACCCGATATATTCGCAGGAGGCGATGCTGTTACAGGTCCTCGCACCGTCGTGGAAGCTATCGCAGCCGGTAAACGTGCCGCCAGGTCTATAGACCGATTTTTGAAGGGTTTGGATCTAAGAGAAGGTCGAGAAAAAGAGAAAAAAGCCGTAGAAGATGTGCCTCTTGAAGGCTACGAAAAGGCTCCTCGAGAGCGGATGCCTCGACTTAGTGTCGAAGAACGTCGGGGTAGTTTTAAGGAAGTTCAACTTGGTTTTGCAGAGGATCAGGTTCGTCGTGAAGCTAACCGATGCCTTAGCTGTGGCATCTGTTCCGAATGTTATCAGTGCGTTGAAGCCTGTCAGGCTAATGCCGTAAAGCACGATGATCAACCTGTAGAAAAAACCATTGATGTGGGAGCTGTTATTCTTGCGCCAGGATTCAAAGCCTTTGACCCAACAGTATATGAAACCTATGCTTTTGCAAAACATCCCAATGTGCTTACGTCTCTTCAATTTGAGCGGATTCTTTCGGCTTCAGGTCCCACAATGGGGCATCTTGTAAGACCGTCAGATCATAAGGAACCGAAAAAAATAGCCTGGCTACAATGTGTGGGTTCCCGAGATATCAATCATTGCGATCATCCTTACTGTTCTGCCGTATGCTGCATGTATGCCATAAAACAAGCTGTTATCGCGAAGGAGCATGCAGGAAAGGATCTTGAAACCACTATCTTCTTCATGGACATGAGAACTCACGGCAAAGATTTTGAGCGATTCTACATCAAGGCGGAAAAAGATCAGGGAGTTCGCTTTGTTCGCTCAAGAGTTCACAGTATCGATCCCATACCTGGCTCTGATGATCTTAGTATTACCTATGTGAACGAGGACGGTGAGATTACTCAGGAAACTTTCGATCTGGTCATCTTGTCCGTTGGACTAGAAATTTCGGATAGCCTCAAGGATTTAGCTCAACGCCTTGGGGTAAATCTAGATGAATATGGCTTCTGTAGAGGGAGCTCCTTTAAGCCCGTAGAGACCAATCGAAAGGGAATTTATGTTTGTGGAGCTTTCCAGAGTCCGAAGGATATTCCTCAGTCGGTAATGGAGGCAAGTGCTGCGGCTGCTGAAGCTGGAAGTTTGCTTCACGAGGCTCGAGGCACGCTAGCGCGTGAGAAGGTCAAGCCACCTCAGATCAACGTCTTGAATGAGCCCCCAAGAATTGGCGTATTTATTTGCCACTGCGGTATCAACATTGCTGGAATGGTTGATATTCAAGCGGTAAAAGAATATACCAAGACGCTACCCTTTGTGGAATATGTGGCTAACAATCTCTACACCTGTTCGCAAGACACTCAAGAACTCATGAAGCAGGCTATAAAGGAATATCGCCTCAATCGAGTGGTTGTGGCAGCTTGCACACCGAGAACTCATGAACCTCTCTTCCAGGAAACTTTAGAAGATGCTGGCTTGAATAAATATCTTTTTGAAATGGCTAACATCAGAAACCACGATTCCTGGGTGCATCTTGATAAGAAAGAAGCTACGGAAAAGGCTAAGGATCTTGTGCGGATGGCTGTTTATAAAGTCGCTCTCATGCAGCCTCTTACAGAACCAGAACTTCCAATAAATCAGGAAGCTCTGGTGGTGGGCGGAGGTGTTTCGGGCATGAGTGCCGCTCTCGCTCTCGCCGATCAGGGTTATCGAGTGCATCTTGTTGAGAAATCGGATCGCCTTGGAGGTCAGGCTCTGGGGCTTTACAAGACCTGGACGGGTGAAGAGATACAGAGTTATGTTTCTGAACTTGTCGAAACTGTGCAAACTCATCCCAATATATCACTCTACATTTCATCTGAGATTTTCAAGGTTGATGGATTTGTAGGAAACTTTACCACGGTTGTTAAAGGTCCTGCGGGAGAAAGCGAAATCAAGCATGGAGTAGCTATTATTGCAACGGGTGCGGAAGAATTTAAGCCGCAGGAATATGGTTATGGTGCTGATTCTCGCATCATGACCCATCTTGAACTTGATCAACTCTTTCTGTCTCATGATGCTCGGCTTAATGGAATCGGTTCTGCAGTTTTTATCCAGTGTGTTGGTTCTAGAGAACCGTCAAGACCGTACTGTAGCAGGCTCTGCTGCACTCACTCCCTTGAAAGCGCTCTGGAACTCAAGCGACTTAATCCCGATGCTGATATTTACATTCTCTATCGCGACATGAGAAGCTACGGTGAACGAGAAAAGCTCTATCTTGAAGCTCGCCGCCAGGGTATTATTTTCATCAGGTTCGATCTGGAAAATAAGCCTAAAGTGTGGTCTGAAGATGGAAAGCTTAAGGTGGAAGTTATAGATCATATACTTAAGCGTCCCATTGTAATAGATTCTGACCTCGTTGTTCTGGCATCAGCTATTATTCCTCGTGACAATGATGCTATAGCGCAGTTTTTCAAGGTGCCTGTCAACGAAGATGGCTTCTTTATGGAGGCTCACGCCAAATTGAGACCCGTAGATTTTGCAACGGATGGGGTCTTCCTCTGCGGGTTGGCTCATTATCCTAAGCCGATTGATGAAAGCATTGCTCAGGCGAAAGCGGCTGCGGCTAGAGCCGTTACCATCCTTGCGAAGAAAACCATGACTTTCAGCGGCACGGTGGCTCAGGTTGATCAGATGCTCTGTAGCTCCTGTGGCACCTGCGTTAATATCTGTCCTTACTCGGCTCCTAGATTTAACGAGAAAGGCAAGGCGGAAATCAATCCGGCTCTCTGTAAGGGCTGTGGTTTGTGTACAGCTTCGTGCCGCTCGGGAGCAATACGGCTTATGGGATTTGATGATGCTCAGATTTTCGCAATGATTGAAGCAGCTTAAAGCAATGGAGTGCAAACATGACCGATTGGGAACCTAAAATTATAGCTTTGCTGTGTAACTGGTGTTCCTATGGAGCGGCGGACCTTGCGGGCGTAAGCCGCCTTAAGCAGCCGCCCTATATCCGCATTGTTAGAGTGCCCTGTTCTGGGCGAATAAACCCCAAGTTCATCCTTGCATCCCTTCGGAGAGGAGCGGATGGAGTCTGGGTTTCCGGATGTCATCCCGGTGATTGTCATTACATCGAAGGAAATTACTATGCTCGACGCAAGTTCGTGCTTTTTAAGAAATTTCTTGAGTATGTTGGGATAGAACCTGAAAGGCTCCACTTTTCGTGGATTTCGTCCGCTGAAGCGACGAAATTTGCAAAGGTGGCGGAAGAAGTTGTAGAGGCTGTGAAAAGTGTGGGTCCGGCACGGTATCTGGTAAAAAGAGAAGTCGAGGTAGAGTGAATGTACGAATACACTGAGAAAATCCAAGAAATAGCAGCAAGACTTCTTCAGGATAAGGTTGTGGATGGGGTTATAGGCTTTCGTAAAGGCACCATCCCTATGGTTAATAATCCGGTTTTTATAAAGCATCCAGAGCAAGTGTCCCAACTCTACTGGGATAGCTGGTGTGGAGTTAACCTTGCCAATTACCTCCCAAAATTTCAGGGTAAGGTAGGGGTTGTTGCAAAGGGATGTGATAGCCGAAGTATTGTGGTGCTGATGATGGAAAACCAGATCTCCCGGGATCAGCTTTACATCATCGGTGTCCCTTGCAAAGGAATGCTCGATAGAAGAAAAGTATGGGATGCCGTGGGAGATCGTGGGCGAGATGTTACGGATGTTCATGAAAAAGACGGTATTATAACGGTAGCAGGGAAGGGATTCTCTCTGGAACTCGATCGTAACCAATACCTTCAGGATAATTGTGCTATTTGCACTCATCGAAATCCTGTTCTGTATGATGAGTTGATTGGGGAAATGGTGCCTGAACAGGAAGTGGATCGGTATGAAGATATTCGAGCCATCGAAGCTTTGCCGTCTGATAAAAGATGGGAACATTTCCAGAAGCTTGTGGAATCATGCATACGATGTTACGCCTGCCGGAATGCCTGTCCCTTCTGTTATTGTCCGCAGTGTTTTGTTGATGAATCTAAGCCGCAGTGGCTAGGAAAAACTATAGATCCAACGGATACCCTGACGTTCCATCTGCTTAGAGCTTTTCACATGGCTGGAAGATGCACTGACTGCGGATCTTGCGAACGAGCATGCCCCATGGGTATCAAGGTTAGAATGTTTACCAAGAAGCTGGAAAAGGATGTAAAAGAACTTTACGGTTATGAAGCAGGGGTGAAACTTGGAGAACGACCGCCCCTTGATGCTTATCGTCCTGATGATCCTCAGGAGTTCATTAAGTAAACAAAGAGCAGCGAAAAGGATGTGTCAATGAGCAGGCTAATAAGGTTGACTCAGGAAGGTTTGACCGAATGGCTTCGTAAGTTTAGTAAAACCCATCGTCTATACGGACCCGTATGGACGGGAAGTTATCACGAGTTCAAGTTGCTTCAGGATCCGAAAGAGATAGACTGGAATTACAGGAATACTCGGCTTTCTCCCAAGGCTCTCTTTATGCCTCCCGCCGAAAAGATGTTCGTTTTTTCCATGGATCCTGACGATCCCGAAAAAGCAATTCTTAAAGAAGCTCCAAAGGATTTTGGTCCTCGAATTATCGTCGGCATACGTCCCTGTGATGCCTATGCCATGAAGCTAATGGATAAAAATTTCATTACACCTCAGTATCAGGATCCCTGGTGGGTCAAACGTAGGGAAGAGACTATTTTAATAGGTTACGGTTGCACAGAGCCCTGTTCAACCTGTTTTTGCTCTTCCGTTGGGTCGGATCCCTTTGATACCAGGGGATTGGACATATTGGTTGTTAATGTTGATGGAGGCTTTGCCGTATCGTTTGTATCCGAGCGGGGTAAAGAATTGTTGCGTAACGAGCCTTTGGGAGCCAGAGCTTTATCAGGATCGGAGGAAAGAGCCCTTCAAGATAAAATGGCAGATTCAAGATCGGTAATGCCTCGTCTGTGGGATGAAAAAGCTGTCGCTACGAGACCACTTCTTGACATTTTTAATGCGCCCTTTTGGGAAGATGTGCAGTTTTCCTGTATAAACTGCGGCACCTGCACATTTCTCTGTCCAACTTGCTGGTGTTTTGACATTCAGGATGAGGTGTTTAAAGAGCGAGGTTGCCGAGTTCGGTTGTGGGATTCCTGTATGTTCCCACTTTTTACACTGCATGCGTCGGGGCACAATCCCAGGTCTCAGAAGCTTCAGCGAGTCAGGCAACGTTTCATGCATAAGCTTAAATATTACGTAGATAAATATCGTGACGGTGTAGCTTGCGTTGGTTGCGGGCGATGTGTGCAATTTTGCCCTGTAAACATAGACATTCGCGAAGTCATGCGGCTCATGGTGTCACATTGTCAGTGTGCTCTGTGAGCCAGCTCTGTCATACAGTCGGTAGCATGGAGGAAAGATGGTGAAAAATCCATATAAACCCTATCCGGTAAAGATTGATGAGATCATCGTTGAAACCGATGACCGTAACCTTAGAACATTTCATTTTAAGTTTCTTAATCCGGAGGATGAGGCGGCTTTTCAATATCTCCCCGGGCAGTTTGCCGAAATTTCTGTGCCGGGACAGGGAGAAATCCCTATCGGGATTGCCAGTTCTCCTACTGAGAAAGGATACTTAAAATTTACAGTAAACAAGGCAGGGAAGGTAACAACCTATCTTCACAACATGAAACCAGGGGACATCATCGGAGTTAGAGGTCCTTTGGGGAATTGGTATCCCTGGGATAAACTTGAGGGCAGTAATGTTGTGATTATCGGTGGAGGCTTTGCTTTTACTACTTTACGGTCATCCATTGTTTATATGCTTGATCCTGCAAACCGCCCCAAGTTTGGCAATATTACTGTTATCTACGGTGCCAGAAATCCCGGACTTCTTCTTTACAAGGAAGAACTTTTTGACTGGGAACGTCGAGACGATATTGTAATGCACATAACGGTTGATGCCACTAACGATCCTAACTGGAAATATAATGTCGGATTTGTGCCTGCTATTACCAAAGAAAAAGCCCCCAGTTCTGAGAATGCCTATGCTATCGTGTGCGGTCCGCCAATTATGATCAAGTTTACGCTTCCCGTCTTGAGAGAACTAGGATTTGCTCCGGATCGCATCATTACAAGCCTTGAAATGAGGATGAAATGCGGGATCGGAATGTGTGGACGATGCAACATTGGCACCGAATATGTTTGCAAAGACGGACCCGTTTTTACCTTTGAACAGCTTTCACACCTGCCGAATGAGTATTAAAAAAGGGCGTTAATGTGATATTTAATAACAAAAAAGGCACCATCTTTATGGTGCCTTTTTTGTTACAGACAATACGGAAGAAAAATATGCCGAGCGTCTCAGATGGGTAACCGTCATTCTGGTTGCATTAAACAGTTTTCGCAGAGCATGCCTTTGACTTGCCCTCTTAAGAACCTTCTTCTTACTTCCATATAAGGTTCCCCGCGCCAGGCTTCGTAGATGGATTGTTTGGTTAAATCTCCCAGAACAGTTGTCTGTTCCCAATCGTTACAGCAAATAAGAAGCTGTCCCTTAACGTTTATGTAAATTTGCTCAAAGAGCCTGTGATACCAGGTAAAGGGCATAAGCGGGCGAGCATTGATAGAAAGTGAAGAGATACTCTCATGAGCGCGGTTGCTCATAGGACGAATGGCTACTCGAACATTTCTCTTTTTCCAGTATTCTTTGATTTTCTCTATATCTGGTTCTATGAGCTTTGTTCTTATCATGGTTATCCTAAGTTCTGGCTTTTTCTTCCGGAACTTTTTCTTTAATTCTAAGAACCGGTCAATTTTTTCAAGAACTTCCTCAAGTTTTAGACCTACCATGGTTTGTTCGTATTTTTCTTTAACGATGCCGTGCACACTACAGGTAAGCACGTCTAGTCCTGAATCCAGCAAGTCTCGAGACATTTCTTCCGTGAGAAGGCTTGCATTGGTGTTAATTTTTGTATAGGTGGGGAAGCGCTTTCGGGATGAGATATATCTGATCCTTTCCCCAATTTCTTTGTCGAGAAGAGGTTCATTCATAAGGTATGGGCTTATTCTGAAGACTCTGTATTTTGTTATTTCGTCAATGATGGTTCTATAAAGATCCCAATCCATAGAACCTCTGGTGAGAGGATTATTGGTCTTACCGTGAGGGCAAAAGATACAGTGAGCGTTACAGGCTGCGATAGTCTGAATCTGAATGTTTCTTGGAAAATCCCACATGGGGAGTTTTCTTTCAAAAATAAAACGCCTGGCTTTTTCAACCCATCCAATGGGCTTATCTTCAAGGTAATAGCTGATTTTCATTTTAGGTCTCCTACAGAAGAGACCAAGATTTTCATTGCCTTATTGTTTTTTGCTTTGCTCTATATGGTTACGTCAATAATCATCCTGATGAAATGAGACACATTTTTTACGATTATCAAATTGTTTTCATGAGAGATTTCTGCTGGATCTTTCAAGCCGGGACCTCCTGCAAGAATTAAGATATTTGGCTGTAGAAGCCGTCTAAGACGCAGGAGTTCTTCCGCTGAATCTTCCTGAATTACCGTGACGCCAACGATGTCCGGTGGATCTGATGCACAGGCATCTACAATTTCTTCTGGGGTCTTCATTAACCCGAGAAAATTATAGGGAATGCCCAAAGCATTGCAAGCCATATGTATTACTTCAATTCCCAGTCCCCAACCATCATCCAGAGTAGCGGTTATAAGTCTGGGTGGATTTTCACAGATAGAACTTAACCCCAGAGAAATCCTGAGACTCTGCAGTTTCTTCAGTTCTTCAAGTAAACTCCACCTGGGTGGAATGCCGCTTTTTTCCCAAATCTCCAGCTTTTCCCTGACAGCTTCTAAGAAATAGGCTCTGTTCATCAGATCCTTCTCGATGACGTTCTAGCTAAAGTTTTTACTCTTTTACTAAAACTTGCTTGAGTTCATTGAAAGTATACCATAATGTTTTTCATATCAAGTTAAACCAGTTAGAGAACTTGCTAGGTGTTGTAGCGAACCGCTTCAGTTTCAGACGGTTGCATCATGTTTATTGCGTATCATGTTGATAATTAACAAATATGTTTAAGAGTTAATTTTGTGATGAGACACCTTGATCTTAAAAAGTCAGAATCTAGACTGGTATCTATAGATATTCGTGAGGGGATTTTGGGACACCTTCAGATACAGATAAAAAGAGGCTATATTTGAAAAATCACCTGAGATTTATGATAAATAGCCATGAATTTGCTTTTTGCCTCTTGAGATCTAGTGCAGAATTCTTTTTACAAGATGAATCTCAATAACAAAAAATATAAGGCTAGAAGAAAATCAAGAGAGTAGCAGGTAGAGGAGTTAGATTAATGGAAGAGCTAAAAATCGAATGTCTGAGTGGCTGCCTCAGTCGTCTGCAAGTGCTGGTTTATTCACCTCAAGGCTCTCTTTTATGGGAAATCAGAGAGATTCCCACAACGAGCTGGCTGGTGCACTTTACAAAGTTCCGCTCGGCTATGGAGCTCTGGCTGGAGTGGAACAGTGCCGATGATACCATGGAAGTGATAATGAAAAGGGATGCTGGGCTTTTCAGACAAAGCTACGAAATCTTTGCCGGCGGGAGCCTTCTCTGGACAATAAAGATGGCAGGATTCTTCGGGGTTAGAACCTGGAAGGTTCTGGACAGACACGGTGAGATTGCAGGTCAGGTGAAATTTGCCAATCCCTTTATTGTAGGGCCTCAAAACGGTTGTGTTGTAAACGCTCGGGGTGAGGTCGTCTCCGAAATACAGTGGTCCTCTCTGGGTATATTTTCTTCTCATCCGAAAGGCAGAGTCTTTCTATTTTCCACAGAGTCCGGAGATCGTATTCTCTCTGTAGGTGCATCACTGATTCGGCTATGTGCTATTCAGCAACGCTAAAAGTAATTCCCCAGTTTATTCCATAGTGACCGATGCATTGTAAGTTTTATGGTTCTCCGTGGTCATATGAAGGTAATTTTTCGATATGAACGAAAAACAAAGCGAATTGTTAAAAACAGAAAAACGGACGGCGAGGACGCCGTCCCTCCAATGACAACCGCCAAACGCCCTCTACCACATCTTAACAATTGTGTTTTTCTTCGTGCCCGTATCCGAGCATACGGCGTTCTTCTTCCAGCCGCTGGCGGATCCAGATAAGCACTTTGTCAAATTCTTTTTGAAGTTCTCTCAGTGCTCTCCCTCGATGGCTTACTGAACTCTTTTCTTCTATTGTCATTTCAGCAAAAGTTTTTCCAAGGGGTGGATAGAAAAAAAGAGGATCATAGCCGAATCCCTGGGTTCCTCGAGGTTCTTCAAGTATTTCACCTTCGCAGTATCCTTCGTAGGTTAGAGCAAAACCCGTGGGCACAGCGATTGAAATTACACAGCAGAATCTTGCCCTACGATTTTTTACGCCGGCCATTTCCATCAGTAACTTGCGGTTGTTTTCCTCGTCGGTTGCATTGGGACCTGCATAGCGGGCGGACCACACACCGGGTGCTCCACCAAGAGCTTCCACTTCTAAACCGGAGTCATCTGCTAAAGCCGGAAGTCCCAGAACCTTTGCAGTAAACGACGCCTTTTTGTATGCGTTTTCTTCAAAGGTTGATCCATCTTCAACTGGTTCAGGGATGGGTCCAAAATCGTTTAGATCTTTCAGTTCGACAGGAAAGTCTTTCAGAAGCGATCTAATTTCCCTTGTCTTTCCTTGATTTCTTGTGGCTACAACAAGAATGATCGGTTCTTTCATGGCGTTTCTCCATCAGTTATCTTTTTTGACTGGTGTTTCCTCACTCGATGCTTTTTCTTGTGGCGGTTTTTTGCCAAAAGCATGTGCAACCCACACACTCAGTTCGTATAAGACCAGAAGAGGAATCGCCGTTATGATCTGGGAAAAGGCATCCGGCGGCGTAATAATGGCAGCGACAATGAAGATGATTAGAACGGCATAGCGACGGTATCGTTTAAGTATTTCGCTCTGGATTATTCCCAATCTTGCCATGAAGAAGACGATTACAGGAAGTTCGAATATGAGTCCAAAGGAGAAGAGAAGCTTCATTGTAAAAGAGAGGAATTCTCGAGTTGAAATGAAGGGCATGACGTATTCTGAAGCAAAAGAAGTAAAAAACATAAAGCCAAAAGGTAGAGCCACGAAATAAGCAAAGGCTACACCGCTTGCGAAGAAAAATATCGAAACCATAACAATCGGGAAGAGGTATTTTTTCTCATGTTCGTATAGCCCAGGAGCTACAAATCGCCAGAATTCAAAGACTATGACCGGCATAGCCAGAAATATACCGGCGATAAAAGATACCTTCATGTAAACTAGAAAAGCTTCCTGTGGGGCGGTATAGATGAGATGCTGGGAATGTTCGGATGGAAGAGCTTTTAATAGAGGAAGGACGAGTATTTTAAGAATTTGTTCTTTGAAGGAATAGCAAATAATAAAACCTACACCTATTGCCAGGAAGCATCGGATAAGGCGAATTCTAAGTTCTTCCAGATGTTCTAAAAAGGGGGTCTTATCTTCAGGTTTCTTTACTGACATTTTTCTCAGTTTCTTCTAATTTTTTGCCATTCTGCGCTGAAGGCAAAGCGCCTTCTTGAACCGGGAGAGTCTTTCGTTTTTCTTCAGAACCTTGATTGTCCCCGGGTTTTTCTTTTGAATCATCCTGTTTAGCCTGATGGGCTTCAGTGTATTCTTCCGGGATCTTTCTAATGCCACTTCGAGCTTTTTCGTATTCTTCCTTAAATTCCTTCACCACTTCGTTAGACTCAACAGCGTCTTTGACCTCAGCCATAGCTCTTCGAAATTCGGCAAAGGCTCTACCAAGAGCTCGCCCGACCTGGGGCAGATTCTTCGGTCCCACAACTATAAGAGCTACCAAAAGTATTACTATGATCTCTTGAAAGCCTATATCAAACATGGGGTTACCTCGATCCGTAAGAGTGGAGACCGCTTAGCCAAAAGTTAACCCCGAAGTATGTGAAGAGCACACAACCGAACCCAACAACTGAAAGGATGGCTATCCTGCGGCTGGACCAGTTTTGAAGAGAGCGAGCGTGAAGGATAGCGGCATAAACGAGCCAGGTTATAAGAGACCATGTTTCCTTAGGGTCCCAGCTCCAGTAGCTTCCCCATGCGCTATTAGCCCAGACGGCTCCTGTAAGAATTCCTATTGTTAGCCATAGAAAACCAAAAATGATGACCTGGTGGTTGAACTTATCTAGGTTTTTTGCATCCGGAATAAATTTGAAAAGCCCACGATCTTCGTATTTTGTTTTGACAATATATGCCATACTTGCACCGAAGGAGACCGCAAAGGCAGCGTAGCCGAGAAAGCAGGTAATTACATGAGCAGTAAGCCAGTTGCTTTTGAGAGCCGGTATAAGCGGTTGTATGCGGCTTTCCACGTTAGGTGAAAAAGATGCATAGGCCATTGCGAGAAAAGCCAGTAAAGAAGGAATAATTCCGATTTCGATTATCCGCCATTTGCGTAAAAACAGGAGATACACGAACATAATCGACCATGAGCCAAAAACAAGAGATTCATAAAGGTTTGAAAGAGGGATATGACCAATACCTAAATCGTAGGATTCCTTCCATCTGAGCATCATGCCTGCTAACTGGGCAATCAGCACTATGATAGATCCAATTACGGCAAGCTTTCCAAAAAAAATGCGTCTGAAGACCAGCAGTCCCATGTAAAGGATGCTACAAATAAGCCACCCATAAGTTGTAAGGCTCAAGATGAAGGAACTATTCATAACGTGTTTCATCTCCCCGTTCGGCTCTGAAGAACTCTATCTCGCTTATTATAGGATTTTTTCAATGCCGATACAAAAATTTGAAAAATTTTCATCAGTCAAACCGCTTTTGTTGCTTTTCATAGCAACATGAATTTTCGTGCTGTTCCCTGTCTCCTCCACGACGCACCAGACCTTTGTGGCCCTTCCATAAAATGTTGCCAGAATGAAAACCACCAACCCTAAGAAACCTATCAGCACAAGCCACACACCTGGGTCTCGCTTTACCTGTAAGCCTGTATAATATGTTGGTTCAACGTCCAGGACGGCCACTCTGTAATCTCCGATTCGGTTACCATGAAAGTTTGGATGTTTTACTAGAATCCAGCTTGCTTGAGGCTCTTTTCCTTCTTCAAGCATTCCTATTGCTATAGCAGGTCCAAATCCTCCAAATTCTTCTCGATAATCCATAAGCTGAACAACTGCATTTTTGCCAGGAATGACTTCTTCGCTTTCTGTGGTTAGTTCAAGTTTTATCTCCTCGTTAGTTCTTTCATCAGTGAAGTTAACAATAGCTCGCTTGATGATAGTTCCATACGTAGCCTGGTAAAAACTGACATCTCGGTAGGTAAGAGGATCATTGACTTTAATAGCCGCTTTCCTGACTTCTTTCCCATCTTCAAGAATGGTCACTTCGGAAACATATTCGCTTGGCGTTCCATCCGGGTAGAACTGTATGTAAAATCTGTCGCACCGTATTTCAAAGGGAAGTATCATTATTTTGTCTTTACGCAAGAGATTTACAACGCTGGTTGAATCACCTTCAAGGATAGCCATTGTGCCCTTAAAGCCGAGAACGGATCCTGCAAAAGCTCCAATTAAAATTAAAAGGACGGAAGCATGGACGCCATAAACGGAAAACAAAAAAACTTGGCCTTTAGTAAAGACCCCAGCCCATCTTTGCTCTCGATTGATCTCCTTTAGCGTTTTCCAGCGGTTGATATTGAAAAAATTTTTCAGTTGAGATGTGACTTCGTCGAGATTTTTCTGGCTGGTAAATTCTGAGAAGTTACTAAATTTTCTTAGCCTTTCGGGATGAAGGTCTTTATCTTCGTGGCTCCAAAGTTTAAGAGTTTTTGGAAAGCGCTCGGCGGTGCAAAGAGATATGTTAACAGCGAGAATTCCGATAAGGGCCTGGAACCATAAGGAATGATAAAGATCAGTAAGCCCGAGCAGAATAATTACTCGGGCTTTTAAGGATGTTTCTCCGTAGAGAGCCAAGATTCCTTCTTCTGTCATACCCTGAGGAAGAAGAGTTCCAAGAATGGATGCTACTGCAAGCAAAAGCAGGATTATTACGGCACACCGAAGAGATGTCAGAAAGCGATAGCAACTGTTCAAAATCTGCTTCATGAAAGATTCTATCCCCTTTCCCCTGTTTCAACTTTTCAGAAGAATATCTTTTATGACTTTGCCATGCACGATAGCAACAAAATTCTTTGTCTCACGTGGATGAATTGCTTGAGAAAACGAATTCTTTGAAGGTTTTTGCTATTGGAGAAAGGTGACGCTTTTTATGGGTTACGATGTAGAAAGGACGCTCAATGTGTAGTCCTTCAACATCCACTATAGCAATAGAACCTCGCTCCACGTCTTCTGCAACCGCCCGATATGAAATGATAGACGCCCCAATACCGGCCTTGATGCCTTGTCGAACTGCTTCTGTGCTTCCAAGTTCAGCAACTATTCGGAGCTTTTCAATGTCTATATCGACTTTATCCAGCGCTTCTTCTGTTACTTTTCTTGTGCCGGAACCCTCTTCGCGAAGTATAAGGTCAATCTCCTTGAGTTCTTCTAACTTGATGGAGCCTTTTTTTACGAAAGAACTGGACGGATGAACTGCAAGAACCAGGGTGTCTTTCCATATTTCTTGCCATTCTAGACGAACATCCTGCCAGATTGCCCCTGTGAAGCCCACTTCGATGCGCCCTTCAAGAAGCATGTTTACAATGTTTTTTGATCCTGAGATGGAAATTGTTGTAGAAATTGACGGAAAGGCATTGTGAAACCTGCCAACGATTCCTGGCAAAATGTAAGTTCCCGGTATGGTGCTTGCCCCAATTAGAAGGTTTCCTGAAAGTGCTCCTCGGAAGTGTTCGAGAGCCTGGATAGCTCTACGGCGTAAATCAAGCATCTTTCTAGCGTATTCGTATAAAATCATACCTGCTTGAGTTGGAGTAACTTCCCGACCTGTGCGGTTGATGAGCTTCTCTCCCACGGTTTCTTCAAGATAACGTATGTGCTCACTAACTGTGGGTTGAGACAGGAACATCATCTCTCCCGCCTTTGTAAAGCTTCCGGTTTCAATAACTTTGCACAAGACTTCCAGACGATGCAAATCAAGGTTCATGGGTTGCTTCCTCCTTCATTTTGTAATTTATCCACTCTTTGCACTTCACCTGGCCTTATCATAAGCCTTGGCAAAGAGGAAACAGAGTTTGGATACAATTTCCTCTGCCTTTTCCAAGTCTTCGGCATTCTGAAAGTTTGAACCCAGGCTTAAAAATATTCTGTGATAGGGAGATTTGTTTCGATTGAAGCTGGAGTAGGGGATTTCTATTTCGAAATATTCTTCGCCTTTGAAAATATATTTTCCGAAGCTGTCTGTATTTTGAAGTCGGAAGGGCCATGATAGCTTTAGGTTCCAGAAGGACTGAATTATTCGCTTTAGGTTTTCGTGTTGGGCTACTACGAGAGGATCAATGGCTTCCCCGACCAGGTCTGAAAGAACCGTAAAAACACCTTTTACTAAATCTATGTCTGTTATGGTTAAACCGTAGAGATACCAATCTTCAACAGTTTCTATAACTAACCGCTGTTCGACGGCTGTAAGGTAGAAGTAGGAAAGGCAGTAATGATTTTCGCAGAGTTCTGCTCCGTAAAAGCTGTAGTCTCTTAGGTCCTTTCCAAAATGTTGGGATGGATGAAGAAGACACCCAACTTTTTGTTGATATTTATCTATAAACCCAGCAAATTCGCAATTGAAGATAGTAGTGAACAGCTTATCAGATCCGTTGTAGATATTTCGAGACCTTTCGGAATAACTTTCCAAAGCATTCCCATTAGGATTGGAATGGCTCAGGGTGATGATAGAAGCCGTGTTTTCCCGAAGTCTTTTTGTCACATCTTCTCTGTTGTTTCGGCGAAAGTTGTAGATGCCGCAACAGGCGGCGCAGGATTTTTTACCGTCCGGTTGACAAAGATGATAAGGAAATTTGCTTTCCATGTTGTTCTTCGCTTTAGAATTTGTTATCCCTTAAGCCGATTTTTTGAAGTAGATCGATGGAAAATTTCCATAAGGATTGAGAAGAATGCAATATGAATTTGCATGATACTAAAAAGCTTTGGAAGACTTCTATTCCTGCATTTTGCGTCGGATGCCTTGAAAGGCTTGTAGAGCTTACCGTAAAAGAAGCCACTCAGGACGAATCTATCCGTAAACAAGCTTCAATAGCCGCCTATCAGGTTATTCAGGAATTCCGAGCAATTCCTTCAATAACTCCCGCTCAAATTGCCAACCACTTTCATCCAATAATTAAGCAAATTTGCAAAAATGACGATCCTTTCAGGTTGCGCAAAGTTAAGGAAATGGCAACAGCTAGGGAACTAGTTAAAAAATATCCTCCAAAGAGCGATCGGCTTGACGATTTGATAGTTTACGCTCTTATGGGAAACAGCATAGACTTCTTTAGAGACCCGGATGAGCTTGAATTGTCCTTGCAAAGAGTTCCGAGAATTGCTTGTAACAATATTTCTTCGCTTGTGGAAAGAATTATAAAGGGGGACGTTTCCTGCATCATTGTGCTTGCGGACAATGCCGGGGAGGTTTATTTTGATATGCCGGTTCTTGGAAGCCTTGTATCTCGCGGACTGAATATCTTCTACGCCGTAAAAGCCGCTCCCGTGCAGAACGATCTCAGCGTAGAAGATCTAGTTCGTGAGGGGCTTAAAGATAGACTTGATGAAATGGGAATACGAGTTATCAGTACTGGAATTGATTCGGTGGGGTTGGATTATAATCGGGTGTCGGCAGATTTCAGAAACATCTATGATAGGGCCGATGTTATTTTGGCAAAGGGCATGGGTCACTTTGAAACACTTGGTAAATTCCAGGATGAGCGGATCTTTTTCCTTTTTGAAGCCAAGTGTCCTACAGTTGCTGACACCATTGGGTTATCAATCGGTGATTTTGTGGCATGCTGGAAAAGTTCTTTAGACGAATTGATGAAATGGTCCCGATAAAACTTGGCGTGGGGTTAAAAAGGGAAAAACGATATGGATGAAATATTCAAAGACATAGAAGAAATCATCAGGATGTTTGTTTCAACTTGGGAATCTATCCCATCTTTTTACAGAAAAGACCAGACTATAAAGAGAACTCTTCAGTGCAAGCTTTATTCTTACATGGCATCGAAAGGATTGGATGTTATTGCCGACTATTTTCCACCAAGAGTTTCCGATCGCCCTGTGGACATAATCGTTGTTGATAAGGCTGATCCTAAGAAAATACTATTAGCTATCTGTGTGGATGAATTAGTGACCCTTAATGCCGTTAAAAGTCTTTCTGCCTTTGATTCAGAACGAAAAATCATTTTCACCACTCATCCGCTTGAAAAAAAGGTTAAGGAAAGCACCTTTTTCCTTAGACCGGACATAGAACATTATCATATAAAGGGACCTCAGCCCGCACAGCTTTTCTGAATAGGAGGGGGTAATTGTTAAAATGGTAAGAACACAAATAGAAATCCGATGGCACGGTCGAGGGGGACACGGAGCAGTAACCGGAGCAATGATCCTTGCTCAAGCAGCCTATTATGAGGGATACCGAGGAGTAACGGCGGCTCCGTTTTTTGGCGCAGAACGTCGAGGAGCACCAGTTATTGCTACAAATCGATTTGGGCCTAAACACATAAGAACTTTTTCTCTTGTAACCGAACCTGATATTGTGATCGTGCTTGATGAGACCCTTATTGATATTGTTGACGTTACTTCCGGTCTCAGATCCGATGGAATTATAATTATCAATTCTCCAAAGAACCCAGAAGATTTTGATTTTATTGAGCGGTTCAATGTTGCGACAACCGATGCTTTTCATTGTGCTATTGAAGCAGAACTTGTGGTAGCAGGAACGGTTTTATTCAACACGACAATCCTTGGAGGAGTTTCAAGGGCGACAGAACTTATCTCTATGAGCAGTATAGAGAAAGCATTTTCTCATTTCTTTAACGGTGATGCTCTTGAGAAAAACATCCACGGAGCCAGGCTTTCCTTTGATCGCACAAAGCTTTATAAACCATGCGGGCTTCGATGTGAACCTGACGTGAATTCATAAAATCGGGAGGAGAAAGAAATGTCAGAAGATCTGAAAAAGTTTGATCCTTTTATCTTTGCTCACGGACGACTCTGCAAAGGAGAAGCTGGGAAAACAGGAACGTGGAGAAACTATCGTCCCATTATTGATCACTCGCTGTGCACACCAAGCAAAAATCAGCGTCCATCTTGTTTTCTTTGCTGGCTCTATTGTCCCGAGGGAGTTGTGACTCGAACCATTCCCGTCACAATAGACTACGATTATTGCAAAGGATGCGGAATCTGCGCAGAAGAATGCCCAGCAAAGGCTATTCGGATGGTTGATGAACATTTAAATGAAGAAACTGGCGAGAAAAATGTTCAGACATCCAGCTGCAAGGAACAGGTAGCACGATAAAAAAGATTGTCGATAGGATCCTGCTCGTGGAAAGTTAGGGAGACGAAACCTGCTTCTCTCGCGATGCTGTTAAGTTCTTCCTCTGTGATAGCGCCACCGATGCACCATACCCAGCTGGACTGCTCTGAAGATATTTCATGGGGAAGTTCCTTATAAGCAAACAGGTCGGAGATAAGAAGAATTCCGCCTGGTTTTAATACTCGAGCTACTTCTCCAAGCAGTTTTTCTTTCTCCGTGCAAATGTTGAATACTCCGTTCATCATCACAACATCGAAAGTTTTCAACCTGAAGGGAATGGAAGATGCATTTGCGCAGATCCAGAAAAATTTTGCTTCTGCATCATGAAGCGATTCAGTTGTTTCGATCCATTGCTTGGACTGAACGAGTGAAGAAAAAGCGATGTCGATGTTTATAACTACAAAGCTTTTGTCTAAATGAAGTGCCCCAAGATAGAATCCGTTTAGTCCAACCCCACTTCCGAGATCCAGGATTTTAGCTTCCGGAGAGATTGAAAGGTATTTTAAGGGACATCCGCAGGGATAAGCCAGATCCCATGGGAAGTCCCACAGCTTGCAAAGAATATCCTCTCGATACCCAAGTCTAACTAGTCGGGATATGCCCCCTATAGACACCGATGGCTTTATCCTGCCGCTATAAAGCTCTTCGTAAAACATTTTGGCCGATAAAGGGTTGATAGCTTTTTCCATGACATTTATAAGTGGTCTATTGAGAAATAGCAAAAAACCCCTATTGCCCTAGCTTGGACAGAAAGATCTAAAAGATTTAATCTTTAACCGTTTAGGATCTTATTTTCTGTTATTCCATCGAGAATATTTTTTACGGCGGCGTGGTTTCAAAAAATCAACTCTAATAAATTCCTTTCCATTTACGAAAGACACATAAAGCGGATAGATGTTAAACTCGCGTTGAACTACCGACTGAATGGTTTTAAGATCGGAAGCTTTTGTGATGCCGTATTTCTTGTAATCTTCCGTTTTGATGTAAAGAGACATACTCGATAAATTACCTCGTCATATTGGTTTTTGTTATGACTATGTGCCTAACCCGTATTTATTTTAGGCATATATTGGCGGCATGTCAAAAGAAAACGGGAATTGGGAAGACTGTGTGCCAGGATAATAATTAATGAGCCCTTGAGAAACTTTGAAGTATCTGATGTTGAACCCAAGGCTTTAGCAGAGCCGATTTTTTAAAATTATTTTTTTAAGATTTTGAAAATTTCAATTTCGGAACCGTATAACCATTATGGTGGAGTTATAATGATCGTTAACTCCGGTTCATCCTGTTTTGTTTTAATGTGAAATTAGGCTTTGGTTGTAGATTGGTTTAGCAAACATATTAGGAGTGGTTTATGGATTCAAAAGCTGAAAATTTTCCAATTCTGCGCCTTGCGATCGAAATAAAGGCCGACACACCCTTGGAAATTCCCCCCTATCCGGGTAGCACTTTGAGAGGTACTCTGGGAGGTGCCCTTAAAAAGATCTGTTGTATTTCAAAACAGCAAACCTGTGATGATTGTCTTATAAAGTCTTCTTGTATTTACGTTTACGTATTTGAAACGCCCATGCTGACTGATTCTTCACTTGGGTTACGATTTCGTCATGCGCCTCATCCCTTTGTGTTAGATGTTCCAGTTGAAGAAACAAAGGTCCTACTTAAGCCTGGCGATACCTGGTCCTTTGGTATAACGGTTTTCGGGCAGGCCATAACCTGGTTACCCTATGTTGTTGCTGCTGTTGAGAAAATGGGGCAGTTAGGTATCGGCAGAGGTCGAGGAAAATTCCAGGTTAACGAAATATGGTCTATTGATGAAAATGGCAAAACCACTGAATTGATATACAGCGATGGAACCTTTAAATTTCCAGAAAAAGTTCTGAATCTACAGGATCTGGGTAAAGGTAAGCAAAAGCTAGGAAACGGTAGATTTAGATTGACTTTTATGACTCCGCTTAGACTTCAATTCAGAGGTGAACTGGTTAATGTTCCGGAATTTCACATATTGGTGGGAAATCTTTTGCAGCGTATAAGCCTTGTAGTCAAAGTGCATTCAGATATGGAGTTTCCCGATTTATCTAAAGAGTTCATCCCTATCGCTCGAGAAGTGAAAATTGTTGAAAACAATACCTCCTGGTATGACTGGAGGCGTTATTCTCACAGGCAAGGTAAAAAGATGCCTTTTGGCGGCATTATAGGTAGTGTCATTTATGAAGGCGATCCTTCCCTGTTTGAACCTTACCTGTCAGCTGGCACAATTTTCCATGTAGGGAAAAACACAGGCTTTGGCTTAGGCCGCTACGAATGGGAGTATGTCTGATGGGAAAAGAACAAATTCTCAGTGAAAGAACTAAATACTGCCTCATGGCTTTATTACATAACCTCTGGCAGTTTCGTGTAAGAGCTTTTCCTGAAGAAAAGGAAAAGCATGAAAATTTGGCATGGCAATGGCTAAGGAAATACTACGATGAAGCTCTATTGAGAACCTTTTTTCAGCCTGAATCAGATAAGAATTTAAGGCACTTAAATGTTCATGCGATTTTTCTTGAAGCCATAAGATGTGTTGGTTCAGTTTCGCATGAAGATGTGAATAATGATGCCCTGGATGCTGAATTGCGGCTCTTAAATCCGTTCAGCCGGGTTCGTAATCCTCAAGAACTCGACCCGTCCACCTTTCCCGATGCGACATATTTGCCCCTTCCAGTTATTCAAGACGGAGTTTTGAAGTTTGGCTGGCATGTGCCGGCGAAGGATAAAATAGGAAATAAAACCGAAGATTATCGTAAACTGTGGAGCTCTTTTGAGGATGAGCTGGAACACTTAAAAAATAGAGATCTTATTATGAACGTCGATGCGGTTTTGCATCTGCTTGATAAATACACTAGTTGCATACCTTCGAGTGGCACAATTGGCGTCATAGGAAGGGCTGATCAAGAAAAGATTGTCGATATATCTTTATTTGATAATGCTCGGACTACCGCTGCCATTATGCTTTGCCTACTTGATTATTATTCTGAAAAGTATGGCGAAGATTTTAATAATAAGCCTCTCGATAGCGAAATTATAAGCGACGAAAATCAAGTCAAAGATATAGAGAAGCCTTTTCTTCTTGTTGGCGGTGACATCTCCGGTGTTCAGCGTTTCATATATACAATAACGTCTAAAGGAGCGCTGAAATCACTCAAAGGTCGATCCTTCTTTTTGGAACTTCTTCTTGAACATACCGTTGACCAACTTCTCGAAAAACTTGAGCTGTTCAGGTGTAATGTTGTTTTCACAGGAGGAGGTCATTTTTATCTGATTTGCCCGAATACAAAAAAAGCTCGTTCTGGAATTGAAGATGTTGCAGGGGATATTAACGATTTCTTGCGCAAAAATTTCGCTGCATCTCTGGAATTGTTCATTTGTTACGAACCTTTTAGCAAAGCTGAGTTAAAAAACGTTTCCCCGATTTGGCGCCGACTTTCTGAAAAACTTGAAGCAGTAAAAAAGAGACCCTGGGAGAAATATCTGGATCACTTTTTCTCTGCGCCTGAAGAGCCTCACCCGGATTGCTATACTGCAAAGTGCGATGTTTGCGGACGTGAAGATGTGCCTCTAATGAGTTTGAAGGAGGGAGTGATTGAAGAAGTTAAGGTTTGTAAAGGATGCAAAGAACAGTTCTTGCTCGGAGAAAAGTTACATAAGGCATCACGTTCTAGAGGCAAACCAGTGATTTACCGCTGGGATAGTGAAGTCTCCGTTTATGATTTGCAAATAGGTAACAGTTTCTACAAAATATCGGGAGATTACAGCGACGATGTTGGATCAAGCGCTTCAGTAGTTTATCACCTGAACGAATGGGATCTAAATGCTTTTCGCCATAATAAAAGCCGTCCCTTGTTAGCAGGAATTTACATTCCCCCTGATGAAAATATTACTGACCTGGAAACTATGGTTGACAAAAGTTACGGGATGGAACGCCTGGGCGTCCTCCGTATGGACGTGGATTATCTTGGAAGGATTTTCTCCAGATCTGTTCCTGAAAATGAAAGGAATTTTAGTCTTATGGCGACACTTTCTTATAGACTCAGTCTGTTTTTCAAATACCACCTCAATGGAATACTTTCGGGTCGAGACAACTATCCTCCCAAAACGGTTCTTTTTCCTCGATCGGCTTCTTCCTGCCCGCATAGACTCGTTTCAATAGTTTACTCCGGTGGAGATGACCTTTTCCTTATAGGGCACTGGCTTGATGTGCTGGAAGCTGCCCTTGATGTCCAGAAAGCTTTCAGGGATTTCACTGCGAATCCCTTTATAACGCTTTCCGGCGGCTTTGTTTTTGGTTATTCCCATGATCCTGTTTATCGGCTTGCGGAACTGGCTGGGCGAGCTGAAGGAGAGGCAAAATCCGGCAGAAAAAATGGACAGGAAGATACTCGCAAATCTATTGCCATAACAGAAAACCACGTTTTCCCCTGGAAGTCTCCCAAGGGTGGCGACGTTGAAGCTCTTCAGCAGATTATTTCATATCTTAGTCCCTTTATGAAGCCTGGTTCATCCGGCCGTAGTATGAGTCTTGTTGAGGGTGGACTTTCAATGGGATTTCTTTACCGTCTTCTGGATCTCATGAGAAGATGGCGCAATCTAAATAAATGGATACACCCAAAACTTGCCTATTTATTCGGTCGCACCAGAGTATCAGAAGATTTGAAAGGACACTTAAAGAACTTACAGGATTACGTTTTTTCAACAAAGATAGGAAACGGGGAGCATGTTGAGGTAGGACTGATGCTCTGTATTATGATGATTAGAAGGAGGAGTGATGAGCCATGAATAGCCCTCATAATGAGGATTTTTCGGGATTCATCAATGAAGTTAAAGACTTATCAAAACTTAAAATCGAGAGACTGGTAGAAATTGCGGAAGAGGTAGGCAGAAGAATAAAAGAGAATGTTAGCGTTAATCAAATCAGGCGTTTTCTTGATGGAGCGAGGAAAATAGAGAGTTCCATAAGGAGGGGTGAAGATAAGGAGTGGGAGAAGATAAAAGCTGAAATTGTGCTCCTGAGGCCAAAGCTTGCTTACGCTGCGGGAAGGCATAATCAGGTAAAACCATTAGCAAAACTCCTGGATGCCGCTGTGAAATCTGCAGCGAATAGTAAAGAAAACTTCTTCATATTTCTTAGGTTTGTTGAGTCTATATTTGCTTACCACAAGTTCTACGGAGGTAAGGACTAATGGAACAGGTCAAATCTTCTAGAAAGATTCTGGGAAAAGTGGCCATAGAGGGCACTATTAGATGCATAACAGGTCTTCATATAGGTGCGTCAAAAGAAAACCTTGAAATAGGAACTGTAGATGGTCCTGTTGTCAGAGATCCAATAACAAAGGAGCCGTATATTCCCGGGTCTTCTCTCAAAGGAAAACTCCGAAGCCTGCTTGAAAAAGCATCTCCTGATTTATTACCAAACCGGGACGGTGGCTCTGGAATAAGTCGTCATGAATGTGATGGATGGGAAAGTGGAAGTCAGAAAAACAAGAACTATGGAAAAACATTTGAGTACCCCGGCGCTCTCCATTGTCCCGTATGTCGTATTTTCGGATCTTCTGGCACTAAAAATTATCTTCACGCCTTAAAGTTAGGGATGCCAAGCTTACCAAAGATTCCCGCAAATTGCTTGAAGATATAGATACAGGTCTTCTTTTTACTGAATGGAAATTTGAAAATAGCATAGACCGTGTTACTTCTGCAGCAAATCCAAGAAACCTTGAACGCGTTCCTGCAGGATCTGAGTTTGAATTTCAAATGATTTACGATGTTGAGGATCTTGAGCAGATGAAGCAAGATCTAAAGAATCTTCAATTCGCTATGCGACTTCTTGAGGACGATACGCTAGGCGGGCATGGATCAAGAGGTTATGGTCATATTAAGTTCAACATCAGGAAGATTGAGGCTCGCCGCCTTGAGTTTTATCGTCAGGCTGGAAACGGAGTTAAATCATTCAACAGTCTTAACGAACAGGAACTGGACCATATAGCCCAATTTTTCGGGGAGTAAGCAATGAAGGCTTTCTTTTACCGTCTTAAATTTCCCTGGGGAGTCCATTTTGGGCAACATGGTATAGGTCTTGAGGAAAGTTCAATTGTTCTCAGTTCCGATTCTCTCACTTCAGCTCTCGTTAATGCCTGTGCCGTTATTGGTAAAGCAGATGAAATTATAAATGCTCTTTCCAGCAATCCACCAGTTCTTACACTGAGTAGCCTTTTCCCCTATGGACCTGTTTTCGAAAATGGTCGTGCCAGGCAAGCTTATGCTTTTCCGAAACCTTTGGACAACCCCCCGCTGTCTGAAGATGCCCGGGAATATCTTAGATCTAGCGGTAAAGATATAAAAAAGCTACGGTATATCGAGAGCAAAGACCTCATTATGTGGCTGGGGAAAGAACCTCTTTCTGCAAAAGATCTCAGCAACATTAAGAATAGAGGGATGGCATTAGCAAAACCTTATAATGCCGATGATAGGTCAGGCTGGTATGTAATAGAATTAAGACCCCGCGTGGCTTTAGATCGCGATACCTGCAACAGTTCCATATGGTATTGCAGTATTGTGAGGTTTGTGGAAAGTGCAGGACTTTTCGGACTGGTAACTGTGGAAGATGATAAGCACTTAAAGTTTCTGGAAAATGCCTTCATTTTGCTTGGTGAAATGGGCTTGGGAGGCGAAAGAACATACGGTATCGGTTCTTTCGAATTTCAGGGATTCGAGCCATTAGAAAATCTGTTACCTGAATTTACCACCCTTTTTTCTGATAGATACCTTCTACTTTCACGCTATTTTCCTCGAAAAGACGAAATAACAACACTTTCGGAACAGTTGCTTGCCTGGACTATAGAAGAAAATCGGGGATTCGTTTCTTCTGGTCGGTATGGAACTACCCTTAAACGGAAACGACTGTTTCTTTTTGCTGAAGGAACCGTTTCTCGGAAGCCTTTCCAGGGTTGCCTGGTTGATGTCACTCCGCAGATAGGCCCTTCAATGGGACTTGATCATAAAGTCTTCAGAAGCGGGCTGGGCTTTTGGTTTCCTTTGCCACGTTTATAAAGACGAGGAAAACTATGAAACCGAGCGAGTGTTTCGAAGTTGCCAGAATTAGACTAACTGTTATTACTCCTGTTTTTATAGGTTCTCGCTTAGGCATCCTGTATCCCATGGAATTCTTTTTTTATCAGAACCAGGTTTACGTCGTTAATGAAGAGAAACTGGGAAGATTTCTAATAGAAAAAAATCTTATGGATAAGTTTATTAATGAGGCGTTTTCGGGGAATTTGAGGCGAGATGGGATCTTGCAGTTTATTCAGAAAAATACAGGTGGAAGTAATCTGCCGAACCTCATGTCTTTGTCTTCCTACTCTGTTCCCGGAGGCAGTGCAAAGATGGGAGAATTTCGTCCCTTTATCAGGGACGGATTAAATAGGATTTACATTCCTGGAACGTCCATAAAAGGTGTTATGAGAACTGCAGTTTTATATAACGTTGTCAAAAATAACATTGGATCATGGGAAAAAAAGATTGATGAGCAAATCAAAGAAGCTCGCAACCGGGAAAGAGGAAAGACCTTTTCCAGTGAAATGCAGAAGAGTTTTTTACAATCTTTTACCCTTGCTGGCTCGCCGGTAAATGATCAAAATAAAGACATTCTTAGATGCCTTATTGTTCGGGATGCTTATCCAATAGGAAAGCCAGAAGTTAAAGTTATTCCCATCAGGGTTCTCTGTAAGAGGAAAGAAGGGAATTTTTACTGGAGCACTGGTTCTTCACGAAATGGCGAGATTGTCATCTGGGTTGAGGCAGTAGTGGGCGGGATCTTTGAAACCGAAATTGTCTGGGATTACGCACTTTACCAGAAATTTTCTGAAAAAAATAGAACTTTGCCAGTAACATGTATAAAAGATGTGCTCAAGTGCGTGTCTCAAATGCAAACAGATGTTATGAAGCATGAAATTGAGTTCTTTAAAGTCAAAAAAAGCAGCGACATTGCCGATAGTGCCGCAAGTTCTTTAAGGAACTGGTATCAAAATGCCCTGAATGGATCTTGGTTAAGAATTGGCTATGGCTCTGGCATGCTTTCAACAACGGTGGATTTACTCTGGAATGAGAGTCTGCGTCAGAAAATTAGAAACATTTGTGGTAAAGACCGAAGGGATGATCCTGCTCCCAAAAGCAGAAGAGTATGGCAAAGAAATGATGTTCAATGTTTTCCTGTGGGATGGATGAAGCTGGAAGTTTCTTATGGTAAATCCGGTGAAAATTGGGAGATTGTCGAACCACCGGTGAAAGTTGAATTACCGCCTGGTGAAAGTGGTGATAGTATCCAGAAACAGATTTCTGAAGATTCGGCCAGAGGAATTACAGCAAGTCTAAAGATTTCTTCTCGTGAATTGATTTCGGCTCAAACAAGCTCAAAACCGGTTCAGAAGGGACAAACGCGACAGGGAATTTTAATTCGCGAGGGAGATAAATGGGTGGCAAGATTTGAAGGGGATGATAGGCTGGCTGAGATTGAAAACCAGGGTAAAATTCCAGATGCGGCAAAATCAGAGAGTGTGGCTGAATTTTATATAGTAGCTCAAAGCAAGCAAAAGGGAATAATTGCAAGGTTTCAAAAGTTAATAAACAAATAATCTTAATGCTTGCAGATTACCTGGGGCCCTCCAGAATCATTTACCTCTGATTTTTGGAGGGCATCTATTTTTATGGGGAAATCTTAATAAGATTCTTTTCTATATCTCCAAATAGTTTTAACAAATAGTTGGACTGAAATTAGAAAATGAGAAACTAATTCAGTGAAGATTCGTAAGGTTTTCTAATAGATAACGGTGTAATAATGCTAGAGACTGTTCGAGGAGAAGTTGAGAGAATTACTTTTAGAAGCCCTGATGATGGCTATGCAGTGTTAAAGATTTTACCTGCCAGGGGTAAAGAACCCATCGTTGTTGTCGGAAAATTCATGGATATAAACCCCGGCGAAACGATAGAAGTTAAGGGCAGGTGGCGTAACCATCCTCAACATGGGATGCAGCTATACGCCGAATCTTACCGAACGCTCCTTCCCGCCAGCCATGAGGGTATAAGAAAGTATCTTGCTTCTGGGCTTATTAAAGGCATAGGTCCCGTTATTGCAGAAAGGATTGTGGAACGTTTCGGCGTTCAAACCTTTGATGTGATGGAAAACACTCCCGAAAGACTTCTCGAGGTTGAAGGTATTGGCAGCTTCCGGTTGGAGCAGATCAAGAAAGCATGGAGAGAACAAAAAGACATTCGGGAGCTTATGCAGTTTTTACAGGATCACGATATTCCCACAGGCTATGCTCCACGAATCTTTAAACATTACGGCGACCTGTCAATTTCAATTCTAAAAGAAAATCCCTATAGAGTGGCAATGGAAGTAAGCGGGATAGGCTTTCTGACAGCTGATGCTATAGCGAGAAAGCTTGGTATTCCTGAAGATTCTCCCTTGAGAGCTCAGGGAGCCATATTTTATATGCTTCAAAAGCTTGCATCAGAGGGAGGACACACCTGTTTTCCGGAGGACGAGCTTATTTCAATAATAGAGGATCAGTTAAAAATCCCGCGGGAGGTTCTGATTCCAGTTGTTAATGAAATGATCCATCGAGAAAGTCTCGTGCGAGACTGGAGTAAAGAATCCGGGACCGAGAGGGCTCTTTTATATCTTCCCGGGCTTTATACTTGCGAGGTGATGGCAACAAAAAGGCTCTTAGAACTCAGAAAACACGTGCTTCGCCTTTTGTTGCCTCAGGACTTTTTCGATAGAGTAGAAGAAAAGCTTTCTTTTAAGCTGGATGAAGATCAGCGAAAGGCTCTCATTACAGCACTTACCAGCAAGATTACAATCATCACGGGAGGACCCGGCACCGGTAAAACGACTCTGGTCAAGGCGATCACCATAGCCTGCAACTTGTTAGGGCTTCGTGTGCTTCTTGCTTCGCCCACGGGTCGAGCAGCAAAAAGGCTTGAAGAGGTTACTCGTAATCGAGCCGCTACTATTCATCGTTTGTTAGAGTTTAGCCCTAGAGGAAAAGCTTCTAGAGAAGATCTGCCAGAAAAAAAACAACCTAACGGGAAAATAAGCAAGGCTAAAGAAGGTGGTTTCCTCAAGAATGCATCTTCTCCATTGAAAGGGGATATGCTGATCCTGGATGAAACTTCAATGATAGACCTTCCTCTCCTTCACCATCTTCTTAAAGCTGTGCCCAACAACATGTCTGTTGTTTTCGTTGGAGATGTCGATCAATTGCCATCTGTTGGGCCAGGCAACGTGCTTCGAGATCTTATTGAATCCGGGCTTTTTACTGTTGTGAGACTTTCAACTATACATCGTCAGGCGAAGCATAGTCAGATAGTTGTGAATGCACACCGAGTTATTGAAGGGAAAATGCCAATAACTCCTTCTGTAAAAGATCAAAAACAGCAGAAAAGCGATTTCTACTTCATCTATCGTGAAAACCCAGAAGAAATAGCCAGTCTGATTGTAAGACTTTACTGCGATCGCATCCCAAAAGGTTTCGGTTTTGAGCCCATCCATGACATTCAAGTTATTACCCCGATGAATAAGGGAGTTCTTGGATCGTCAAATTTGAACCGCCTTTTACAGGATGCGCTCAATCCCCGCGGGTTTCAAATAGAAAGGGGAGGGCAAAGATTCCGGGTAAACGATAAGGTCATGCAGACAAAAAATAACTATGACAAAGATGTTTATAATGGTGACATGGGCATCATAAAGCTTGTTGATCTTGAGAATCAGGAAGTCACCGTGGATTTCTACGGAAGAAAAATTAAATACGATTTTTCTGAACTTGATGAATTAACCTTAGCTTACGCCATAAGTGTTCACAAATCACAGGGAAGTGAATATCCGGCTGTTATCATTCCTGTGGTGACACAGCACTACGTTATGCTTCAAAGGAACCTTCTTTATACAGCGATTACTAGAGGGAAAAAACTGGTTGTTCTGGTGGGAACTCATAAAGCTACAGCTATAGCGGTTAGGAACTCTTCTATTCAGAGGCGCTTTTCTTTGTTTAAAGAACGATTGAAAAGCCAGCTTGTTTGATGAAGTGTTCTATTTTTATCGTAGGGGATGTGACTGAACCAGTGTGAGATTAGTTTGGCACTATTGTATATACGCCATCAGACCATACATCTTATGTCATCCTTTCGTGTTACCCCGTCTCGCCCGGCTGTCACGCCATGCGTCATACAGCGCCCCAGCAAGCAGCAGGGGAAGCGATACGAGAAAAACGATAAACGGCAAAACCCCGAACGCTGTGGCGGTAAGCAGTCCAAATGTCCCAATGACGACTACAGCACCAACCACCGACATGGGGTAACTTGTGCTTGTTCGCCCCCAGCGCAATGTTCTCCTGGTGCGAGGGTTCAAAACTAAATACCCAATTACGCACGTGAGTGCGAGCAATAACCAAGCGATGGACGGATAATCCTGCCCCATCTTCTCTCTGCCTAACGATGAAATCAGCTACCACAAGACCGCAGGCCTTGTGGTCAAGCTGCATTGACTTGTTAGCAGCAAGTGACTCTGTGGCTCTGGGGTCAGATCTTGAAATATCACTTTCTATCTTTTGCTCTCATCCTTTTTGCTCTTAATCAGACTTTTTATCTGCTCAATAAATTTTTTGCCGCCAGGGTATATTTGTCCCTTTATATCTTTCTATGGAGCCTCCACCTTTAATCCTGCCCGGACAAACTCCATGAATCGCTTTTCCGCTATTTTACTTTCTTTACCAAACTGAAGCAGGATCGAGTCATCAGTTAAACAAGGAATGCCAGGATCAAGCCCTGCCAGTGCCCTGAAACTACCCCAGTTCCATTCTTCCGGCCTGCTCACAAGACCGGCTCTTACAGGGTTCAAAGCTATTACCTGCCTCGATGTTATGTGGTAAAAGGCACCTGGAATTTCAATCCGTAATGGTCTTGCCATGATTTAGAGCATCGTATGTTACATGATCTTTAGATTGCAGGACCTGACCTCTAAACTTTTATTATATTTTATACTACTGAAAAAGAGTTTTTAAAAGTATAGAGCCCGTTTTTGTTATATCGCAAGATCTGACCCCTACTCCTATAGCTTGGAATGAGAAATAACCCTGTAAACAAATCTACCTTATAAGGATGTAAAGCCTACAACAGGAACATCTCCTCAGTCACACCGCAATTCCCGGAGGATGAATTCTATGACCTTTGGCCAGGAATCTGATGCAGCTTTTGCAGCTGATTCAGCTGTACCGCCCAGCCCTTCCCAGACCTGGATTGTGGGCAGATAGAACTTACGCATGGTAGTTGGATAATATGGATACGGGACCAGCATGTGCCCACCTTGATCGTAGGACAAAATCTCAAAGGAGCGGGGATGATTGTGAGCCTTGAGGCGATCAATTGTTATCTTGGATAATATCTGAGATGGCCAGACTCCATCGTTAGGGTTGCCTATCAACAAAAACGCCGCTTTGGAATTCTCCACGGGAATCGTTGCGCTCTGGATACGAGACTCCTGCATTTTAAGACTATAGAGAAATGAAGGTTCGGTAAAATAAGTCGTGCCTTTTGCTTTGGCCTCAAGAAATAATCTCTGTGACTCATCATCGGTCAAAAACAACAGATACGGAAATGGATGCCCTCTAAATGTCCACGCCGGTGCCGGTTTGGAGCCAATTCCCTGCCAGATAACACCGCTTGGCGTATATCCTACAACAGCTTTAATCTGGTGAAAAATGGAGGCGGATAAAATGGCCAGTTCCCCTCCTCGGGACGCACCGATAATGCCAAAACAGTCCTTCGCTACGAAAGGCTGCTGGTTCAGCCATTGCAAAGCCTTTTCAATAGTTTCCAGAGGGATATTCTCCAAGGTAGCAGGCAAGCCTTCGAAACCAAAGTAAGCAAGTGCCAGGGTCGGAAGGCGTGTTTTGGAAGCGATAACTGCTGCCCATCCCTGATTATACCCGCCCTCAGAGCCACCTAAAACAATAAGGGCAGGTGTGGGCCGGCTGAGCTCCCGCGGTCTAAAAAAGACCCCGACGATAGGCTCGGTCAACTCCTGGCTGTCAAGTTCCACACGGGATACGCGCTCAATAACCTGGCTAACTTTTTCCTGCCCGTTTGCTATCAAGGTTATGGTGATACTGGGCATTATGGGAAAGGGAGAAACCATTTCTCTCGCCTGCTGGCATGTCATGGACCAGAAGAGTCCAGCCTGATCCTTCCCCTGATAGGAACCTTCAACAGGCGCATCCCGCGATGTGTCTATTGTACCCGCCCCATCAGCTTTGAAAGATGCCTGCGAGGACCAGATATTCCCGAACTGGTCGGCCCCGGACACTACAATAGACCCTGTCTGTCCGGGCTGCAAGCCGCTGACTCTTATGTGGATCGGGTCGCCAATCAGTACTCGTTTCGGTAACACCTCAAGTTTTAACTCCATGTCTTTCCCCCCTGTTTGTGCAAGGCAGGTTGCGGGCAAGCCTACAGATAGACAAAAAATGAATACCATGATCGGAAGGGACTTTGCCAGATGACGCAATACAAGAAGAACAATTAGAAAGAGCGGATATAGAATATCCCACCAGAAAACATATCCGGCATTCCCGGGAGCAAAGTTCTTGTGTTTGACCATATGGCGGATGTGGCCCCCAGCGCATCCCCAAAGATAAATGGTCGCTATAATGACTGTGGCAAGCTGGAATTCATTTCCATAATATGGGGCTAAAAGGCCCAGAACGGCGATCGCCAGAGCTGCCATTCCCACCTCAAACTGAAAAGGACTGCCTTTTTCCCAGCCAATATGCTCTGCGATTGCATCACCGAAAAAAAGGTGGCCAATTGCAAAGCCGAGCATCTGGCACCCCAACCCATAGAAAAAAGCATTGTCCAGAAGCATAGACAACCAATTCGACCATCCTTGCTGCAAGCCATCCGTAATAGTAAAGACAAAAACGCACAATAGGGGAATAGCGACGGAATAACGCATGATGAATTTTTTCATGTTTTCTTCTCCCAATGTTCAAGCTCACCGGCGGGGGTGGAGCGAAGTGGAATCCCTGTCCGGTGCAGTGTCTGGTTGCGTGTCTGATTCCGCCCATCTCTTATTGCTCAAAAATCAAAACGGGCTGAGAGCGGGTAGAAGCCAAAGCAAATTCCACCAGTTGAACCCTATAACCTCGATGCCACCAAATGACCAGACTGCCCAGGCAGCAGCAATGAAAAATAAGCCATAGGGTGCAAGCATTAGTTTCCAATATGGTGTTGACGGATGCCGCCATGGCGGATAGTACAATACCGCGACAACGGCAGCCCCGGTCAAGGCTATCCCCACGACACCTTGCCCAAATTTTTGCCGGTAAAAAAATAGGCCTGCCAGGATAAGAACCCAAAAAAATCCCCCTCCCCAACCGGCAATCCATCCAGCCTTTTCCCCTGTTCTTTTTTGGTCATTGAACTGCTCCCCAAAAATGAGACACCAATTATGTAGCATTTTAAAGGCATAAATAAGGAGGCGAAATGTATGAGACCTAATAAGTTTTCAGTTGACCAGATAATCAAGATCATTGCAGAAGCGGATCTGCCTGGCAGTTCTATAAACTCTATTGCAAGAAAGTATGGAATTAGTCCTAACACCATATATCGATGGAGGCAGAAATACAAAGGCATATCAATCACCCCAATATCTATACCAGCTTTTGTTATATGACTTTATCATAACCATGTTTTCAATAAATTTGCTGTTCGTAATAGTTCTCCTGCCTCCTGTTCCCATGTTTCTGTTACATGGATTGAAAGCCTCTCAACTAAAGTAATGGATTCTGTTGATCGGAGGATGATGTTCCCACATTGTGGAAGCAGATTAATAAACTCATCTCTAAAGAAAGGCATCGGGTCACCACTCTTAACATAAAGCTCACAGTTTGTGGCTGATTTGCCTGATATGCCTGACTCCACTTTTTCTAAATTAGAAGATGAAAGGGAAAACCCGAAAAGCTTTCGGATAAAATTTCCGCTCATGCCCTTTATGCCAGGAAGATGAAGCATAACCCATGTTCCATTTTTATCCATTTTCGGAATTGCTGCGACAAGATGGTTGGTGGTGCCGTGAGAATCAGTAAGCCAGCATACGGTGAGGTCATCTCCCACCCTTCTATAAACCTGTTCTATAAAGATACCATAAGTAGTAAGGCTGTAAGCATCTCTGATTGATTTAATAACGGGATCAGAAGAATCTACAGGTGTAAATCCCTGTGATGTCAGAAAGTTACTGAGTGGAATAGCAATTGTTGGGTTGGGCTTTCTCTTCCAGAACAGGATAACTAAAAGAAAAACAAGAAAAGCTACCAAGATACCAACAATGCCTGCAATCATATTTCTACTCCATGATTTTGTTTTGATGGTTTCTTCATTATCCCAACATTGCATCTAACCGTGTCTGTTTGACAGGCGTATAACAAGGGATGTTCAGCAGGAGGCTTCACTTGGTTTATTAAGGCTCTACGGGGACGGTGGGGCCATCCGAAATGAGATGTCCGAGAAAGTCTTCTCGTATTGCACGAGTGGCGAAGGACGGCACAAAGAACAAGCCATCAGGAATCGGTTCCAGAAAGGCTTTGAGCAGGATCTTTAAGGGATCGCCGAAACTCTAATGCGTTATTCTGGAGAAGATTTCTCGAATAACTCTGAATCCTTACAAAATGCTCACCCATGTGGAAGATCCCTTTCAAAGCCTTAAAAATATGGGCTCTACTTGCGCCTAGTATATAGTTCATAAAATTCCGTTGCATCACGTATTTGGGACATGGTAGAGTTGGCAAAAATGAAAGGCTAAATACTTATCTCATTCTGCAAGTCACGAAAATTATCATGTAGGGGTGAAAAATTTTTCACCCCTACACACTTAATAATTTGTTTAAGGGATCTTCACTCTAAAGGAATAATTTCGTCCGGTTTTATTTCTTTAGATTCATCAGCCTTTGTAATTTGGAGTTTTGGTATGTCCTTATTCTTTGTTATTGCTGGTAAAGTTTCTACAGCAACAGATCTTTCTGTGCTTCCGTAAACCATAACCACCAAGCCATCAATGAGTTCCTGAATGGATCTTATTTCTTGAAGCACTAAATTTGCCGCACTGGCCAATTCTTCTGAATGTGCTGCACTTTGTTGAACTATAATATTTACTTCAGAAATCGCTTTGTTGATTTGAACAACTCCATCGGCCTGCTCGGATGATGCAGAAGATATTTCCTTCGCTAAGGATTCTACCTTTGTAGCCATTTCTGCGAGCTGAATGAAGGCTTTATGGGTTTCTTGGACAAAATTTGAGCCTTCCTTCACTCTGGATATAGTGGTTTCTATCAAATGAGCCGTTTGTTTAGCCGCTTCAGCTGCCCTCATTGCTAGAGCTCTTACCTCATCAGCCACAACTGCAAAACCAGCCCCCGCTTCCCCTGCTCGAGCCGCTTCCACTGCTGCATTCAGAGCTAGAAGATTGGTTTGAAAAGCTATTTCATCTATAGTCTTAATGATTTTTGATGTTTCTTCACTGGCTTTTGAAATGTCTTCCATAGAGTTTATAAGTCTTTCCATGGCGGTGTTGGCTTCTTTCACGACAGAATTGGTTTCGGTAATAAGATGTTCTGCTTCTCGGGCATTCTCGGCATTTTGCCTTGTCATGGCGGACATTTGTTCAAGGGATGATGAAGTTTCCTCAATGGCTGACGCCTGTTTTGTGGTTCCCTCCGCGAGATCTCTGCTTGATTCGGATACCTGCATTACTGCCGAGGTTATCTCCACCAATCCGTCATCCACAGCCTTTGCTAGCCTTTTCACAGGAACTGTAATAGAACGACTTATCAAAAAGCTACTGATAATCATAATGGCTATAGCTACAGCAACTATAGTCAACCCTGTAAGCGTGTTTGTCTTCTTGCTTGTATTAAGAGCTTTGCTGATCTCTTCAGAGGTTTCAGCACCCAGAACAAGCAGTTTTTCTCTGATCTCTTCAAGTTCCTTGCTCAGTCTGGCCTGCTCCTTCCACTCTTTGTGAATGTTTGAGACCAGAGATTCGTATTCAGGGGCAACCTTCAGCATATATTCAAGATAGGCTTCAAACACTTCAAGGCTGCTGTCTTTTTTTCCCGTTTTTAAGGATTTTAAGTTTTTAATTATTCCTTCTAAATTTTTGATCTCTTTTTTTACATCCTCATAGTTTTGAGAAAATGTGGTTTGAAATTCCTCTTCTTTGCCATACATTATGAGATCGTCGCTTAGAGACATGAAGATAGTGTTTAATCCATTTATGATGGTTTTGTTAGATACTGCAATTGATGAGTATTCAATAGGTGCTTCTCCCTGAGTGATGTATGCCATGGATATGAGTCCTTCAATGGTCTTTGTCATGTCCAGTGATTTCTTATTCATGTCTGAAAGCAGAGACCGAAGGCTATTCTGTTCTCCCACAATTTTTTCGGCTACAGCCTGTGTGCTAGTGAAAACTTCTTCATATTTTTTGAGAATATCCTCCAGCCTGGCTATGCGATCTGAATAATCTGAGGATTTCGCTTTTAAAGCACTTATGAACTCCTTCAGATTTTTGACTTTTGAAACGACAAGTTCGGCGACATCCCCTTTGTAGGTTCTCAAGTAGTCCTTTTCACTCACTATGACGTTTAGCAGCTTCCCTTGAAATTTATAAACATCGCTGGTGAGATCATATTGGCTGTAAATCTTAGTGCTGAAGTACTGAGAAGAGGCGAAAGCCACTATATATAACAGGACAGCTGACAGAAGCTGTATGGTCAGTTTTGTGGATATTCTCATTTTTTGAAAAACCTCCAACCTCTTTGATCATGGTAAAAAAGATGGAGCAAGTAGCATGCTGTCGCTTGCAAACCTGCTCCATCATATGTTCTTGTTAAGCTTGCTTTTTTCTCATTTGAGGGATTTGTTCAGGTCTTCCACAGAAGACTGATCATCATAGATGCCCGCTACAACTGCGTGATTTGTTCCTTCCACGTTGAGGGAATATGACAGCTTTCTTGAAGGAGTTTGCTCACCTGGCTTGGGCCACCAGTATTCAACCCACCCTCCCTTGGGATTTTTGGCAGCCTCACAGATCTCACTGGAAAAAAGCTTACCCTTCGCATCCTTTATGGCTATCACGTTTTTCCCAATGAGCTGGGGCTGCATCGGATGGGCTAGGACTGTCGCCTGAGCACAGTCAACCACGTAGATGTAACTGTCCTTCCAAACCCATTTTCCGTCCTTTTTGTTGAACTCTTCCAGTGCTTTGTTGCCTTCTTTAGCCAGGAACTGAGCTGCTTCTCTCACTTTCTGAACCACTTCCTCTGGTGGGGCTTTTTCCCCGGCAAAGAGAGCGGAAACAGACAACAATGAGAGGAATAACCCAATGACCATCAAGAAACTCAGTTTTTTCATGATAAACCCCTCCTTTGATTTTGTGTAATTCTTTTGATTGTAAAAAACAAAGCTTTTCCTCATGGTCCCCCATGGGCGGGGCTATATAAATTCTATCGTTATATTTTGTCAATGTGAAAAAGGTGATACCTTAAAATTGAGGATTTTTAGAGACTTATGGTATAAATTTATGGGCAGGTTGGGACATCTCGTTACCGAGGTGCACTCCGTGGTCATCTCGCTGTCGGATCCAGGTTAGAACAGCCATTGTCAACAATGAAGGTCAACTTATTCATGTTCGGTACACATCCGAGCCTGAGCAACTTCATGTAACAATTTACCAGTATCTTAATCTTTTCTTGAGACCCCTCAAAACTGTGAGAAAAATCAATTAAGTCAAAATCCGTAGTGTCGAGAGAAGATGATTTATCAAGCTATTGCAGTAACCCACACGAAAGAATGATAAACTTATTTTAACTTTAAGGGGCTATACTTACACGATTTCTGCCTTCGGCTTTACTTCGGTATAGTTCTTGGTCAGCCCTGTTTACTACCTCCTCGAAAGACTCGCCAGGTTTTGATAATGCTCCACCTAAAGAAACGGTCACGGCAATCTTTTCCCCATCATGATCAAACCAGCTTTTTTCTACAAGCATTCGAATAAGCTCTGCCGTAGCACGTAGTTCCTCTACCGATACGTTACGGCAGACAACCAAAAATTCTTCTCCCCCCCAACGGCAGGGTGCATTCTGTTTTCTAACGACCCCAGTTAAGACATTAGCGACCATTCGCAACACCTTATCGCCCACTCCATGACCCCACCTATCATTAACAGCTTTAAAATGATCAATATCCAAGAAAAGAATCCCATATGGCATTCCGTATTCCCTTTCATCCCTTTCACATTCCTTCAATCGGATTTCTGCAAAGCGCCTGTTGCCAATGCCCGTTAGGGGATCTGTGAGCGCCTCTTTACGAAGCATTTGAATTTCTTCCAAGATATTGAAATTCTCGTTGATAGTGTTGAAGACTTCCACTGCTCCTATGATATTTCCTGAGAGGTCTTTCATAGACATGGTTCGTATGTGAACAGGTAGTCTGTGCCCAAACTTGTGGTGAAGATATATTCTTGCCTCATGCATTCGCTCATCTTGGATCGCCTCCATAAGGGGACATCCTTCTTTACAAAGCTCCTTTCCAGATTCGTCCACATGCCTGAGGATATTGTCTGAGCATGATTTTCCTATAACTTCCTTAGCCGTATAACCTGTAATGCGCTCTGCTGATTTGTTCCAGAAAGTGATTCGACGATCGACGTTAACGAAATACACCCCATCTGCCATAAAATCTAAGAGTTTCTTGTAAAAAGACTCATCCATGATAAAACCTCCTCCAAACTAACTGCTAAGCTTATAAATCAAACTGAAAATGCAAACGGATTCTTTTAGAATTTCCAATGTTATTAACTTTGCCATTTTATAAAAAAGTAAATAAGATTGACTTATTAAACTGTAGCAACCTTACTTTTAATAAGATTTCAGTGTCTAAAAGCTAACTCTTTTGAATGGATATTCGGTTCTTTCATAAAGCATGAAGTATCCATAGCGCCCAGCTAACTTAAACCTGGGAAGATAGCCAAAAACCGCCTCAGGCCATCTCCCCGCTATACGATCTTCCGATGGAGTTTTTCCCTTGCCAGCATACACAACCACATAGTCCACAAATAAATGGGGGGACGATAGAACCGTCTCGTATTCATACTGATAGGGCAAAACAAACCTTCTGGCATCTCCTTCAATGAAGACCACTGGAAAGCCTTTTGTATCATCTATCAGAACGGAAGTTCCTGGACGAATATGTTTTACAATAGCTCGAGCATGTCCCACGGTTGAATTTTCCAAAGGCTTGACTAATGCTTGCTTGAAAGCCTGTTCCTCGGGGTGTTGGTTTCCTAGCAGAGTCCAGTTAAAGATTAAAGACATAATCATGCTTGCCGCAAAAAGCCTATCTATCCAGGGCAGTTTTGCCTCGCCCGGAAAATTTACCCAGAAAGATAAAGCTGCAACCAAAAACAAAATGGAATAACTCATGGAATGCTCATGAGTCGCACCAATCAACGCATCTGCCCATATGAGAATAAACGGTGCGGCAAGAATGGAAGGGGTTACTCTGCATTTTTGAAATCCAATTTTCCACTGTCTTATAAACGCAACAAAGATGGGCAAAACGAAGGGAAGCAGGACTTTTGTGCGTTCAAAAAGATAGATCGTAGCGCCTTTAAGATCTCCGGCAGGATTCCACCCAGATGTTGCTCCCATGGAACTTAGCCAGGCTCTGAAAAAATAAAGTGGATCCTTCATGAACACCCAGTTGAGATAACTCCACCCACCAAGAAAGAAAAGCGATGGGAAGAAAGCAATTATGGCAACGGACATCTTTTGTCCAATATCCTGTTTTTCTTTGGTTATTATGAAGGGCAGGATAAGAACCGGAATAAGAAACATTGCCTGAAACCGAAGAAAAAACAGAAAAGCCGTCATCATGCCAAAGAGAAGAAGATCTATGGTGTAGTGAAATCGACAATAGCGATATAGATGATGAACTAATTGCAAGAACACGCCTATAAAAAGGCAGAAACTTTGGTGTTCTGACAGAAGGAAAAGGGATGCCGGGGAAGCCAGAACATACAGGAGCACAACCAAGGCAATGCTCAATGGAATGCGCCCTATAGAGTGCGCCTTAAAGGTGAAAAATAGAAGTAAACTCGCTGAAAGAGCTCCCACGAAAGCTGAAGAAATAAATGGATTTTGAAATATTAGAACGAATACGTATATCAAAGGAGGATACACGAAGCCGAGGTTTTCTAAACGAGGCGGATAGCCGTGAAATACAAGCATAGCCTTTTCGCCTAGCATGAGAAGCTCGCCGTAAGCATAGTTATTTCTAAAAGCGGTTGTGTTGAGAAGCAGCAGAAATAGAAATAAACTCAGAAATACGCAAATCCCCAGAAAAATCCTGGTGGCTTTATGTGGAAGGGGTGGTTTTGACTTTTGTAATTCCATGTTGCGTTTTTTCCCAGTAGAAGGGTTTTGAGAAAAGTTGCCATAAAGCTTTGTAGGCGGCTAAGGAATGAAAGAATAACCAGTAAAAGGGGTTTATTAAACTGTAGGGCATGAGATGATGGAGTTTTCGCCTGAAGACTGCGATCATGTTAAGATATACACCAAGGAAGTTTCCACCCAGTAAGTTAAAAAGTCCCCAGTAGACAATTATAGGTGGTAAGAATGGATCAAAGATCTTAGTCTGAGTACATATCCAGTAGATGAAAACACTCCATACAATGGGAACTGATAGAAACATAAGTGGGGTGCCTGTCACAAAGAGTTGGAAACTCATCCATTTTGTAAATCCCAGGGTTTTGAGCATACGAAGGGGGTGTCTGTTATAAACCAGGGATGTTTGCATGTAACCTTTGATCCATCTGGATCTTTGTCGTATCCAGTTCCAGTAGCGAGAATTGGCTTCTTCGTATGTCGTTGAGTTAATTACTCCGACGGTCATCCCGTGAGCAGTTGCTCGGATGCCTAGATCTGCATCTTCCGTGACATTAAAAGGATCCCATCCCCCAAGAAGTCTTAAATATTCTACCTTGAAGTGATTGCTTGTTCCCCCTAAAGGTATTGGAAGTTTCAAACGATCGAGCCCCGGAAGAAGATAATCAAACCAGTAGGAGTACTCCAGCGTAAACATACGTGTTATGAAGTTTTCCGTAGCGTTAAAGTAATTTAGAGCAGCTTGAATACATATACAGGATGGGTCGTTCTTGGAAAATCCAACAATGGCTTTTTTTAGCTGATCTGGATCCGGTATGTCTTCTGCATCGTAAATGGTAAGATAGGTCCCTCGAGCGAAAAACAACCCATAATTGCAGGCTTTAGGTTTTGTTTTGGGAATGGCGTGAGGAATTATAAGAAATCGCCAGTTACCGGGGGGTTTTGCTTTCTTTGCCGCTTCCAGAGTAGCTTTGTCGTCTTCTTCCAGGAGAAGGATGATGTCTAGTTTGTTTGGGGGGTAGTCCATCGCCTTTAGGGCTTTTACAAGATGTCCTATAACCTCTGGCTCTTTGTAAACAGGCACAAGGATTGTGTAAACAGGTAGATTTTCGTCTTTTAGACTTTCTACCTCTTCTTTACTTACCGGCTCTGATATTTCATGTTTTGCCCCCACCAGGCTGAGGACGGTTTTGAACAATATAAGAACAGAAAAGGTTGTCTGTATTATTCCGAATATAGAAGCTACGAGTGATTTAATATCTAAGTAACACCATATGAGAACCAGATACAGGAAAATCCCCATAGCAATTACTTGGTTGCGACTAAAAACCTTTATGGCAGATTCTTCAGGATTTCTATAAAAAAGGCCGTATATAGCCAGATCCGCCAGCTCGGTGTTCCATATGTGTTGAACCAGTCTGGTAAAATCCAGATCTGTTATTAACCACGGAACTATTTTTCTGACGTCTAATTTATCCTTGATTATGTTAAGCGCTTCATCAAATTTTTCACCCGGATAATCCGTTAAGATAACAACTTCATCGGGCAGCGTCTTGAAGAAAGGTATTATGTGATATTGTATTGCTTCGGAAGAATCTAATTGCTTTATGAGACTTTTATCGGCTCTTTCGTCAAATTCTTGTGTTGTAAAGTTCCAGAAAGGCATTCTGTAATGTTCTGCTAAAGCCTGGAAAAGCTCCAGGCGTGTTATCCAGCCGAGAGTCAGCAAAATCCATCCCAGCCGTCCTCCCCGCTCTTTCTGGATATTAAGAGCTTCAGTGAGTTGGTCCTCTGTTATGAGACCCCGTTTCAGTAGAATCTGTCCTACGGGTTCATGTGTTGAGGACGGCTTAGTATGAGACCCAGAATGAGCCGTAAAGCCCGCCTCCTGCACCTGTATCTTCTCCCCATGCATGAGAATATGCTGTAACTACAAAGGAAAGATGAGAAGAAAGTCTGAAACGACCGGATACAGAAAGTTTCAAAAGTTTGTAGTCGGGCGTAAGAGTAATATTCTCGCCTATGTATTTGGTTGATCCGTTACCAAGACCCCAGTGAAGTTCGGCTCCCCCTATGAGTTGCAAAAAATCCAGGACGTCATAACCTGCACTGAGCTTCGCTCGAATTTGGTCCGATGGATAGCCAATGTAAAATCTGGGTCCTCCTGCCAGATCAATGAAGCCGTATCGATCTAAGAAGCGAAAGGAAGTTCCGTATTGAAGAAGCCCTTCCAAAGCATATCTTCCATACCCAAGCCTTGGGTTATCTTCAATATCATAACCCAGAGGAACCACAACCATTAGCTGGGACGAAACAACCTGAGTTCCATCAGTCCATAGAAGATGCCGCCACCCCGCTTCAAGGTCGGTTAGTCCGTCATTTGTGGCGGACTTGATTCCCTGATCGTCATCAAGCCAATCGTAGAATACGTTTAAAACCAGAGTATCAGTGGATGTTAAACCATACTCTAGATACGGATTGAGTTCCACCTTAGTAAAGGTTCCTCCACGCTTTCTTTCATTTCCATTACTGTCGAAGTAATGATTTGTCTTATAGTAGTAAAGTATCGTAGAGAAGAAGAAGCTTCCTTTTGGTTGTAACCATGCACCAGCCCATACGTTGCAAGAAAATACCCATATGACAAGAAACATACAAAAACCGATGCTAATCTTACGCCACTTCACTTTAATTCTCCTTGTTAAAGTTTAGGTAAGTTTTCTGTAAACATACCAGAGGAACAGAAACAGCAAAACACCCAAAATTAAGAAGCCATAAACCCTGTACTTAGTCCAGTAGTAGGAAATGCCTTTTTTGCCTGGCATGACAACCTGCATCTTTTCACCGACTTCAAAATTTCTCCATTCTGACCCCGAACAATTTCCGTCGAAACATATAGAACTTACTTGTGTCCACACGGCAACATTGGCACTTCCTTCCATGCGTAGCCCCTTCAAGAATTCTGTCGGTGATATTGAATTTGCTATCGAATCAGATATTGAGAGCATCCCCACGATTGTCTTATTTTTCCCTCGAAAGACCTGCCACACACCCACGTTATCGTTTGTGTTTACATCAAGGATTGTTTGCCCGGTTTGGGGATTTTTAATCAGGAATTGCTCGGAAGTATTTACAAGAGGATCGAAAATGGCCGTTTGAGATGCCTTAAGAACAGCTATTGTAAAGGGAGTTACTGAATTTTCAGAGAAATTGTCCAGTGTTATGGCTCTAACGAATAAAGGTTTTTGCCTTAGTTTTCCAAGTTTTTCCGTTAGTTCCATAGCTAGATTAACGAAGTTAGAGCTTGATTCTCCAAGAATCATCAAGCCTTCTCCAGAAAGAAGTCCCGGGAATGTGTCGAAATTTTCTTGAACGAAAGATGTTCCTATTACTGTGAAAAATGAATCCGGAGAGACGGATACCTCCATATCGGGAAAGCTTCCTTTGCATTCTCCTCGGTTGGTAAAGTAGGAAAAAGTAACGTCCAAGGTATTTCTCGTTTGTAAAAACCTCGATGGGAGCTCAAAAGAAAAGCTCTCTTCTTTTGATTCCCCCGAAGTAATAAGCTTCGAAGCCACAAGAACTCCATTAAGCCTTACTTTTATGAAGGCTCTGTCTTCTTTAGCAATAGGTGTATGATGGTAAATAATCGTCACCATTACTCTCGACGGAAAGTTGCCAAAAGAAGCTATGGAAAATGGGATGGAAAATTGCAAATCCCCAATGCCACGAAGAATAGGGGGAATTATTCCCAGATCAGAAAATTTAATTTCTTTTTCTGGCGCGGTTTTGTCTTTTTCATCTTGTAAGACCTGAACCTTATTCCAGTTAGAAAGAGACATGGAAGGAGAACTGAAATTCCTGGCCATAGTAGAAAGTCCCTGCGGAGAAATCACAATATCTCTTCCTATTATTTTTGCGTCCTCTGCGCCTTCTTTCAGGATGATGTTGGGACTTTTCAGTGAGTAACCACCGGAAGTAAACATACTATCAGTTCTGTAAGAGTGGATAGCTCCAATGAGAGATGCGAAGTTGAACAGTCCCGTTAGTTCCTCATGTTTAATTTGTCCTGATGGTAGAAACAGGTTTAATCTTTCGAGAGGATTTTTTAAAGCATCGTAAAAACTACCGATAACGGGGTAATAAAGTATCTCGAAGAAGCTGGTTGGTTCCAGAATGATCCATGCGTTACCCGTTTGATCATCAACGCATTTGTCGCCTGTGATGGTTATAGAAGTGGTAAGAGTTATATCCAGAAAGTCTCCTATATTGGCATTGTCAATTTCGGGGAAATCAACGATCAGGGGAGACTTGAATGTCTGATCTAAAGCCACAACCTTGATGGGTCTGTTTTCAACATAGACGGTAAGCGTTGACGGTTTTTGAAAAATACCTTGCGGAAAGGTTATGTAGAAAACCCCCTTTGAGTTTTTCAATGACATATTCTGAGTCCAGGGAATGTGAATTCTTGTCGTTCCCTGAATGCCTCGAATCTGAATGGGAAGACGGTATCCCAAGTCGGCAAGCGTCATACTTTTAGCTACCGGAATAAAAACAGCGTCGCTTGGATATGAGTCAAGCTGTTGTGGTGTTGCCGAATCGTCTAATTTCTTGAGTTCCCCCAGAGCATTTTCCATGATTTTTTGATCATCAAAAATCCCAAAGAATAGCAAGTCCTTAGAAGAAACTTTTTTAGGTTTCCACAGTCCATATATATAAAGTGCTTTGTTTATCGTTTCTGAATTTACTCTGATAGTCCACACATTTCTATGTTCTGGAGCTTCGGCAAATGCGTTTAATGTCACAAGAAAGAGCAACAATAAACCGCATATTCTTATTTTTTGCACAGTTCTTACCTCCGATGCAGACATTCTTGCCATCGTTTGATCTGCCAAAGTATCATGAATCAAATTTTATTTACGCTGTCTTAATTGACTTTTTACTATGAGTTTTCAACTGAGATATTTTAATAAAATCAAAAGAGAGATTTTCAGTCATGCGAAGTTAATCCTCCCCAATGGCTATTATGTCGAGATCCTTAACTATTGTGGAAATTCCTATTGACTGATGCCTGGTTTGTTCGGCTATAGCTGCTAATTCCTCGGACTTTGCAGCCACTTCTTGAGTTGTCAAATCGATTTGGATAACAGCTTCTCTGAGTTGCGCTATGCCCTGTGCCTGTTCATTAGAAGCAGTAGATATTTGATTAACTAATTCCACCGCATTACCCAGTTTATCAGACATGTGAGAAAAATTAGCATTAATTTCTTCAACAAACATTTTCCCATTTTTAGCTTTCTCGATCATAGCTTCAATTGTTTCTGATATGCTCTTTGCCGATTCAGCGGCGTTCATGGCAAGCTTTCTTACTTCGTCTGCGACAACGGCAAAACCAACTCCCGCATCTCCTGCTCTGGCAGCTTCTACGGCTGCGTTGAGAGCCAGCAAGTTAGTTTGAAAGGCAATTTTGTCAATAATCTTTATAACATCAGCAATCTTATCGCTTGCCTCATTTATGTCTGACATGTTCGTTGTAAGTTTGCGTATCTCTTTTTTGAAATTATCTACTATCAATTTTATTTCTTGCATTAACTTATCTGCATCTATGGCGTTAGAAGCGTTCTGTTTGGCCATAGAAGATATTTCCTCTAAGGATGCCGACATCTCTTCCAGCGCAGAAGCCTGATCAGTGGCTCCTTTTGAAAGCGAGCGACTGGAAGAAGAAAGCTCTTCGGCGTATTCGTTCAAACTTGAGGAATGTTGGTTCAAGTCTTTGGTTATTCGGATAATTGGGTTAATTATCATCCTTTTTAGGGCAAAACCTATTGCTGCAATAAGAATGAAAGCTAGTACTCCTGCAATAAGGCTGGAAGTTACAAGGGATGATTTGATCATTTGTTGTTCCAGCTTAGGAACAGCAATTAATAATGAAAAATCTTTTACCTCATTACCCAGAACCTTAAGACTGAATTCTTTTGCAATAAAAGAATTTTTCCCGCTTTTTAAATCTCTCGCCTCTTTTCCATTAAAACTCATAAACTTGTCTACATCATCATGGGAAAGGGTAGAACCATATACCAGCAATTTTTGATTTTGATAATAACGTGCATCTACCTGATATTTTTTCTTTATCGAATCATCAATATCTTTATCTTTCTTCATTAAAACTGCAACGTCGGCATCTAAAAGTTTCTTTAATTCTAAAAGGTTTTCGGACTTGGGATAGATTCCAACTTTTACAAGTCCAGCAAACCGATTCTCAAAAAAGATCGGAGCTACTGCGTCAAGGCTTAGCAATCCAGTAGAAGTGGATACATCTATATTTGCCTTAGGTTTTTTTGTATTTAAGACTTCTCCGAATATTTGTGTTTTTGACTTATCATCCCCATAAAAGTCGGGATTGTGTGCTCGAAGGACAATAATGCCTTTATCGTTGGTGACTTCCACAGTGTTGACATCTTTATCCTGATTTTTAAGTTTCTCGTAGATGGGGATCAAAACCATTTTTAGGGCTTCTCGGTCACCTGTAAGAAGGGCTCTACCAATGTTTGGATCTTCGTCAATTTGAGTTGAATATCTACTGAGTTTTGATAATTTCTCTGCAAAAAAGAACTCTGACATTTCCTTCATTCTTGGTAGTCTTTCGTTGTAAATCTTAAAATAGGTTTTCGATGTCAAAAAATATATAACAACTTGATTAAGTGCGAATAAAACCAGCAGGCACGCCGTGAAGATAACCAGAAGCTTGGCTTGGAGAGATTTTTTGGAGATAGAAAAACCAATCATTTGTCCCTCCCATGTTTACGATGTCCTAGTAAATAGGGCTTAATATTCTCCTAAAAATCATTAATTGAACCAGTGTTGTTTGTGTTTTAATGATGACCCCAAAATTTATATAAACCAAGTCAACTTTTAGCAAAAATGATGATTTTTTTCAACTTTATAAAGAAGGTTATAAAATTCCTGTTATTGGGTTAGTTTGCAAATTTTTTTTCCCTGTCGAACCCAACTTCTATAACCGCTCGATGTGGACTCGCATGACGGGTGGTGTGGGAGAGATTCGGTCAGTCAAACTGGCCGCCCCCACCATCCCAATATGGTCAATTTTAGGTGTTGTTATCTATAAGCTTTTATTTTTACCGAGCAGTTTACGTAATTAGCATAAGAGGAATATCCTTTAGAGTTTTGTGAGTAATCCGTTGTTAAATATTTTGGAACAGGGATGACAAAAGGTGTTTTTTCTTGTGGGAGTTGATGATAATAATCGCCGGAGTTGTTAGAGTCTGACGAATCTACCGCAGTGATGATATGTTTTGATTTACCGTTTTTTGTTATTGATTTGATTCCGTTAACGAAAAGTACTAATTCATAAACAATGCTTTTTATTTCTTTAACATGATTTGAAGCGTCTTTTGATGTGTCTGCTAGCACTTCTGCGCTGGAGGCAGTATTCTGAATTATTTCATTTAACTGATTAAAGGCTGTAGTCATATAGGAAATATTGCGACTGACTTCCTCCACTGCTCGCACAACATTACTAATGCTACTACCTATATTCTTTGCATTACCGGCAACTGTTTTGAAATTATCATATAATTCTTTAACAGTATCTACTGTCTTTGATAGATTTGCAATATTAGCTTCAAGTTTCCTTTGGGTAATAGATGCAGCCTCCGTGGTCTTGATCGCCAAATTTCTTACTTCATTAGCTACCACCGCAAACCCCGCTCCTGATTCTCCTGCTCTTGCTGCTTCTATGGTAGCGTTAATGGCAAGAAGATTGGTCTGAAAAGCTATTTCATCTATGACCTTAACAATTTTTACCATTTCATCTTCATCGGATCCAACTCTGATCATTAGTTGTGTTACTTCTTCCAGAGATTTCAGGGAGTTTTCTATTTCCTGGATACTGGATAAGACCTCTTTGCCGACTTCTTTGCTCAAGTTCTCTATATTCTTAGAATTAGATGCAATATCTTGTAATGATGCAGTCAATTCTTCCATACTTGATGCCTGTTCACTGGCACTATCTGCCATGGATTGAGCGGTTTGATAAACTTGTTCCGAAGCAATAGCAATGTCCTTCGCACCTGTTTCAAGCCGTCTAGAAACTGAATCGATCATTTTGTTAATTCTCCTGTAGAATAATAGTGAAACAAATAGAGAGATAAGCGTTACAACGAAAATTAATATGGTGGTATTGCGAGTAACCTTTTTCGACATTGCCTCAATTTTAGCTGGAACCATAAGAAATTCATCTTCGTAGGCTCCTGCAATAATTATCCAATCCCAGGGAGCAAAGTATGTAATGAGGCTTACTTTTTTCCGTGGAGCTGATTCCCCTGGATTTTGCCAAAAATAGCTATATTCTCCAGTTTCCCCTTCTTTCAAAGAATGAGCAATTTTGACTATATCTTGAATTACCAGATTTCCTTTGTGGTCTTTGACGTTCCATATGTTCTCTCCGTCTCGCTTGCCGTCCTTAGAAATTATATAATTACCCTTTGAGTCAATCACTGCCACATAACCTGTTTTTCCTATTTTTATATTCATAATAAAACTACGCAGTTTTTTTACATTTTCTTCCGGAATTCCAAAATATAAAGCTCCTATGACTTTTCCGCTTTCATCGAATATTGGATCGTAAGCTGTAGTATACCAGCTGTTAACTACCCAGGCTCCTCCGACATACCTTTTTCCAGCAAGTATAGTAGAAACCACCTTGTTTGGAGTGCCATCAGGCATTTTTGCAGGAATGTGAGTGCCTACAGCTCTTTCTCTTTTCGATGTCATTACGTTAGTTGCTACTCTCAGCATGTCACCCTGGTCGTTCATCCGTTGAAATATAGTACAGGTTCCACCTATCATTTCTCTGACTTCATCTACTAAGGGGGTTGGAGTCCCTGGATCAACGTTGTAAGGTATTGGACTGCCTCCAAGTAACACTTTGGGTAGTGTAACCGTCTGAATATGACCGGTAAATTGATTTTTAGTTTGCCATGTAACGTATTCATTTGAAGAAGATGATAAAATTCCTTTATTTTTCATTATTAACTTGGCGACATTTAAACCTGCTTCGACTTGTTTCTGAAGAACCTCCTGTTGAACAGAGATTGCATTGTAAACACCCTGGATAATGTGGTCTAAGTCAGATTTGGTGATAGCTACACTTTCTTCTTTTGCTAGTTTTGTAATGTGTTTAATTTCCGAATTAGCATACCAGCCAATTATTACCAAAGGGATTGATGTTAATAATATACTGACAATCATCAATTTAGTTTTTAGTGATAGGGTTTTCATAAACCTATCTCCTTTGCATTATTTGTGTAACTGGTTAAGGCCATTTTAGTGGCTCTAAATAATAAGTTGGCTGAACATTTTCAGTTAAAATAAGTTCTATGATTTTGCACTTAGTGTTTTTACTTCTTATATGACTTTTTGATATGTTTGGCTTTGAGTTGTTATTTATTTATATTCACCTCCCATTTTAGTAAAGATTTTCATAAAATTGAACGGATGATTATTTTGATCTAGTTGCGGGTCTGTCTTCTATCCATTACTATTGAAGATTGACCTGTTAGAGTCGATTCCAGTTTTGCAAATTTTTTGACTTCTGTAGCGATAGAAGCAAGTTGACCAAAGGACTTTATATTGTGCTTTTTCGTAGAAACAATCCCTATAGAAATAGAAAGGAGCTTGAACATTTCCTCTTCATTCTTTCTATTTTTTGCTGTGTAGTATCCATTCTTAAGTTCTTCTGGATTGTGAAATTCACAAATTTTTTCTTTGAAAGCTGAAATTATACGTTCGCATGTAGAAATAGAGATATCACAAGGAGTTATTACTATAAAGTCGTCGCCCCCTATATGTCCTGCGAAGATAGAGGTGGGTTCACAGTTGTTTGCTACATTGCTAATTATAGATCCCAGGGTCTTGATAACCATGTCACCTTTTTCAAAACCGTAGTGATCATTGTAGGGTTTAAAATTATTTATGTCTATGTAGCAGACATCGAAATCTATATTTTGAGCAAGTCTCTTGTTTATTTCTCGTTGAATGAACTCATTTCCAGGAAGACCCGTTAAAGGATTTGCATTTTTGGCGAGTATAATGCTTTTTTCCGTGATAGCCTTCAGAAGCACGTTTACTGGCACCATACCGTAATATCTGCCAGCTTCGGTGACGCATATGTCGTCGTATATTAAGTCAAAATGGCGATTCTGAAGTCTTTGAGAAACTTCCTCTATTGAAACGTTTGCCTCAACTATGAGTGAAGGCTCCTCCATAAGGCTTTTTATTAGTTTTCTTGAATTAAGATGTATTCCATAACCTAATCTGCCAAAGACTTGATTTTCCAGAAACCTATTTCTGTGAAGTATACCCACAATTCTTTCATCTTCAACTACTGGTATACTTCTCAGGATGTAGTTGGTCATAAACCTGTTGACAGCCTCTGTTATAGGAGCCTCAGGGGATATTGGCTCGATTTTACTGGCAATATCACCCACAAAATAAACTTCTTCATAATGACAGTTGTTATGAATTTCAGACCAAAGTAGCGCCTTAAATGGAGTAAATCTGGGAAGTGGTTCTGGTCTGCCCAGGTAGTAGCCCTGGAAAAAGTCTATACCCATGTCCTTTAAAACTCTGAGTTCAGTTTCATCTTCTATACCTTCAGCCACCACCCTTATGCCAATTTTATGACAAACAGTAAGAACAGATTCAATTAAATTGTATTTTATTTTTGATTTGTCCACTTTAGAAACAAAATAACGATCTATTTTCAAAAAGTCGGGTTCTACCATGGAGAGCATTTTAAGCCCTCCATAGCCAACTCCAAAGTCATCTATTGCTATCTTGTAACCTCTTTTTTTGTAGTATAATATTGCATCTAAGAATAAACCATAATTTCTTATAGTAGCTTCTTCGGTTATTTCAAATACAATTTTTTCTTTCGATATATCAAATTCTTCGGCGAGTTTATCTGTTATTCCAGGGCTATGTGAGGGATCTGCAAGAGTTTCAGGACATACGTTAATAAATAAATAAGATCCATTAGATTTTATGCTTAGAGAAGACGCCAGTTTTATAGCTTCTTCTCTACACTTCAAGTCCAGGAATGAAATAGTTCCGGTTAATATGGCTTGTTTAAACAGCCTCTCAATACTGACTTTGATAGTATCCTGCCCCTTTATTCTTGCTAAAGCTTCATGCCCAAAAACTGTACCGTCCTTTGATGAAAATATTGGTTGGAAATGGACTGTAAGCAAATTATTATCAATAACTTCTAATATAGTTTCTCTATTCGTTTCTCTCAAATCAAAAGTTAATTTTTCTCTACTTATACTCATTTTTCTTACCTTATTGTTATGATATCCAAGCTGAGCCGTTTATCTCAAGGTATCTTCTAGAAGGTAATTTTTTCAAAAATATGAAGAACATGTGTATTTTTTCAGACAAATCAACAATAAGGTCTTGTTATAGACGATCTTAATCTTATCAAGGGCACTCACACACAATCTTTTATCTTGTTCAAATATCGTGGTTCGTCATGGGGGGTGTCCTGTAGAGGTAACCTCCGGTGCGGAACTCTCGAAAGCCTCTCTCGTTTGGGTATTTTAAAATTTCCCCTGATGAAGATATGGACATTTGATGATATTTGGAAATTTTTCCTCATCTGAGGTTACTCTGGTGGGCTGTTCCTGTATTTACAGTGACCTGATAATGTTCAGAATTTTATCAGAGACTTTTCTAATACCCTCTTTTGTTTATGAGGGGATTCTGAAAAACTCCGTAATAGAATTGCAGGGGCGACACGTGCACCGCCCCTGCAGTTATGCGGTGAATCATGATTGAGGTCGTTTTTAGCTACCTGGGTCTGGGAAGCTCTTCCAGGCTGAGTTTCGTCCCTGCCTTTTCTATATTTCGCCACCCCATAGGAGAAGTTTTAGAACACTCTCTTTCGTTTATTGACATGACGGGATCGTTAATTTAACATCTCTATGGAGTTATCTCCGCTGTAAGTTTCTGGTGTTTTTTCTGTGAGTTATGTCAGGCTCATAATGGAGCCACCCAGACTCACGGTTGGTCTGGGTGGCTTTGGTTTTTTATGGGGGTGAGATGTTATGAAGAAACTTCTCATGATAGACAACTATGATTCTTTCACATTTAATCTTTTTCAGTTATTTGCTTCGCTTGGAGTGTCGGTTGAAGTCTTCCGGCATGATGAAATTACAATTGATGAAATTATCAAAAAGCGTCCAGACTGGATTTGTATCTCCCCTGGACCTAAGGCTCCTTCTCAAGCGGGTATAAGTAAGGATGTAATCCGTAATTTTTTTACTCAAATTCCCATTCTTGGTGTATGTCTTGGGATGCAGGCTATAAACGAGGTTTTTGATGGTTATACCGTTCATGCTCCTGTGCCCGTTCATGGTAAAAAGGATCTCATTTATCACAGTGGATTTGGAATCTTCAAAGGACTACCATCACCTTTCTGGGCAGCTCGCTATCATTCGCTTTGTGTAAAACCTGTGACCGAAGAACTTGTTATAACTGCATGGAGTAGTGATGGAGTTATTATGGGCTTGCAGCATAAACATTATCCCTTATATGGGGTTCAGTTTCACCCGGAATCATTTATGACTGAGTATGGAAAAGAACTGGTTCTTAATTTTCTTGCAGAGGGGTAGGGTATGAGTGCTCAATGGCGCCTCCGATTTATAAAATTGCTTGAGCAGAATGTTTCCGATGAGCGATTCATAGAATACTCAAGATCTGTGGCTCGATTTTTTCCTGCGCTTGTTCTCCTGAGCGGAAGCGATCACGACTCGGCAATGCATTCTTTAGCTATGTGGAATCCCTATGCCATTTTTACGGCTAAAGGCTTTGTTTGTCGTTTCCAGGATTTCAACAATTATAGGGTCTGGTATGGTAAGCCACTTGAGGAACTTGATCGAATAATGGAGGCTTTTTTGCCTTGTTACCCTCTGGAAATTCCCCCCTTTGTCGGAGGCGCTGTTGGATATATTGCCTACGAGGCAAAGAATACAATTGAAAAGCTTCCTCAGCAGGCTCAGGACGATCTCTTACTTCCAGATCTGTTTTTCTTCTTTCCTCAGGAATTGCTGATTCATCATCGTCAGACTAAGGAACTCTTTTACGTTGTTGTAAGCCCTGCCGAAGACTTTGAACCTTTGACATTGATAAAGCCCACCTCAGTTAATGCCTCGGGTGGTGTTAAGAAAGTTACCAATTGGCGCAGTAATTTTTCGAGGGAAGGCTACATTAGAGCGGTCAACAGGATAATTGACTACATAAGAGATGGACACGTGTATCAGGTAAATCTATCTCAAAGATATGCCTTTGAACTTGAGGGAGACCTTTTCGAACTCTGGATAAAACTTTTCCACATAAATCCTGCGCCTTTTTACGCTTTCCTAAACGGTGGAGGCTATTATATCCTTTCAACATCCATGGAACGATTCCTTTTCCTCAAAGATGGGGTTATAGAGACTCGCCCTATTAAGGGAACTCGCCCTAGAGGTAAAACACCGGAAGAAGATTCATTACTTGTGCGCGAGCTTTTGACTCATCCAAAGGACGATGCTGAACTTTCAATGATAGTTGATCTTTTAAGGAATGATCTTGGTAAAATCTGCTGTCCCGGATCCGTCCATGTCGCGGAACATAAACGTATAGAAAGCTACCAGAATGTCCACCATCTTATCTCAATAGTTAAGGGGAGCCTTAAAGATGATGTTTCTTATGGAAAAATCTTTGATGCGACTTTTCCCGGGGGATCCATAACCGGGTGTCCAAAGATTCGAGCCATGGAAATTATTGATGAGCTGGAACCTAACTGTCGCCATGTCTATACCGGATCCATAGGTTACCTTGGTTTCCACGGTAATATGGATGTGAATATCGCTATTAGAACAATGATTGCCATTAAAAGATTTCCGCTCGATGGAGAGTCCTATCATGGTTTTCTTTCGGTAGGAGGTGGAGTTGTCTATGATTCCGACCCGGAACTCGAGTATGAGGAAACTCTCCATAAAGGTAAAACCTTTTTCGGAGTGCTGAGGAACATTTGCTCTTAAAGGAATCGACTCGATATATAGGCACAAAATTAAAAGATTTTGGCGCCTTAATTCTTTTTCTTTTGTTGTACGAAAAGGTTATGCGCTGGTTGGGAATAGAAAGAAAAGGTGGATTTTAGATCATGATAGAAACAGTGTGGTGGAACGGCTCTTTATGTCCTGTTGACTCGGTTAAAATAAGCCCTCTCGATAGGGGGTTTCTATATGGGGATGGGCTCTTTGAGACCATAAGACTCCAGAATGGAAAGCCTCTGTGGCTTTCGGAACATCTGGAGCGTCTCAGGAGAGGGCTTTTATTTCTCAATATGGGAAGCGTTGTTGAGTTTTTCACCATAAGTCGCACAAGTGAAATTATTGATGAACTCTATCGATCAAATCCTCATCTCGGAAAAATAGCTCGTTTGAAGATAATAGTAACAAGAGGAACTGTATCATCTCTGGGACTTCCTGAGCCGGCTTTCAAGGGCGATTTTACTGAACAGAGTTCCGAAAAGAGTGTCCCAACAGTTCTATTTATGGTTACGCCTTATGTCCCGCCGTCGGATGAGGATTATAACAAAGGGTGGACTGCTGTCATTCTTAAGGAGCCTTATGCCCCGCCTATGGGGACTCATAAGACTTTGAATTATCTATTTTTCCTCTGGGCGAAGGAGCAGGCAAAGCGAGAGGGCTTTCATGAAGCCATTATTGAAGACATAGACGGACATATCGCTGAAGCTTCCACAGCAAGTCTTGCGGTGTTATTGAATGGCGTTTGGGTTTTTCCTCAAAGCCGTTGGAAGCTTGCAGGTGTTACAGAACGCCTTGTTTTGCGATTGCTAAAAGATAATGACGAGAGCGTAGAATCAAGGGCTCTTTTTAAGGAAGAACTTTTTCAGGCAGATGCAGTATGGCTTCTTAACTCAATGATAGGTATTATGCCAGTTCGCCAGATAGATAATCGTGTCGTGCCTGAAACTATGGCTGAATACGCATCAGAGCTTCGGCAAAGGTTGTTTACCAGATCATAAGACAGATAAACGAAATTAAGCCTTATCATTGTAAATTGTTAAAGCTTGATGATTTTGCCTTCTCTTTGTTATTGTAACTTCCCTGGTAAAACCATACGCATAAAGAAGCGGGCTAAATGCGAGAAAGGCTTGCCATGAGACAGATTATCCTTGGAACAGCAGGACACATTGATCACGGCAAAACATCCCTTATCCGCGCTCTGACCGGTATAGATACAGATCGTCTCAAAGAAGAAAAAGAGCGTGGGATAACTATAGAATTGGGATTTGCCCATTTTACTTTGCCTAATGGCATCCGTTTAGGCATTGTTGATGTTCCCGGCCATGAACGTTTTGTGCATCACATGGTTGCGGGAGCAACAGGAATGGACATTGTTGCTCTCGTTGTTGCCGCTGACGAAGGTGTCATGCCCCAGACTCGAGAACATCTCGACATTTGCAAAATCCTGCGCATTCCCCGTGGTTTGATCGTTCTTACTAAGATCGACCTTGTTGAGGATTCAGACTGGCTTGAATTGGTTGAAGAGGATATTCGTGAGGTAGTGCGCGGCACTTTTCTGGAGAATGCTCCTATTGTGAGAGTATCATCCGCAACTGGCGAAGGAATGGAGCAATTGATCGCCGTTCTCTCTGAAATCGCTCAAACAGTGCCTGATAGAGATAAAAATGGTCCTTTCAGGCTTCCCATAGATAGAGTTTTCACCATAAAAGGTTTTGGAACCATTGTCACAGGAACCAGTGCTTCAGGGATAGTGAAACTTGCTGATCCTCTGGTGGTGTATCCTTCCGGACATGCTACTCGAGCAAGGAGCCTTCAGGTGCATGGAGAATCAGTTGAAGAAGCTGGACCAGGGCAGAGAGTAGCAATAAACCTTCAAGGACTTGAAAAAAACGAAGTGCAAAGGGGTGAAGTTGTAGCCACCCCGGAATCTCTTATTCCGTCAAAAACACTGGATGTGTATGTTGAACTCTTACCGGACGAAAAGCACCCTGTAAAACACGGATCCGTTCTTCGCTTTCATACCGGAACGGCTGAACACCTTGGTCGGATGTTCCTATTAGAAGGTATGGAGGCTATGCCGGGGGATCACTTCTTTGCCCAAATACATTTAGAACACCCTGTGCCGGTGATTCGAGGTGATCGTTTCGTCTTGAGGTCTTACTCACCAGTTATGACCATTGGCGGTGGAGTGATTGTGGATCCGCTTCCAAAACGATACCGAAGGCGCATGAGGCTGGAAGCTGCAGCGATGTTGCAAAATCTATTTGTGGCTGATGAGGAAGAAATTGTTCGGATGCAAATATCTAAAAGCGGAGAAAAGGGTATTTCTTTCAAAGAATTGCAGGTTAAAACCGGTATTTATGGAAAGCAGCTTGAAAATATCGTATCCACCCTTGAAGAACGCAGGGAAGTTTTTAATTTCGATAAGGATTTGAAGTGTTACGTTTGTAAGGAGTCCTGTGAAGAACTCGAGAAGGCAATACTTGAGAGGTTAGCGGCTTATCATCGCGATAATCCTCTGAAACATGGAATGTCGAAAGATCTTTTATATTATCAAGTCGCAAAGAATTACCCTCAGAAGGTCTTTGTTCTGGTGCTTGATCAGCTTGTTAGTAGAAAAGCTATTGTTATTCGACAGGAACTTGTTGCTCTAGCGACTCATTCTGTAAAGCTCGGTGATAAAGAACGCAAGGCAAGCGATGCTATTGATCGGATTTATCTTGAGGCTGGTTACCAGCCTCCTGCTTTTAAAGATGTGGTTCCTCAACTTGGTGTGGCGGAAAATGTAGCCGAAACGGTTTTTGCCTGGATGGTGGACGAAGGTATTCTTGTTCGAGTAAAAGAAGACCTTGTGTTTCACTCAAAGGTTCTTGAGAAGCTAAAAAACCGAGTTGTGGAATTTCTGAAATCTCATGGTGAGATCTCACCCACCCAGTTTAAGGAATTGATCGGGGCAAGCAGAAAGTACGCAATTCCTTTGCTTGAATATTGTGACCGTGAAAAGATAACGCTTCGAGTTGGTGATGTAAGGCGTCTTAGGGAATAGCAAAGAGGAGAAAGAAAGATGATCAAACATGTTATTGTTATCAAGTTTAAGTCTGATGTGTCTGAAGATGAAAAAAGACGGTTTGAAGAAATGCTTGGCAAGCTTCCTTCCATCATTCCCGAAATAAAAGGGTTCTTATTCGGGCGAGATGTAGTGAGATCTGAACGGTCTTACGATTTTGCACTCGTCTCGGATTTTCAAGATTTAGAAGCACTTGAGCGGTATCGAGTCCATCCTGATCACATAAAGGTTCTTCAGCAGGTTCGAGCCATTGCGGAGCAAATCATAGCGGTAGATTTTGAGTTTTAGTGCCGCTGTTCTTATGACGTAGATTGGACGGGACATTTTCTTCTTTACAACAATTGCAAAATAAGGCTATATTAAAAAGGCTTTCAGCCGGTAGGCCAGTAGCTCGAACGGCTAGAGCACCGGACTCCAAATCCGGGGGTTGGGGGTTCGAATCCCTCCTGGCCTGCCAGATTGGAAGTCGTGGCGGTGAGTGTAGCTCAACACGGTCAGAGCACTGGGTTGTGGCCCCAGGGGTTGGCGGTTCAAGTCCGCTCACTCACCCCATAATTACCAAGAAGAATTGCCTATAGGAGCGACCCATAAATCGCTCCTATTTTTATTTTGCCATGTGTGTATTGCTATGAAAGACGTCCTTAATTATAGCCCTTGCTTGACCGGCCGTTGATAGATGTTTATAGACCTTGATGAATATAAAATATCGGAAGCGATTATTATTTTTCTCAGTTTATCAAAACAGGAGGGGAATAAATCATGGAAAATAAGCGTCGTAACGGCTGGAGCCCATATCTGGCTGGGGCTCTTGTTGGCATTCTTGCCATTGTATCGGCTATAGCAACTACTCACCTTCTTGGGAAAACAACCTATCTTGGATCATCAACAACCTTCGTAAGAGCTGCGGGGTTAGTTGAAAAATCTATTTCGCCGGAGCACGTTGCAACTAATGAGTATTTCAAAAAAGAAAAAGTAAAAGTTGATTGGCAATTTATGTTGATTGTTGGCATTTTTTTAGGAGCGTTTTTTGCGTCTTTTGCAGATGGGAGCTTTAAAGTCGAGCTTGTTCCCCCAACATGGGCTGAACGTTTTGGTCCTTCGGTTTTAAAAAGAGCCATTGCTGCTTTTATCGGGGGAATAATTGCAATGATTGGAGCCAGGATGGCTGATGGTTGTCCAAGTGGTCACGGCCTTAGCGGGATGATGCAGCTTTCTGCAAGCGCTTTCGTAGCACTTACGATGTTTTTCCTTTTTGGTGTCATAGTTGCTAACATTATCTACAGGAGGAAATAGCCATGGAAAAGGAACTCTGGCTCGGGTTGGCTACGGGTGTTATTTTTGGATTTTTGCTTCAAAAAGGAAGAGTGTTACGATTTGACAAGCAGATAGCCGCGATGCTTTTTAAGGACATGACTATACTTAAATTCATGCTTTCAGCTATTATGGTGGGATCGGTAGGTATCACTTTGCTATCTCAGCAGGGTATTATAACCTTGAATCATAAGCCAATGAACCTGGGAGCTGTCCTGATCGGTGGAAGTCTCTTCGGAATCGGTTGGGGTATAATGGGGTTTTGCCCCGGTACATCCATAGGTGCTATTGCTGAAGGCCGGTTACACGCTATATTTGCAGTTATAGGCATGATAGTGGGGGCGGCCATTTATGCCGAGCTTTTTCCTGTCTTTAAAACCACGATCCTGGCGTGGAAAGATTTTGGTAAAATAGGACTACCCGAGGTGCTGAACGTTTCTCCCTGGGTTGTAGTTATTGCAATCTGGGTTATTTCCCTGGGACTTTTTGCATGGTTTGAGAAAAAGGGCATATGAATTTGCAAGTAATAGATTCTCACATTCACTGCGGCATCCAGGATAAATTTCCTCCGCAGGATATAGAATCCTATAGGGCGGCTTGTAAGGGAACACCTATAGGGGGCGTGGTGGCTTTTCCACCAGTTAGCGAGGTTTACGATAGATACGATCCTTTATTTGTTGATTCGCCTGAATGGCAGGTAGTAAGACGTCGAGCTCATGATTACCTTCTGGCTCTTGCTTCATCTATGAAAGATTTTATTGTTTATCCCTTTCTTTTTGTATGGAACGACTTTGCCTGGAAAGAACTTGATCGAGGATTTAAGGGTATTAAATGGCACCGCCACGCCGACGAACCGAGATACAATTATGATGATCCCGAATGTAAAATAATGATTGATGAAATTTGCAAACGTTCAATGCCTGTGGTGCTGGAAGAAGAATTTACCGAAACAGTGGCTTTTGTTCGGGAACGTGCCGCAGGAGTGAAGGTTATTATTCCTCATCTTGGGCTGCTTAATGGAGGTTACGGCAGGATAAAAAGCGAAGGATTATGGGATCTCCCTAATGTTTACGCCGATACAGCTCTTGCCGATAGATTCACCATTGAAGATTACGTAAGAAATTACGGCGTAGAGAGACTTCTTTTTGGATCGGATTTTCCTTTCGGGAATCCAAAAAGGGAACTTCGTAAGATAATGGACCTTCCCATTTCTGAATTAGAAAAGGATAAGATAGTGCGTGAGAATGTCTTGAATTTGTTAAGGCAAGTTCGAGAATAAAGACTTTACTGAGCAACTTGGTTGGTGGGAAAGGGAAGGGGCGAATAGTTTCGCCCCTTCCAGTTTCTATCGCGAGAGAGTTCTAAAAAACTCCGTAATAAATTGTAGGGGCGACGCATGCGTCGCCCTTACCGTTATGTGGTGAATTATATATTGAGGTAATTTTTTAGCTACCTGAATCTGGGAATGTCTTCCAAGCTAAGTTTCGTCCCTGCCTTTCCTGTGTTTCGCCACTCCATAAGGGAAGTTTTTATAACATCTTCGTTTCTATCGCGCCATATTGGCTATAAGTTCTTTAGCTTTTTCTAAGGCATCGGGGAGTTTTTCAGGTTGAGTTCCCCCGGCCTGTGCCATATCAGCTCGTCCTCCACCGCGCCCTCCAACAATTTCAGCAAGTTCCTTTATCATGTTTCCAGCGTGGCATGTTTTAGTAAAGTCTTGTGAAACCCCCACCAGAAGCAGTGCCTTTCCTTCATGACGGCTTCCCAATACAAGCACGCTTCTTTCTAGATATTTTTCTTTAAATCTATCGTATATTTCGCGTAGTCTTTTGGGATCTTCAACATCCACTTCGGCAATGATAGCTGTAATGTTTCCGATCTGCTGAGGCTGCTCTAGAATATCTTGAGATTTAGTTGCAATAAGGCTTTGCTTTAGACGTTCTATTTCCTTTTCAAGTAGCTTTTGATGTTCCATGAGCTTTTCGATACGACTGGGTACATCATCTAACCTGCTTTTTACAAGATTTGCGGTTTCTTTAAGAAGTTTTCTCCAGTTTCTAGCAGTTTCGATGGCCCTTCTACCTGCGACTGCTTCTATTCTCCGAACCCCCGCAGCAACGCTTGTTTCTTCTAGAATAAAGAACATGCCTATGTCAGATGTCCTGCCTGTATGTGTGCCGCCGCAGAGTTCTTTGCTTAGTTCGGCAATTTCCACAAGTCTTACACGATCACCATACTTTTCCTCAAAAAGTGCAATAGCTCCTGACGAAAGTGCCTCATCGAATGCCATTTCTCTAACGCTGACAGGTCTATCTCTTTGGATTTCTTCATTTACGAGATCTTCAATTAATTGAAGTTCTTCTTCCGTGAGAGCCTTAAAATGGGTAAAGTCGAACCGGAATCGTTCCGGCGCAACCAAAGATCCAGCCTGGCGGACGTGATCTCCCAACACTTTTCTTAGCACGGCATGTAGAATGTGAGTTGCAGTATGGTGTCGAGCCGTATCACGGCGCAAATCTTCATAAACGATAAGATCAACTTCATCTCCAACTTTTATCTGACCTTCTCGAATTTGAGCAATGTGAACAATTAAATCACCCGGTAGCTTTTTCGTGTCGTTTACGTCAACGATGCCTTTTGGTCCTCCAATAGTTCCTCTGTCTCCAACCTGTCCGCCCGATTCTCCATAAAAGGGGGTTTCCCGAGTTACAATTTCAACCTGTTCGCCGGCTGAAGCTTCTTCAATCATTTGTCCATTGCAGACGATAGCCATAATGCGGCTTCGGGCTTTAGTGGTTGTGTAACCAAGGAAGATCGTTGATCCATGTTCGGTAACAAATTCTCTGTAAGCCTCAGCGGGTAACTGTTCTCCGCTCCCCTTCCACGATTTTCTGGATTGCTCTCGCTGAATAGTCATAAGTTCTTCGTAACGTGCAAGGTTTACAGAGAAGTTCAGTTGTTTTGCCATGTCGGTTACTATATCGGTTGGGAATCCGTAAGTATCGTATAGTTTGAAAACAAGTTCCCCGGGGATTTCTTTTTGTCCGGCATCCTGTAGGCGTTCAATTTCTTGGTGAAGGAGTTTTAGTCCAAAGTCTAGAGTCTCACTGAATCTTTTTTCTTCGTGGGAGATAACTTCCTGAATGTAAGAAAGATTTTCCACAACTTCGGGATACGCATCAGCCATAGTTTCTGCTACAGCCGGGGCGACATCGTAAAGGAACGGTCTGTCAAGTCCCAGGAATCGTCCATGCCTTAGAGCTCGGCGGATGACTCTACGTAAAACATAACCCCGACCTTCGTTAGATGGAAGGACTCCATCGTTTATCAGAAAAGTGGCAGCTCGAGCATGATCAGCGATAACCTTTATAGAAACATCGTGGCGCTTATCGGTTCCATAGGCATGTCCGCTTATTTCTTCAATCCTGGCCATGATAGGGGCAAAAAGGTCGGTATCGTAGTTAGACGGCATACCTTGCACCACGGCGGCTATTCGCTCAAGTCCCATACCGGTATCTATGCTGGGTTTGGGTAAAGGTTCTAGGGAGCCGTCTGATTTTCGATTAAATTGCATGAAAACAAGGTTCCACAATTCAAGATAGCGGTCGCAATCACAGCCGGGCTTGCAATCCGGATTGCCACAACCGTAGGCTTCACCCTGATCTATGATGATTTCTGAGCAGGGACCGCACGGTCCAGTATCACCCATCATCCAGAAGTTATCTTTTGTAGGAAAGGCGAGGATCCTGTTTTCGGGAAGATAACGAGCCCACAGTTTACGAGCTTCTTCATCGGGACCTATACCCATAATCTGATCGCCTTCGTGCACTGTGGCATATAGTTTGTCTTTTGGAAGTCCAAGATTTTCTGTGAGGAAATGCCAGGCAAATTCTATAGCTTCTTTTTTGAAGTAGTCTCCAAAAGAGAAGTTCCCAAGCATCTCAAAAAAAGTATGGTGGCGAGCTGTATAACCAACATTTTCAAGGTCGTTGTGTTTCCCACCCGCTCTCATACATTTTTGGCTGGATGTTGCTCTGGTGTAAGAGCGTTTCTCTTCGCCCAAAAAACATCTTTTGAACTGCACCATGCCGGCATTTGTAAAAAGAAGAGTTGGGTCATCTTTTGGGATAAGTGAGGAACTCTTTACAACCGTGTGTCCTCTCTCCCTGAAAAAATCCAAAAATTCTGCTCGAATTTTCCTCGCCTTTTTTCTTTCCATGCCCATCCCTCTGACGTGGTTTTACTCCTCTTCAACGGCTTCCAGACTGTTTGAACTCGTGCTACCTATGATTGTAAAAGCTGACGGAAGCGATCGTATGGATCGAACCTTGCCTTCAATTTCTTCAAGAATGTCTTTACGCTCTTTTAAGAACTTTCGAGCATTTTCACGACCCTGGCCGAGTCTGGTTTCACCATAGGAATACCATGCGCCTGATTTATTAACTATGCCGAGACTGGTTGCAAGGTCAAGTATGTCAGCTTCTTTTGATATGCCTTCCTGAAAGAGAATATCAAATTCTGTTTCTCTAAATGGAGGTGCAAGTTTGTTTTTAGCTACCTTAACTCGGACTCTGTTTCCAATAATATCATTTCCTTCCTTTACGGATCCTACACGTCTGATATCAAGCCGAATTGATGCGTAGAATTTTAGAGCGTTTCCTCCAGTGGTGGTTTCAGAAGGACCATAGGTTACCCCGATTTTTTGCCGTATTTGATTTATGAAGACCACACAGGTTTTTGAACGGTTAATTGATGCCACTAGTTTTCTTAGAGCTTGACTCATGAGTCGTGCTTGAAGCCCAACATGGCTCTCGCCCATATCGCCTTCTATTTCTGCTTGCGGAACAAGAGCTGCCACCGAATCTATTACGATGACATCTATGGCATTGCTTCTGACAAGTATCTCTGCTATCTCAAGAGCCTGTTCTCCATAGTCGGGCTGGCTGATGAGGAGATCCTCAACATTTACTCCAAGCCGTTTAGCATAATTAACGTCAAGCGCATGCTCGGCGTCAACAAAAGCTGCGACCCCACCCTGTTTTTGGGCTTCCGCTATGATGTGAAGAGCAAGGGTAGTTTTTCCTGAAGATTCTGGTCCATAGATTTCTACAATGCGTCCTCGAGGAACTCCACCAGTTCCCAGAGCAAGATCCAGAGAAAGCGCTCCGGTTGGTATTACAGAAATGCTCGCGTCATGGGCTTTTTCACCAAGGCGCATGATTGTGCCCTTGCCGTATTGTTTTTCTATCTGCGACAAGGCTGCGTCAATGACTTTCTGCCGATCGTCTGACATGTTTTATTAATGCCTCCCAGGATTCAGGTTAGTCTGCACAAATAGCCCGCCTTACTCTACCATCTATTTGTTTCTATGACAAGGATGGGGGAATCTGTTCAAATATTTTTGTCATGCGAGCTTGGGAGATCGAAACTAGCGGATGAAAGTTTTTGGTAAATTGCTCTGGAAGGAGTGAGCGTGCTCTTAAAAAGGACAATTTCATCAACGACAAATGGGGATGATTTGAAAGTTGTAAACTTAGCTAGTGTCTGGCTAAGTTTTTCACTTCGAGAAATGTTTTTGGCCCTTCCTATCGTGAGATGTGGGGTAAATTCCCGATTTTCTCTGGCAAATCCAAGGTGTTCAAGTCTTTCTTCAATTTCTGCATAAAGAGCCTTGAGAGGATCTAAATCGCCTACCAGCCCTACCCATATAACCCTTATAGATTTCCAGGAAGGGAAAACTCCACAACCCTGAGGCGTAAGTTCGAAAGGTTTATGTTGCTTTGAAATATCGGCGATAACCGCTTCAATTTCCGATATGCGATTTAACTCCACGTCGCCAAGAAACTTCAGAGTAAGGTGAATACCTTCCGGGTTTACCCATCGAATTTCTTTGGTGGCAGAAGGTATTAGAGAATTTTGGAGAGTTTTTAGATCTTTCTTGACGCTTTCCGGAAGGTCAATGGCTATAAAAGTTCGTATCATGTTTGAATTTCTTCCCATAGTAGCACCAATGCTGCTTCAACCGATTGGCGGCGAATTTCTTCGCGGTTTCCGTCAAATTTAAAGTGTTTAACCTTAACGCCTTCTGGAATTGCACAGGCGATATAAACAGTGCCCACAGGTTTATGGGGGGTGCCCCCTGTGGGGCCAGCTATTCCTGTTATGCTAATGCTTACATTGGCTCGTGAATGCTTTAGAGCTCCCTCAGCCATTTCTCGAGCCACTACATCGCTTACAGCTCCGAAAGTCTCAATGGCTTGAGCTGATACGCCAAGAAGCTCAATTTTGGCTTCATTACTGTAAGTTATAAAACCTCGGTCAAAATAATCAGATGCTCCAGAAATGGATGTAATAAATCCTCCAAGCAACCCTCCTGTGCACGACTCGGCTATACAAAGCTTCCATCCCCTGGCTTTTAGCAAATTTCCAATTTTTCCTACTAGTGTGGAAAGTGTCTCCATATGACTTTTTTCAATTATCAAACAGTTGCACCGCCAGTTGTGGCTATTTCAAAAATCCCGCGGGAACTTTTAGCAAGAATGCCTTTTTGCAAGAATTCTCTTATAATCATATCGGCTTTCTGTGTGATGGTTGTTTCTTTATACAGATCCTTAAATCGCTCCTTAAGAAAATCCATTAGTTCTTTTCTTTCTGATTTTCCTTTTTCTTCAAAAAATTTCTGAATGGCGACTTTCATTTCGCTAGTTCCATCTGCAACACGAGCCCTCTGTCTTTTGGCTCTTTTCTGGGGCATCTGTTGCTTAAGTTCTAGCGGCTTTAATTCAGATCCCTTTTTAATTGTGGTCTCTTTTGTAAGTGTATTTATACTAACACTTACGCTATCAACTCCAAGTTTAGTAGCTTTTTGTAAAATTTCCCCTGCAAAAGAGTTTATCGATTCTAGGTCTCTTGAACTGATAGTAATTTTAAACTCGTATAAAAGCTTAGTTACCATTTCTTGAGTATCCATAGTGTCTTGCCCTCCTTATGATGTTTGGTTTTTATCATAACCATTTATCAACAAGTTTAATATAGAATTGTTTTTTAAGATTTTCCATAGAAAAATTTGTTGACACAGATACTTGGTTTAATTAATAGGCTGACGGTAAAAATTTTACAATCAGGAGGGGGTATATTATGGAAGAAAAAGAAAAAACAGGGTGCACTTTCATTTGTGCGAGAGATACCTATGACGGTGCAATTCCTCCTCTTATTCTTTCAATTAATGCTCGTCGTCTTGGTATGGACGCTACCGTCTTTTTTACTTTCATGGGTATTAATGTAATCAAAAAAAATGGTGCTAAAAAATGTAAATTTATTCCCCCTGGTTTTATGGGAGCCATTCCAGGCATGGCAGCTATAGCTACCAAGATGATGAAGAAAAAAATGGATGCAGCAGGCATACCATCTCTTGAAGAGTTAATTGAAATGGCTCAGATGGAAGGTGTTAAGTTTGTTGCTTGTAAGATGACGGTTGATATGATGGAGTTAAAAGAAAGTGATTTTATTGATGGAGTAAGTATTCAAACTGCCGAAGAATATTTAAAACACGCAAGTAAGTGTCAAATTAACATGTTTATTTAATGATTCACTAAGGGACAGGGACATGAGCGAGTCTGATGCTCGCCCATGTCCTGTCTCAAACTGATGATTTCTTTGATAAATTACTGATGTCATCAGAATCTTCTTGATCGCAATCAGAGCAAAGATCCTTTTTTATAGGGCACAATTTCATATATGCTATTTTTTTCTCCATTTCCTCCTGAGTTCTAAAAACCCATAGAGATGGTTTAGTATAACAATACACTGCATAATCGCAATCACGACATTTCTCGTGATTGACCTGCCCTATCTTGAGCCGTTCCATTTTCATGAACCTTTTTCGCTTGCGTTGTGTTTGACAAATAATCTTCCCATTCACAGGGTAACCAATATTTCTTTTTGTTGTTACAGCTTTTGCAGGCTGGCACAATATTGGACTTGGTTGAACGTCCTCCCCTAACTAATGGGACAATGTGATCCATCGTCAATTCATTTGGTGGGACAGCGGCACCGCAGTAGTAGCAATGTCCTTTAGATATCTTGCGCTGCCACCATCTTGTCTTTCTTAAAGCTCTAGCCTTTTCTTTTTCCTTTTTTATAAACTCGGGTGTAACACTTACAAGAAAGTAATATTCACTCATTTCGACTCACCTAACATACCAGCTTTTAACTCTGCTGAGGCGGGTTTATCTCCAAACCATATGCCCCATAGAGCTTGCATAAATTCTTTTCCTAGTAATACTCCCTTGGATTTCCCTTTTATTATAATCTCGGTTCCTTTCGCGGGATCATAACTTATTAAAATCTGCTCTCCCTTTTTTATTGGTTCATTAAAGAATCCAATAAATTGTTCGATTTGCTTTTTAAGTTCACCTTGTGCCTGAGGTGCCGTAATGGCAAAACCTTCTTTCCAACCTTCTTGCCACTTGTCGGCGGGGATTTCCTTATAAACCACATGAATCAAAACGGCCTTAGGTTCGTCGGATGATATAACTTCCTTAGCGTTTTTACTGGGGGTTTTGATGTATAAGCCTGCGTAGTATCCTTCGATCATCATCTTTTTTCTTATGCCGACTCCGTTAAGCAGGCATGTCTCATTTCCTATTTTTATGGAGTCAGGAAAATTTACACCTTTAAATTCTTTAGCTACTGCCAGTGAAAAGGCGAAAAGTAGTGTTCCGATGATAATCGTAAGAACAATTTGAACGTCAATTACTCTTTTCATAGGTTTTGCCCTCCTTGACTTTTTATTTTTGTGACTCAAAAGGTGGTAATACTACATAGAAAGTGTGATCTCCTCTCTTGACAAGCAACACAAGACTTTCTGTCTTTTTAGCACTATCGATAGCCTGTTTAAAATCACGCACATTTTGAATCTTACGTCGATTTATTTCTTTGATGAGATCCCCAGGTCTTAGCTTAGATTCTTCGGCCGGACTTCCTTCTTCAATTCCTGTAACTACAACGCCTGTTTCTAATTCATTCCATCCAAATTGTCTGGCAATTTCTGGAGTAATATTTTGCACAGAAATTCCCCATCCTTTTACCTTGTCTCCCAGGGGGGATTCCTTTTCAGAAAGTTTGACTTCACCCTCGGGCATCGTTCCAATTGTGACTTCGACAGTTTTAATCTGTTTATCCCTTACCAACTGTATCTTCACCTTTGTGCCAGGTGGAGTGTTGGCCACCATTCTCGAAAAGGCGTGGTAGTCCTCAACTTCGTTACCATTGTAGTTTGTTATTATGTCACCTCTTTGAATACCAGCCTTATCTGCTGGTCCGTTGGAAATTACGTCAGCAACGAGAGCTCCTTTAGGGGTTTCAAGGCCAAAGGATTTGGCGATTTCGGGTGTAACATCCTGGATCATAACGCCTATCCAGCCTCGGATAACCTTTCCCTTTTTAAGTTGCGGGAGAAGGTCTTTGGCCATATTAATCGGGATAGCAAAGCCAATTCCTTGACCTCTAGCAACAATGGCAGTGTTTATGCCTATAACTTCTCCTTTCATGTTGAAAAGAGGTCCGCCGCTATTTCCAGGATTGATAGCAGCATCGGTTTGGATGAAATCATCATAGGGGCCTGCTCCAATTATACGTCCTTTCGCACTGATGATACCCGCAGTTACCGTATGCCCCAACCCAAAGGGGTTTCCAACCGCGATAACCCAATCCCCTACTCGAATAGTATTTGAATCGCCTAAAACAGCCGGTTCTGGAAAATCCTTGTCGGGTTTTACTTGCAAAAGGGCAATATCTGTTTTTGGATCTTTACCCACAACCTTTGCTTCATACTCTTTGCCGTTTTCTAGCTTTATTTTTATTTCCTGAGCTTTTTCAACAACGTGATTGTTGGTTAAAATATAACCTTCAGAACTTATTACAAAACCTGAGCCTAGAGAGTGGGTTTTGAAAGTTTGTTTTGGCATATCCCCAAAAAATCGTTTGAAAAAATCATCACCAAAGAAATCTCTAAACGGTGAGTCGGGACCAAAAAAAGGCTGAAGAGGATGGTCTTTAATTACCTGGGTAGTGGATATGTTAACAACTGACTTTCTAACTTTTTCTACTAGGTCAGCAAAAGAAGCTGGAGCCTGTGAGCCGCCGGCAAAGGGCCAGGAACAATTGCCTTTAAGCGGTAGGATCCATGTCAGAATCCCTATACACATTCCTACCAAAACTTTTTTTATCATTTACCAACCTCCTTCAAAGGTTTGTGCCCGAATTAGTAATTTAATAGCTTTAGGCACCCACTTCCCATTCCCGCGAGCCTCGCGGTAGAGCAGGCTTAAGAGCCTGCCAGGCTACGTTTTAGGTTTAGAGAGCATAAAAGGCAAGATATTTTTCAACTGCTAACACCCTACAGCCTTAGTCTGCCACCCCATTTTTTATTCTAGCTTTGAAAGTGTCCAAAAAAGCAGTGGGGTATAACTCTCACATGAGTATTATATTGTTATGCTCAAGGCACTTCCACGCCCATACATGTCTTACCCTTTTCAGAGTTTCTAAATGTTTGCAAAACTCAAACTCTATATTAAATCTGTTATTGTTTGGGGTGTTGCTATTTGAAACCACCAATTCTGGAAAAAACTTTACTTTTAAAATCATGCTTTGGTTAAAGCATGAGCTCTTCTCAGGGGGTCCGGAATTCTGTATTTTCCAAGGCACATCTCAACAAGTGCTATGCTGGATGGGATGTCTATGAGATGTCCAGGTGATATATAAATTGGCTTTACACCGGTTTTGGATCTGTAAACGACCCCTAGGGTTTGCCCTTCGTGCAAAAGATCGACCCATGATCCTTTGGCGGTTGGTAATAAAGCGTGAGTTCCACATAGTTTGTTTTTCGCACATCCAACAGAAGGTTTTTTAAGGATAACGCCGAGATGGCTTGCCAGTCCAATTCTTCTAGGGTGAGCGATTCCTTGCCCATCACATAATATTACATCGGGTGAAACGGTAAGTTTTTTAAATGCCTGTAAAAGGGGTGGAATTTCTCTGAAGGAAAGAAAACCTGGCACGTAAGGAAAGCGAATAGACTTGGCATCACCTACATGAACAGTTTCTTCAACTAGATTCAGTTTAGGCGATCTGTCAGGGTGTATGGTTAATTCATATACGGCTATCGCCGCAGTAAAAGAGTCTTTGCGAATGCCCAAATCTGTTGCTGCGATTAAAAGTGAGGAAGGCGATTTTGCGCTTGGGTATGTCAGCTTTTCAAAAGGACATATGATAACCTTTTTAGCAAGTTTTTGCTGAAGTTTCAGAGCGAGCGCCAGGCGCATTTTGAAAATCCGCTTACATAAGGGCAGTTTGTCAACCTGCCCCTACATTATTAGTCACATCTTGAGAATCCACAGGATCTGCAAACTATACATCCTCCTTCGTGTTCGACAGCCCCGCCGCATTCAGGACATGCACCCATTTGCTCGCTTGGGCATCGTCCTTTACTAATTATTTCGTATGTCAACAGGGATATGGAGTTTTCATCTAAAAGCATATTGCTATCGCTCACCGTAGTGTGTGAGAGACAGCCTATTTTACTGGACGCTTCTTGAATTCCTGCGATCTTTTGTCTGGTCTTTCCCTCTACATATTCTCTGAGAGCTCTGGCAATAGCGTCCGAGCACGACAATACACTGCTACCATTTTGCCAAGCCGGTGAAGGGCAACGGATACCCATTAGCTGCTTAATAATAGATTCAACCTTTACACCAGAACGCAAAGCAAGAGAAATAAGCCTTCCTGTGGCTTCTATCTGAGAATAGGCGCATCCACCAGCTTTGCCCATCTGAGCAAACACTTCACAGATGCCGTATTCGTCTTCATTAATGGTGACGTAGAGTTTGCCACAGCCTGTATTGATTCTAACTGTAACGCCTTGAGTGACCTCTGGTCTGGGACGAGGTTCAACTTGAATAGGTCCACATTGGACTGTGGTTTTAGGGGTTGATTCCTGTTTTTTGCCCGCGGAAAGCACCTGTTGTTCACGGCTACCATCTCTGTAAACTGTAATTCCCTTACAGCCTAGAGAGTAGGCCAGAAGATAGGCTTTTCTCACATCATCCACTGTAGCCGTGTTTCGGAAATTGATGGTTTTCGACACAGCATTGTCTACGTGACGCTGAAAGGCTGCTTGAATACGCACGTGCCATTCGGGTGATATGTCATGAGCTGTTTTGAAGATAAGTCTAGTGTCATCCGGCACTTCTACATCTTCCAGGCGTCCTGTTTCGGCAATTTTTCGCATGAGTTCCTCGGTGTAAAATCCGCGCTCTTTCGCAATTCGTTCGAAGTGTTCATTTACCTCCACAAGCTCCGTCCCGTCCAGAACCCTTCTTACGAAAGCTACGGCAAATATAGGCTCAATGCCGCTGGAGCATCCTGCAATGATTGAAATGGAACCAGTTGGGGCTATGGTGGTAGTAGTAGCGTTTCTCATGTAAGGCGTCTCAGGGTTATCCCATATGGAGCCTTTATAGCTCGGGAAATTACCTCGCTCCTTTGCTAGCTCTGCAGAAGCCTTCTTGGACTCCGTCTGAATAAAACTCATCACTTCTTCAGCGAGCTTTTCGGCTTCAGGAGAATCGTAGGGTATTTCCAGCTGAATAAGAAGATCAGCCCAGCCCATTACCCCCAGTCCAATTTTTCGATTCATAAGAGTCATGCGTTCGATTTCGGGTAGAGGGTATTTGTTGACGTCGATGACGTTATCCAGGAAATGAACCGCATCCCAGACTACGTTACGTAACCTATCATAATCAACAACCATTTTGTCGCCTTTACGCTTGCACATTTTGGCGAGATTTATGGACCCAAGATTGCAGGACTCGTATGGAAAAAGCGGCTGTTCGCCGCATGGATTTGTTGACTCAATTTGTCCTAGATGTGGAGTGGGATTTGACTTATTTACGCGATCTATGAACACAACACCGGGTTCTCCATTTCGCCAGGCAGCTTCCACAATACGGTCGAAAATTTCTCTTGCTTTTAATTCTTTTACCCTTTCCCCAGTTCTAGGGTTTACTAGGCTGTAAAAGCCGTCTGATTCCAATGCCGCCATGAATTCATCGGTTATAGCAACTGATATGTTGAAATTGGTAAAACGGCTGTTGTCTTCCTTGCAGGTGATAAATTCTTCAATATCTGGATGATCCACCCGAAGGATGCCCATATTGGCACCTCGGCGACGTCCTCCCTGTTTGATAACTTCTGTAGCAGTGTCGAAAACCATCATGAAGGAAACAGGACCTGAAGCGACTCCGGACGTTGAACCAACAATATCTCCTTTGGGACGAAGACGAGAGAAGCTAAAACCGGTTCCACCACCAGATTTGTGGATTAATGCGGCACATTTTACGGCATCAAAAATGCCCTCCATAGAATCTTCTACAGGCAGAACAAAGCATGCTGAAAGCTGCCCAAGGCTTCGCCCAGCATTCATAAGAGTTGGAGAATTGGGAAGAAAGTAGCCTTTTGTCATTAAAGCATAAAATTTAGCTTCGGTTTTAGCAATTTCGGTTTTGGACTTTCCATAAATGGCGTCAGCTTTTGCAATGGAGCGGGCTACACGCCAGAAAAGTTCTTCGGGCGTTTCGATGATTTCACCCTGTTCGTTTTTGGCTAGATAGCGTTTTTTGAGCACGACAAGAGCGTTAGAGGATAGACTTACAGATGTCGGCATTGGTTCAAGATAAGATGGCAGAAGCGATTTATTGTGCGTCATCGTGTTTGTGGACAAGCTATCTTTTGCCGTCGTTACTGCCACGTTGCCCTCCCTTATGGTGAGTAACAGTGGGCTTTAATATCCCCGTCTCTTACCCCCAATTAGCTTATAGTTCCTTTTCAATTACTTTTACCAAAGCTAATCCAAAGCGGCTATTCGCTCGTCTTTTTAAACTACCTAAATGCTAGAATAACCACCACCTCTATGGAATTTGAGTACTTGGAAGCTCTTCCCGGATGTTCAGGAGGCTACTACCCTAGACTCAGCTTTCCGATATTTAAATCAGGGAATCCGACTCCGTCAAAAACGATTTTAGTGATTTTTATACTTAATATTTTCATTTCAAATCATCTAGGAACTCCAGAAAGTTAGAAAGATAAAAGAAGTAACTTTTTATGTCGCCACAGCTTTTTAGAAGTGAAAAATTATCATGTAAATGAGGGCTTAGCGGATTTTTGAAAGGTAAAATAGGATTAAGTTACGAGTAAATCTCTTTCAAAGGCGTTTTTTCTTAGAAAAACAAATTATCGGTAGATTCAGATTTGAAACCTGCCCCTATCGAGAGTTGAGCCCCTAAATCCCCCGTCGGCTGGGGGATTTCTTCCCCCTCCCCGTTGACGGGGAGGGCTGGGGTGGGGCTCACTCTATAGGCTCTAGACTTCTTTTTTCTTGGATGCTTTCATCTCAAGACCTAATCCTCCAAACAAGAAGTAAATAGCATACCCCCACCACATTGTGTAAATTACGTAGAAGATAAGAGCAAATGTAGCAATACCAGCCTTTTCTTTTATGCTCTTTGCGGTGATGCCGTAGAAGTTATATCCTACTTCAACAGCTTTTGTTATGACATCGTTCATTACTTTTGCCTGGGCGAATTGCTTTTGTTCCATAAGAGCTTTTTGAGCTCCTTTTAGGAAATTCCACCAGGCAAACATGGCTTCTTTTTCTGGAATTCCATATAGAGATCTTATCGAATCGCTTTTGTTGTTATACATTATCTCAGAGTCATCTATGGCATATTGAAGTAAAAGTCCGACATCGCCGGAAACCTTTATTTGATCCTTGGATCTGGTGACGATGAAATTCCGGGCAACGAGTATTTTTTCAACGTTTTGAGCAAGTTGTTCGGAAGGAAGCTTCACATTGAGGGACATTTCCTGACCTTTTAAGGTTTTTGCTTTTTCCGCTATTTCCTTCATGTAATATGCCGATCCTTTAGCTATGGAATTGAAAAGATCGTCAGCGGCCTGAAGCCCGTTCTTTCCTCCGAATACAGGACTGAATATTACCCATAGCACCACGAAGAATCCTAGGGTCAAAATTACCCCTATAACAAAGTCTTTTGTATGGCGAATCATGGTTTATACCTCCTCTCGTAGTGAAGGAATGTTGGTGAAGAACTTGCTCATTACCCAAAGGGTGAAAAATCCGATAATTATGAAGAAAATCCAGGTTCCCAGTGTATCGATGACAGCCAGCGTGGACTTGGGAATAGAGACTATTTTGAGGCTGGTGAGTTTTCCAGGCAATGAGAAACCTCGGTTTAGAAAACCTGCCAGGATAGAAACTGCATAAAAGCCACGGATGTAAATTCCTTTGACCACCTTGGTTGTAAGAGCGCCTATTTGTATCCCGATAAGAGATCCAAGGAGCATACCCATAGCGAGAGTATAGAAGACGAATCCGTAAATAGCGTATTGAGTGATGGAAGCATATCCTGCAGTGAAGATAATCTGAAGAATGTCAGTTCCAACTGTTGTGAATGATGATACTCCAAGGACGTATACGAAAATTGGGAAAGTAAGAAAGCCCCCGCCTACACCCATGATAGCCGCGGCAAGCCCTACTACAAGACCGGCTATGGCTACATAAAGAGCCGGAATGGTTTTACCACCGGGCACTAAATCTTCATCGAACCGAATAAGAGGGGGGATTTTTGATGCCTGGAGTTTAGCTGGAAGACCTACTTTCCCGGATGTTGCAACGGCTCCTTTGGGACTTTCTCCATGGACGGCTCCAACTTCATCAGGAGCTTTTCTTAGCTTTAGGAAGTCTATTAGGCTATAGATTCCAAGGAAGCCAAGGAGAACTGTATATACCAAACTGATGAATGCATCACTCAGCACTGGGTTTATGTTGTAAAGTGTGCGGTTTAACAACCCGCCTCCCGTAGCTCCAATGATTGACCCTACGAGGAAAGCTATGGCGAGGCCTACCGAAACATTTCCCAATTTTTTATGAACAGCAGTTCCCATTATAGCTTTAGCAAAGATGTGGAATAGGTCTGTTCCAACCGCGAGGATACCTTTTACACCAACAGTCATAAGGGCCGGGGCTATGATAAAACCGCCACCAGCGCCTATGCATCCGGTGATAAGACCAGCGCAAAGTCCTACAATCATTGAAACTATGAACACCTTAGTGCTGTAGAAAGCAGGTCCATAGGCTTCCTTGCCGCCAATGATGGATGGCAAAGCATCTGCTGCAACGGCTATAGAAAAAAGGATTGCGGGAAGCATTAAGAGAAATAGGATGAAAAGCCGTTTTTTGCTGCTTAGGATGGTTCTTGCCGTATCAATCTCCCATTTAGCGTGTGCTTTTGATGCTTCTGATAAAAACATCATTACTGTTCGAAATCTTTTCATGTTACCATACCTCCTTTATTGTGTGATTGATAGCTCTTTCACAATAAACGGCTTTATAAAACCTAGCCGTGTATTTGCCATTGAGGTAGGGCCACAGGCAGTGCTGTGTCCCTACCGGGGGGTGATGGGCTAGCATGGACAGGGAGGATCCGCATAAAGAAACACCACGTGGGTTAGGAAGCGAAGAAGATAAGATCAGATCGCTAGGCGTTCTTAGGAAGACGATATCTACATTTCCACAAGGGTAAGGGTTGATCTTCACAGTCTGTTACTCCTAATTCTCAAGCTTTTCTTTAAGCTTTTTCCGCTTGTATGCGTCCTCGATTTTGTAGACCAGATCATCAATATCCATTGGTTTCATAAGATAGTCGAAGGCTCCAATATCCATGCCTCTTACAGCAACTTCCACATTGGCGTGCCCTGTGAGCATAATAACTTCGATCAATGGGTGATTTGATTTAATGGCGTTGAGAGTTTGAATACCATCCATGCCGGGCATACGGACATCAAGCACCACTACATCAACGGGATGGTCCTTGATGTATGCGAGGGCATCTTCTCCACTCGGAACGGCATCTACAATAAAATTTCGTTTTCTAAGTCGCTTGATCAGGGTTCTCAAAAATTCTTCTTCATCGTCCACAAGAAGCACTCTGCATTTGTTTTCTTCCATATTACCTTGACTCCTTTTGTAGTAATTCCAGGGTGATTGTATGGTTTTTCTAGCTTCATTTAGAAAGTTCACGGTTTATTACCTGTCTCGCCTGCAAGTTGGGTTTGATCGCTTTGGCGTTCCGATAGGGCTATTATCTTTTTCACAACTCTTTTTAGTTCTTCCACGTTTTCTTTTGCCACAATCACTACAGGTTGACGCTCCTTATTTAAGTTTACGCTAAAGTGGTCATCCATCCATGAACCGGGAAGACACGAATGAATCACGACGGGAACTTTGATTTCGTCTATCCAGGAAGGAAGTTGGGAAGGACTTGTTTCAAAGGAATCGGTATCAAGAATGATGAGATCGTAATTAGAGTCGATCTTGAGATGTTCTCTTAGCTCAGAATAATTTCTAAAAAGCACCACTTCGTATCCCTCCCTCAAAAGTTCTCTCTGCAGTAGGGCTCTAATGTTGCGGTTTCTATCCAGCACGAGAAGCCTTTTTCCCACCCTGGGTCTCCTTCTGTAATCTACTGTCCATGCCACCCAATGATTAAGCAATGAATATGCCATGCTAGAAGAATAATAACTTGGGATGGGTTATGCATTGTGACAGGATGAGTATAACAAGGTGGTATCTCTAATTAACAAGGTGCGCCGTGGTCTCTGACATAGGACGGATGAAAAAGATTTTTTCAAACTGTAAAAATACCGGACACCATTTAGTTCCTGCCTGTTTTCTTGCCGGCCCCATAGAATATTTTCCTGATATTTCCCTGGTATGGATATTGTGTTATAATTTAAAACCTGAAAAGACTAAAGGGGTAGAAGATGTTTAAAAAGGGAGAATTAGTTGTGTATCCGGCTCACGGAATTGGCCGGATTGAGGACGTTCAGACTAAGTCAGTTGATGGAGAAGAACGGCTTTTTCTGGTGGTTCGCATTTTGGAAAACGATATGAAAATCCTCCTTCCTGTTACCAACTCCAACCATGTAGGGATTAGGCCTTTAGTGGATCAAGGAGAGATTCCTCAAATCTTTGAAGTGCTAAAAAAGCGGGAAATTTCGGTTGTGTCTTCCAGTTGGAATAAGCGCTATCGAGAGTATAGAGAAAAGATCAAATCTGGATCTATTTATGAATTGGCGGAAGTCTTCAGGAATCTTTACTTAACTCAAACTGTCAAAAACCTTTCTTTCGGAGAGAAGAAGATGCTTGATATGGCTAAGTCTCTAATAGTGAAAGAAATTTCTTTAGTAACAGGAAATTCTGAGGACACTGTTGAAGAGATGATCTATCAGCTATTAGATGCGGGAAAGTAAGGGCAATTGATATAAAGCTCTTGCTGTTTATTAAGATTTTACTGCCGTTGATGGCATGTCTGTCATCTTCAATTAAATAGGAGGAAGGATGAATATTGCGTGGATCTGGACAGTTCTTAAGCTATTTATAATTGTTGTTTGTGGAGTGGGTGGGTATTTTATTACAGCACAAATTGATTACTTTGCATCATATTCATGGGCACCTTTTGCAGGGGCTTTTATTGCTGGACTTATAGCTTCAATCGTTATAGCTCTTGAAAATGTCATCAGGAGGCTTCCTCTAAAGAGGATTCTTGGTGGAACTTTAGGACTTATCCTTGGACTTTTTATCGCTAGGCTTATAGGCGGAAGTTTTACTAGTCTTCAGAATCCAACGGTTCAGGTGAGTATTTATGTTATTCTCTGCTGCCTTTTTGGTTACATAGGAACAGTCTTGGGAAGTATCAAATTTGCCGAGGTCGCTCCTAACCTGCCATGGTTTGGTAAGGGGGGCGTCGTTAAAAGCGGCAGTAGTATTCCTAAAGTTCTGGATACTAGCGTGATTATTGATGGTCGGATTTTAGATGTGGTAGATGGAGGATTTTTAGAAGGACCTCTTGTGGTGCCGGATTTTGTCCTTCAGGAACTTCAGCACATCGCCGACAGCCAGGATCAACTCAGGAGAGCAAAGGGACGACGTGGATTGGATATTCTTAAACGCCTTCAGGAAAACAAGCAAATTGAAGTGCGCATTGATCGCCACTCTATAAAGGAAGGCGGTGATGTAGATACCAAGCTTGTTAACCTTGCTCTCAAGCTTCAGGCTAAGATACTCACAAATGACGCAAACTTGGCAAAAGTTGCAGAAGTCAACGGTATCCAGGTTTTGAACATGCATAGACTTGCTCACGCTATGAAACCCACCGTTTTGCCGGGGGAAGTGTTGAAGCTTCAGATTCTTAGAGAAGGCAAGGAACACGGTCAGGGTATAGCTTATCTTGAGGACGGCACCATGGTGGTGGTTGAAAATGCAAGCAAATACCTGGGGCAGGAAGTGGAAGTTTCCGTAACGAGTGTGCTTCAGACTCCTGTAGGTCGCATGATCTTTACGGCTCTTAAGACTTCAGATGACGGACGTCAGCGCTAAAGACGACACAATTACTCGAGTTTTCGTTATTGACCAGTCTAGAACTGGACAACGGCTGGATGTGTTTTTGTCTAGTGAACTGGTGGAATGCTCAAGAAGCAGAGTTCAGAAACTAATCCAGGCTGGTTATGTTAAGGTAAACGATCGCATTCAAAAACCAGGTTATATCTTGCGGATAAACGATGTGGTTCGCTGTGAACTTGCTCAATTGTCCCCTTCCACCGATGCGGTGATTGAACCAGTTGCTATACCACTGGACATTATTTACGAAGATAGGTGGATTGTTGTGGTTAACAAGCCCCCGGGACTTGTTGTCCATCCGGGTGCAGGCCAAGCTGATTACACTCTTGTTCATGGACTTCTTTATCATTGTGAATCACTAGCTTCCGTCGGCGCTCCCCTTCGCCCCGGTATTGTTCATCGACTTGATCAAGGAACATCAGGAGTTATGGTGGTGGCAAAAACGGATGAAGCCTACTTTAAGCTGATCGACCAATTTAAAAATCGCACGGTTGAGAAAAAGTATCTAGCTTTTGTCTGGGGGGTTCCTAAAACAGAATTGTCGCCCATTGTAACCCTTATAGATCGCCATCCTGTTAACAGAAAGAAGATGGCTGTTTCGAAAACTAAGGGACGTGAGGCTATTACTTATTGGAAGATCTTAGAAAGTTGGGGGGTTTTTTCTCTGGTGGAAGCAAAACCAGTTACAGGAAGAACTCATCAAATAAGAGTTCATTTTAGTTATATTCATCACCCTGTTGTTGGAGATGAACTTTACAGTAATCATAAAAGCCTTTGTAAGAATTTAAAGGACGAGAAGTTACGAAGACTTGTGATGAATATTGATCATCAAATGCTACACGCCGCTTCCATTGCTTTTAATCATCCCATATCAGGAGAACGCCTTTCTTTTTCAGCATTACCACCTGAAGATATGGTTTCCGTCGTTACAACTCTATCTTCATCACATTCATCTCGCTATGGTCTCTTTGAAGCTATGTTTGTAGCGAATTGAGCAAGATTAAGCTTGGGTCCAATAGCGATAAGAATATCGCCCTGGTTGAGTATTTCCGATGGAGCCGGGTTGTAAATCATTGATCCATCCAGCTTTTTTATTGCCACGATAATCAAATTGTAGGAACTTCTTATGTTGGATTCAATGAGGTTCTTTCCAATGATGGAAGATCCCTCGGTGAGCTTTATTTCTTCCATACCTAGTTCCATGCCTTCGCCAGAGAGGGCTAATTCCAGAAAATCAGTTACGGTTGGACGGATTATATTGTGTGCGATTCGGATAGCCCCACTTGCGTAGGGAGATACTACCCGATCTGCTCCGGCTTTCTTAAGTCGTTTTTCTACTCCAGATGTTCCAGCTCTAGCACATATAAGAAGATCTTTATTAAGATCCCTTGCTGTAAGAACAATGAAGACATTGTCAGTATCTTTGCTAACTAAAGCCACAAGTCCCTTTGCTCGATTAATCCCGGCTTCAATAAGAATTTCTTCTTCCGTAGCATCGCCGAGGAGATAGGGAATTCCTGTCTCTTCAAGTTTTATGGCTTCTTCCTCGGATTTTTCTATAACAACGACCGGAAAGTCATGTTTTATGAGTTCAGCTACAACAATCTTTCCCATCTGTCCATAACCGCAGATTATGTAGTGATTGCGAATTTGAGCGAGTCTTCTCTTCATTCTACGCCTCCGATACATTTGAAGGAATTGTCCATCAGCAATATAGTTTCCAAGGGCAGCTAATTGTGAGGCTACAAAAGCTATTCCAACAAGGATTAGGAAGATTGTAAAGATCCTGCCTTTTTCGCTGAGAGGTCTTACTTCACCAAAACCAATAGTTGTAAGAGTGATGAGAGTCATGTAGAGACCTTCAAGAAAGGAATATTGTTCTATGAACATGTAGCCGAGAGTTCCGAAAAGAACTATCGATGCGGAAACTGCTGAAACGAAGATAATCCGATTACTCACAATGCTTCTACTCATGTGCTCCTATAAAGGATCTAGCTTTGAGACCAGCTTCATACATGTCAACCACTATTGGATACCATTTATTAGAAACTGGATCTATTCTGGCATCAACGAGGTAAGTTCTGTCAGGTTTTGTTTCAATTTCTATGGTTGCGGTGTCGTGAGAAGTAATATTTCCTGCATGTCCTATACTTCTTAAGAGGCTTAATTCTAAGCGGTGCTTTCCAGGCATGACCTCAATTTCCTGAAGAATAGGTCCTCCTCTAACGTAACTTGGGACCTCCCGTCCATCTACAGCCATAATATGAACTCCCGTTGTATCCGATGGTGGGTTATGCCACGGATAATCAAAGGGTTTAATATTGGTTAAAATTGATACGTAAGCTTTAGGGTATGGTCCTCCATAGAAGGTTTTCCCGTGAAAATAGCAAGAAGACAAGGAGAAAAGCCCCATACATATCATTACAAGCCCCAGAACTTTTATTCTCCTTTTCATGGACTTTTTCCTCCATCGCCTAATGTTTACAATCCATAGGGACATAACAGAATTATATATCCCCACACGCCAAGATTTTTTTCAATATATAACGAAAATCGTTTGGTAGGGAAGATTTAAAAAAACGCCGGGATGTTCCATCAATTGTAAATCTTAAAGAAAGCGCATGAAGCATGAGTCTTGGGTGATTGAAGTAGTTCAACGCACCTACCTCCGATTCCATTTGGGTTGCCTTTATTTTGCCGTAAAGGGGATCACCTATTATGGGATGTCCAATGTGGTAGAGGTGGACTCTTATTTGGTGGCTTCGCCCAGTTTTGGGTGATACTGAAAGTAGAGTGCAAAAATTATATCTCTTGAGAACCCGAAAATATGTCAGACTTTCCTTCCCTTTTTTGTAGTCAACCCCGACTCTACCAGAGCCAAATCTCCTTAGCGGGGCTCGGATGAAACCTTCCTTCTCCGATACGCAGCCGTAAACTAAAGCCACATAGGTCTTTTCAACCATTCTGGACTCAAAGAGTCTGTTAAGAAACTTATGTGTTTCCGGATTTTTTGCAAAAATAATTACGCCACTGACGTCTTTGTCGAGCCTGTGGACTACATAAAGTTTTCTGTTCATCTCCCGAGACAGTATTGATAGAAGATCGTTCCCTGTTGGTTGTCTCTCCGGTATTGATGCTATACCGCAGGGTTTTGAAACCACAATTAGATCGTTGTCTTCATGAACGATTGCCAACCCCGAACGAAAATCTTCGATAAACTTCTTCATAACGTCCATCTTGAGTAACTCCCGTGATTGATTTTCATTGAAGTTTTTCGGCTTAGTAAGTTATAGCACAACTGAGCATTTGGCAAAGCTAACACAAAATATTGTGGAGTTTTCGTGATGGTTGTTCCGTTAGATAGGCTCAATACTCTGGATTACATATTCCTTACCGTGCTGGTACTTTGCGTTGTTAGAGGACTATGGCGAGGTGGGATTGTTATTTTATTTAATGTTCTGGGTTTTTTTGGTGGTTTTTTTGTTGCGATCCATTTTTATCCTCAGTTGTCATTGCTCGTTAAATCATTTGTGCCTTCACTGTCCAAACCAGAGCTTGTGGCTTTTATTGTTCTTTTTCTTCTATCCTGGTTTGTAATTGGAGGTGTTGGACATTGGCTGAGCAAATTATTTGCCGCTGTTAAGCTTAAGTTTTTCGATCGCCTCCTCGGCGGTTTCATTGGACTAGTTCTTGCCGTTGCCGTTCAAGGTATGATTTTTTCCGGTTTGACCCTGTTCCTTCAACCAACTAACCCTATTCTGAGAGAGTCCCTACTGGCTCCATATGTAAGCAAATCATCGGCCACTTTGTATGCTTTTTTGTCAAAGCACCTTGGCGATGAGCTTTCTAAGCGCCGTAATGCTCTCAAAAAATACTGGGAGGAACAATCCAAAGGCGGAACCAACTGAGGAGAGAAGCTTATGGGGACTAAAGCTGAAATCATTGAAAATCTATGGGCTATTATTGATAAGCTTCGAGGAGAAAACGGATGTCCCTGGGATCGCAAGCAGACCCCCGAATCCGTAAAGACCTATATTGTGGAAGAAGCTCATGAAGCCTATGCTGCTATTCGTTCAGGATCTACTGAGGAAGTGATGGAAGAACTTGGAGATCTTCTATTTATGGTGCTTTTTATGGTCCACCTTTATGAAGAATCTGGAATTTTTAGACTTGAGGATGTTGGTGCTCGGGTTGAAGAGAAAATGATCCGTCGTCATCCTCATGTTTTCGGGGATCTTCGTGTAAATTCTGCCGAAGATGTTAAGGATAACTGGGAGAAGATAAAACGGGAAGAAAAGCGGGGAAATGAAACAAAAATCCCGAAAACGCTTCCGGCTCTTGTGAGAGCTTACCGCATGCTGTCTAGAAAAGCGATTCATCCTGAAGTCGCTGAACTAGAATATGAAGTGAGCGATTCCGTTGGGAAAAAATTAGAGAAAATATTTCATGCTCCAAAGGAAGATTTTCCTCAGTGTTTTGCTGATCTTGTGATTGATCTCTGTCAGTTGGCTCGCTTGAGAGGCTTTCGCCCTGAAGATTTGTTGCAAAAACGTCTAGATGAGAGAGAAAATAGCCCGTGATATACACCGAGTAGGATGTTAAAAAATTCAGGGACATGTTATTACGCAATGGCTTTTTAATATATCTTCAACATGAAGCCAGGGATGAAAAAACATAGAAATTCTTAGGGGCGATGATCTTTCGCCCCTAGACAAAGTATTTTACACATCAACAGTTATCGTGGCTTCCCAATGATTTCCCTTTTTTTCTAACGAGAAGTCGTGAAAGGTTATACCTTTTACATCTGCCAGAAGATCGTCTTTATGAATCTCTATAGGTTCCCCTATCAATATGGCTTGGAGATTCCACAAACCTTTATCGTCTTTTATGGGTTTTATGGAGATACTTTTAACTTTCAGAAAAAGTTGTTGGGCGTCCTTAAGATATATGATTTCTTGAAGAAACTGGTGTAGCAAGAAATCCAGCGTTTCGGCCTGGAGATTAATTGTTTTTTCGTCAGCGGGGCAAATATTTTCCGGCTTAGAAACCATAATAGCAAGTAAAGCATCGGCGCAGGATGCAAACAGTTCTTCCAAAGTTTTTCCCCATGCTTTGAAAGCAACATCTGCCGTAGCTCTATCTTCTAAGTATGCATACGGCATAGGCTAAAACCCCCATTGACTGACATTAAAAGCCGTGGCTTCATCTATCTAAGGAAAGCTCCAATGATGCCATTAGCAAGAAGCTGTTTGCATGCGTCTTCTGAGCGAACTTCTTCGATTTTTCCTCCCGACGCAAGTACTTTTTCTGACGCAAACCAAATGAGATCATCAACCGCTTCAAGAGATTGCGAACAATAAGGGCATTTACCACCTTCGGGGGGATGATCGAGGAGCACCTCGCATTTAGGACAGAAATAACCTTTAAGTTGTGTTCCTGTTGGATACACCAGAAGATATGCTCGCCCCTGATTTATTACATCCAGAGTCGGGTTTACGCCAATCGCAGCTTTATCCGAAGAAGGGCTGATCTTGTTTGCTGTAGTAATAAGGTCTGTTACGATCCTTAGCTCGGTTGCTCGCTCCCTTTCTTCTACTACGGGCAGGACCACCTCCAGCACTTCTTCTGACTTTGCTTTAGTAGACATTCTTAATCTTGCCACTACCTTTTCCTGAAGAGCCTTGGGAAGCAGACGAAAAAGCTCCGATGTGATTTCGCTTGGTCCCATCAGAATAATATATTGAGCTTTGGAATCTTCTATCAAATCATAAATGCGATTGCTTGTATCCTTCAGGAACCAGTTCGTCCATGTTTCTGCGCGACGTTGAAAGATTGTTTGAGATCTCATATGATCTGTTCCCACAGTTTTTCGATACTTTACAGGCGCAAGGCTTACCGTATCCTGTATTTCTTCTATCTGCCCAAAAGAAAAAAGAAAGAGACGTGCCTTCTCGCTGTCCAAGAGACATATGATATAGCGTTCGTATTCATCAATAGTTTCCAGAACAGGTCTTATGTAGGGCGCTTCTTCATAAAACACTAGATTAGGTAAGCGAAGAGGGATTTCCTCTTTATAAGTGAATTTTTCTGATATATCGCAAAAAGCTATAAAAGTTTTTCCTGCTGGTATAAGAGTTTCTACCTCTTTTAGAATCCACTGGCTGTCATCTTTAAAGTGAGCTTTTAAGTTTCCATCGTTACCTATTTCTTTTTCGATTCTGGTTAACATCTGATCCAATACTGTTTTGTAACCCCCTTTAGCGTTAGCTGGAAGGGAAGGGTCAATGTTGAGATAAACGCTAAGAACAGGAGATCCTTCTTTTGGAGCCCTTTCTTTGAGCCATTTCAGAGTTTCCTGCCGGAATATGTTCATATCATCCTCCTTAAACCTTCAGAAGCTTCACTTACGTAATATTGTTACTCTTAGATTAACATGGGGGAATTCATCCCCCTAGTATTTATGCAACACAAACGCTCAATTAACTCTTTCCCCCAGGAATACAGCGATTTATCTTTGTGCCTAAATAGTTCTCCTCCCAAGGGACTTCTTAACGGTCGGACACTTAGAAATTTATCCCATTTAGAAAAGTTTTGCATCACTTTTTTCCGATTTCAATAATTTCACCGGTTTCAGGAAGAAATGCCTGTATCAACGACTTTCTTTCAAGAAGCATTTGCCTGATCTGGGTTTCGTAATTCCTTCTCACGTCTCGCTGAACATGAACACAGGCAACAGAATGAGCTCTGGCTCTTTCAGCCATGTCTAATACGCCCCTAACTGTGCCATGGCCTGGAACAGAAGGTTCAATGTGGAATGCCTCATGAATAATAAGAAGGGTTTCCTTAGCTATTTCTTCAGTTTCTTTAGTTGGCTTTCCATCTCCGCTATAAAAAACTTTTCCTTCGGGTGTTTCAATGGCGACGGAAAGGTTTTTTTGGCTGTGTTCAGTTGGAGCGCTTATCCAGTTTAGATTAAAAAAGTGATACGCTTCGCCTTCTTTTATTTCTTCGAAAAAGAGTTCAAAGGCAAACCGACTTCTAAAACCGGGATAGGCAAGATCGAGAGCTTTATCAATGACAGACTCGATGCCTTTCTGGCCAATTATGGTCAAGGGTTTTTGTCTTTTCATTTCCCAAAGGCGCAGTAAAAGAAGAGGCGTTCCAAAAAAGTGATCGCCGTGAAAGTGTGAAATCCATACGGCGTCGAGCTTTTCCGGATCGGAGATATATTTCCAGAACTGAAACGGCACAGAAAATCCACAATCCATAAGCACCGTAATAGTTTCACTCTTGGCGTTTTTAATTTCTAACAGGATTGATGTGTTAGGATGTTTTTCGTCACAGGCTTCTCCTACGCCTAAAAAGGTTATTTTCATATGTTTCCTCCACTCTTGATGTAATTAGAGACGATAAAAATTTTTAGAATTGTAACCCTTTTCTTGACCTTGCGACAAAAAATTTCGTAAAAGGAATATCTGAAAGTTACAATCAACGGGGGTGTTATAAAAAGGAGGAAAGGGTGGGAGATTGGAAACTCCTAGAACATACTGTGGGGCGCGAAATAAAATATGAAGGTATTGGTTTACATACCGGGAAAATAACCCGGGTTGTTATTAAGCCGGCACCACCCTCAACGGGGATTATATTTATAAGATCCAGAAAATTTCTTTCAGAATCGGTAAAAGCTTCTTATGAAAATATTTCTCGATCTATCATGGCGACCACTATAGGATTTAACGGAACAGGGGTATCAACAGTTGAGCATCTTCTGGCTGCTTTTTTAGGCTGCGGCGTAGATAATGCCTTTGTAGAAGTTGATGGTCCCGAAATACCCATCGCTGACGGTAGCGCTTTGACTTATGCTAGACTGATTCTAGAAGCTGGTGTGGTGCCTCAAAACGTTCCACGCCGATTTTATGCTATTACTTCATCCGTAGAATTAAAAGAGGGTGATGCCTATTTGATGGTTTTACCTTCTGAATCTTTCTCTCTAACCGTTGACTATTCTATTGAGTTTCCTCACCCTTTGATTAGCAAACAGTCTATAAGGTGGACCTTTGATTCTAGACGATTTTTGAGAGAGATTGCTCCAGCAAGAACTTTCGGTTTTCTTGAGGATGTGACAAAGCTTAGATCTCAAGGACTTGCATTAGGTGGGTCTTTGGAAAATGCTCTGGTCTTCGATAAGCATTTACTTCTGAATCCAGAAGGTTTTCGATTTGCTGATGAATGTGTTCGACATAAGGTTCTGGATCTTCTAGGTGATATTATGCTTGTTGGAAAACCTATTATTGGACATTTTGTTATCCACAAGGCCGGACATGGTTTGCATCATAAATTACTTAAGGAAATTATGCCGTTTTTAGAGGAAGTCCCCCAGGAGAAAATCGAATGTCTAGTATCAAGCTTTTTACCTCCCCCACCTGAAGAGTTGTTCAAATTGTATAATGCTCATACCGAGGTAAGGATACAAGCTACTTAAAACTACCCTAGAGAAGTTTAGATCATTGTAATTAAAACGCTGGTGTCGTTAATCCTAGATACATTTAACTAAGACCGTGGTCTTAGAACCTTTATGGGTTCTTCCACACCAATGGTTTTTGCGAAGTTTTTTAGTTTTTCTATGAGAGGTGCCGATACTTCGTGCCCTTGGCGAATAAGGAGTCTTCCGTCGACGGTAAAGAGATCCTCGGAAATAATCATGCCTTCTTTGAGTTCTTCTATTTTTACCAGAGCCGGTTCGTATTCGGATTGAATATGGACGATTTTTCTTAGAACAGGAAGAATCTTGGGATCATAGACTCCTGAGCGTTTGGACATTATTTCGTATGCTTCGTAAGGTTTGTGATTGCGGTAAAGAAATAAATCAAAATCAAGGGCTATCTTAAGGATTCTGGATTCTATAGGGATTTCTTCTTCCTTCACAGAATCGATAGGAAGTCCAGTTCCATCGTAATGTTTTTCTTGGTAAGTTATAATTTCTGCAATTTCTTCAAGTCGTGGAATATATCTTATTAGATCTGCGGCAATAGATGGATGCATTTCCATAAGTTGTTTTTCTTCACCCTGGAGTTTTTCTCCTCGATACATTTTTATAAAGGCTTCTTCTGGAACTATAAAGCATCCAAGTTGAGAAAGCCTGGCAGCAGTTTCCAGCTTCCACATTGGTTGATATTGAAGTTCTCTACCAATCCAGAGTGCATAGCGGGTCACTCGCGACGCTCGCCCAAAAGCTTCAGGATTGGAAAGCGATAATACTTCCATTAAGGTCTTTACACAACCTTTCAGGGTATTTTCTAATAGTTCTTTTTCTGCTTTGATGAGTTTATACTGTTCGACACCTGCAGCTACAGCCTGTAAAAGAGTATCAGAACTGCAAGGTTTAGTTAGAAATCTAAAGACATTTCCAGAGTTAATCGCTTCAATGGCTGTCTGGATATCGGCGTAGCCGGTAAGCATAATTCTGACAGTGTCTGGAGATAATTCCTTTACCCTGGTGAGAAATTGAATTCCATCCATAACGGGCATTCGCAGATCAGAAATCACTAATGCATAAGGACCGTTCTTTTTAATCTTTTCGATTCCTTCTTTCCCGCTTTCCGCTGTATCGATCTTGATATTCTGAATTTTATAAAAGGCTCTTTTCATTGCTAAAAGCACACTTGGTTCATCATCAACGAATAACACTTTGAATATCTTTTGCACCATAGGACTTTTCCCACCTCATCCTATAATATCATGGCTTTTTTCTATTTCACCGAGAGGCAATAGGACAAAGAAAGTTGTTCCTTTACCTTCTTTAGTTTCAAAATAAATATGTCCATTATGCTTTTTCATTATAACTGCCTGGGCTATGGCGAGCCCCTGTCCTGTGCCTTTACCAACTGGTTTTGTTGTGAAAAAGGGTTCGAAAACTTTATGGCGTATTTCCTTAGGAATCCCTGTGCCCGTATCGGTCACACTTACCACGCACCATGGATCTTTTCGCTTTGTCCGAATAGTTATTGAGCCTTTATTTTCAGGCCGATCGCCAATGGCTTCTTTTATTGCCTGAGCAGCATTAACAATTAAGTTTAGAAATACCTGTGAAAGTTCGCCTGGGTAGCAGAGTATAGGGGGAATGCTTGGGTCAAAATCGAACTCCACATTAGCTACATATTTCCATTCGTTTCTTGATATAGTCACTACGCTTTCGAGAAGCTTATGAATGTCTGTGACTATTTTGGTCTGGGATCCCGGATGAGAAAACTCTCGGATAGAGTCTATAATTTTAATCACTCTTTGAAGACAATCAAGACTCTGGCTTAGAGCCTGAGGAATTTCTTCCATTAAGAAAGGCAAGTCAAGGTTGTTCATGATTTTTCCAATTTTTTCCAGCCAAAACAATGGACCATCATCACTGCATTGAGCCTTTATCGAATTCACTAAATTTTTGCAACATTCGACCAACTCCATTATTTGATGGATTTCTTCTCGAATAAAATTCAAGTTAGAGAGCACGCATTGACAGGGAGTGTTAATTTCATGAGCTATTCCGGCAGCAAGAGTTCCTATAGCCTCAAGTTTCTGAGAATGAACCAGCATCATTTCAAGGTTTTTTTGGTTCGTGACATCAAATCCCGTTATAAAAAAACAAAGCCTATTATCAGGTGTGAAGAAAGGCTTAATGGAAAAATTTAAGATTCGTGTTTCTTCTTCTGAGTAGAGTCTTATTTCATCAATCTGAACAGGTCTTTTGGTTTCCAAGCATTGTTCGTAAGCTGGTATGAGTCTGCTCGTAAAGTCTCCAGGGAAGGAGAGTTCTTTAAGTGGACGGCCAAGAATATCAGATGCTGATGTCATAAATATCTTTTCTGCAACACGATTCCACCTGTAAACTATCCCTTGTTCATTGACTCCTATGACCACAACGGAAACCGAATCAATGACGAAAGAAAGTTCTCTGGTAAGCGTTTTCAGATTTTCTTCAATTTTTTTGATGTTTGTTATGTCGGTAAACAGACAAATGACTTTTTCAATGTTTCCTTTAGAATCCAGCACAGGCACATTTGTGACATGAAAATATCCTCCCAGAGCAGGAACTTCAACATCCCTTTCAAAAGTAACTTTAGATTTAGATAGCATCGGTAAATCATTGAAAAGGGATCCTCCTAGAATATCTTTACAACGCTTTTTTACAATATCTCTAGGGTGTAGCCCTAGCCGATCCGCAAAGGCTTTGTTTACTCGGCTGTATATGCAGGAGTGCTCACTTGGTTCGGCAATTACAATCGGGTTCGGAACGCTATCGAAAGTGAGTTGCCATTCCTGTTTTCCCTTTTCTAATGTTAATTCAAGTTGTTTTTCTTTGGTTATATCAAAAATAATTCCGTCTATCCATAGAAGTTCGCCATTAGAATCGTAAATTAGCGAACCACGGTCGCTTATCCATCTAATTTCGCCGCTAGCTGTAACAATGCGATATGTTCGGAGGCATTGAAGTTTTTTATGCTTAATGGCTTCCCTAGTTATCGTTATGATTTTTTCTAAATCTTCAGCAAAAACTATATCTTTCCAATTTTTCCTTCCGGTTGAAAACTCCTGTGGATCATAGCCCGTGATTTGTTTAATTCTTTGTCCCCAGAAAATAAATGACCAATCCAGAAACCCCCTGTAAAAAACCAAATCTAGGGAAGGGAGAATATTTTTGAGAATATCAGTTAATTCAATTTTTTCTCCTTCTATTAGATATAGATTCCGCATTGGCCTGCCTTTCCACGGTAGTAGATAAGATGCTTTTATAATTAAGCAAAAGTTTAAACTGGTTTCACTACCCAGTTCTAGATTTTACGGATACGAATAGGGCGCTTTTCAAGAGAACCTTTAAGTTTTCCGGTCAGAAAAGCTTTAAGGCTTGACTTCGCCAATTTAGCGTCTTCCTCGGAGCAATAATAAGCTTTGAGTCCTTCGATCTGTGGATAAACTCTATGAACGGGTTCCCACACATTTGGAGCAATCTTGGCTTCAAGGACGTAAAGACTTTCAATTTTTTCAACCGCTAATAAGCAGAATCTATTCCCAAGGCTTTCTTCCAGACGCTTTATCGCTTCAATTTCTTCTGGTTTGAGATTTGCGATTCTGGAAGTGTGACTCACCGTTTGTTCTCCTCTTTATCTAAGGGCCTCCTTCCCAGCATAGCCTGGGTTATTGTCATTTTGTCAATATATTTTATATCGCCCCCCATGGGAATGCCAAGCCCAATCCTAGTAACCTTTACAGTGTCTTTTTTAATAAGCCTAAGAATGTAATGAGCCGTTGCTTCGCCCTGAGCTGACGGATTTGTAGCTATAATGACCTCTTTGATCGGTTCTGTCTGTATGCGATCTACTAGTTCCTTTAGACGAATTTCATCTGGTCCGATGTTGTCAAGCGGATTTAGAACACCATGAAGGACATGGTAAAGTCCTTTGAAAGCGCCAGTTTGCTCTATAGCTATCAAGTCAGAGATAGTTTCAACAACGCAGATTTCTTCTTTATTTCTGGATGGATCAGAACAAATGGTGCATAGATCTCCTTCAGCAATATGAAAGCACTTTTTGCAAAGAGCTAGTTCGCGCTTCATCCTGAGGATAGCTTCGGCAAGATCTTCTGCTTCTCTGTCTGGAGCATTGATTAAATATAAAGCAAGCCGTGCGGCGCTCTTTTCACCAAACCCCGGGAGTCGCTTTATCCTGTCAATGACGTCCAGAACTACCGCAGGATAAGCTTTCATGACGAAACCCTCGCTTAAAATTTAGAATAACCCTGGGAGCTTGAGACCAGATATGTTTAGTCCGCCAGCCAGTTTTGAAAGTTCCTCCGCCATGATTTCCTGAGCTCGCCTTAAAGCCTCATTCACAGCGGCAATTATTAGATCCTCTAGCATAGAAACGTCTTCAGGATTTACAACCTGGGGATCAATTTTGAGGTCTATTACTTCCAATTTGCCATTTACTACAACTGTTACCATCCCACCGCCAGCCGATCCTTCCACGGTTCGCTGTTCCAATTCTTCCTGCACTTTCGCCATTTTTTCCTGAAGAGTTTTGATGGGCCCCATTATATCCAGTCCTTTAATCATAGTTCCACCTCACCTTATCCGTCAGAATCAGCTTCTCCTTCCAAGACATCTTGAGAATAAGCATTCATGCGCACATCTACAATAGATCCGTTGAACAGCTCAAGAATTTCTCTAACCATTGAGTGATTCTTAAGCTCCCTTTCCATGCGCTTAATTTCCAGGTTATTTTGAATTTGCTTTGCATTCTGAGCAAGTTCATCGTCGCCTTTTATAGTTAAAACAAGCTCAGGTATTCCGAAAAATTCATGCAAAGCCCCTTTTAAACGATCAAAAGATGATTCTGTTTTTAAGATGTCGCTATAAACGGGTATTACCGAAATTACCAATTCGCTAGAGTTTTGCCCTTTTTCTGCAATGCTGTTCGCAAGCTGCACTTTTAAAATCTGATCGTGTAATGTAAGCCAGTTTAAAAATTGTTCCCATTCAGCCACGATATCGTCTAGAGAACGTCTGACGAGGGGCTTTTCGCTTGGCTGATGTTCTACCAGAGTTGTTTTTTGAAGTGCATCCTTGCGGTGATCAAGGGCTTCTAACGGTGGTTGGTAAACTTTACCTTCCATCAGCCCTTTGACTGATTTTATTATGTCAGGCATGTGAAGAACGTTTGGAACGCTAGCCATTTTGAGTATCGTCATCTCCAGCACAAAATGAGGTTGAGAAGATCGACGTGCTAATTCAATTCCGCGAATCAATATTTGATAGTATGTATCCACAATCTCGGCAGAGACTTTTTCTGCAAGGCTAGAGAGGATTTCAAGCTCATGATCTGATATAGTAAAGCGTCGTGTAAGAGAGGAAGGATTATCAGACATGGTTTTAACGATAAGAAGTCGATGCACCAGGTCAAGAAGGCGATTAAGAAATTTAACTTCGTCACAGCCGCTTTCGTAAATTTCTTGAACCAGTTGAAGGCAGGCTTTTCTATCACCGTTTACGACAGCCTTCAGAACGTTAATAAGACTTGTTCGGTCAACAATTCCAAGAAGTTTTAGAAGTTCTTCATCATCAAGCCCTTCCCCATGAAAGGCGATTACTTGCTCGAGAAGCGTCTCAGCATCCCGGAGACTTCCGTCAGCTTCAACGGCTATTGCTTCTATAATCGATGAAGCAACAGGAATCTCTTCGGCTTTAGCTATGCGCTCCAGATGAAGGCTTATGTCTTTAGTCGGTATTCGCCGAAAATCGAAGCGCTGGCATCGACTGAGCACAGTTTGAGGCACTCTATGGACTTCCGTTGTGGCAAAAATAAAACGCACGTGAGGGGGAGGTTCTTCAAGGGTTTTCAAAAGAGCATTGAAGGCTTCCACGGTCAGCATATGAACTTCATCAATTATGTAGATTTTGAACCTGCCCTTGATAGGCTTATATCCTATGGATTCTTGAAGGGAACGGATGTTGTCTATGCCTCTATGTGAGGCTCCATCTATTTCCACCACATCCGCAGATTTCCCGGAAGCCATTTCTATACATTGAGAGCAAACGCCGCAGGGGGTAGGGGTGGGACCTTTTTCGCAATTTAGTGCTTTGGAAAAAATTCGAGCAACCGATGTTTTTCCTACACCTCTTGGTCCGCTAAAGAGATAAGCATGAGCGACACGGTTAAGACGAATAGCGTTCTGAAGAACTTTAGTAACATGGTTTTGCCCAACAACTTCTTCGAAATTCTGAGGACGCCATTTCCGTGCGAGAACAAGGTATGACATGATTGAGTCCTAAAGTGGGATGGCGGAGAGAGTGGGATTCGAACCCACGGTCCCGTTTTTGGCGGGACACACGATTTCCAGTCGTGCCCCTTCGGCCTCTCGGGCATCTCTCCGCAAAGTGCATATTTCTATAAAAGAATTGGCTTAAAAAGGCAACCTTTTTGTTAAATTAGGTGGCGGAGAGGGTGGGATTCGAACCCACGTGCCCGGCTCTTCACCGGACAAGTCGATTTCGAGTCGACCCCGTTACGGCCACTTCGGTACCTCTCCAAAACCAACCATCTATTTTTATACAGCAAGGTTTACCGAGAATCAACCGTTGAAAAAGGATGTTTCAAAATCGGCTTTAGGTGTGTTCAGATAACGAAAATCGGTTCATAGGCTACAGAAACCATTGGATCTCATCAGACTCTTTTTCTAATTTGGGCTTTTTGTAGAATCTTTCCTTCTCGCTGTAGATACACCCACAATACTGTTGCCGATAAATTCCCAGCCTTATCGCTTCTTCCTGCCCTGTCTTCCATCCCTTTCGGAAGTCTTCATAGTAAAAAGCTATGGAAAACCGCCTGGAAACACTCTCAGCAATCTCCTTTATGAGTTCATGTCTCTGCCTTTTGCTGTATAAAAGAGTCGTGGTGAAAGCATCAAAACCGCTTTTCCTGGCTGCTCTGGCTGTGGCTTCCAGTCTTATTGTGTAACAGTAGATACAGCGATTTTCTTCGCGAAAGACGACATTTCTTAAAAATTCCTCGAGAGGATAATCATGCCTTACAATCAGATGAAAAGGCTTATCTTCGCTTTCTACTCTGGCTACTTCCTGAAGAGCTTCAAGTCTTTTCCGCCATTCCTGATAAGGATGAATGTTCGGATTGTAGTAAAAACCGAACACTTCAAAACCCTTTTCCCGAAGACTTCTCAGAGGAAAAATCGTGCAGGGACCACAACAGGTGTGGAGAAGAATGCGCATTGAGAATACTCCTGCGTTATAATTCTTGATCAACGACCCAGCCGTTCATCCAGAACGGTTTTTGTCTTTTGTGGAATTCCGTCCATCGATCCATTGCTCATAAATAATACAACGTCGCCAGGGCGGATTGCTCTCGAGAGATATTCAACCAGTTCGTCAGTATTGAAAAAAGAGCGAGCATCTTTTGTCTGTCCGTTATTCTTTGCAGATGATGCGATCGCTTCTATGTCTATCCTTTCTTCAGATGGAATAGTTTCATAGTCAGCCGGCGCCTTGAAAAAAACTAAATCAGATCCGGTAAAAGCATTAGGATAAACGTCTTGAAAGAATTTTCGTTTACTCGTGTTTGTTCTTGGTTCGAATACAACCACAATGCGACGTCCAATGTAATGGTTTTTTACTGCATGGATAGTTTCCTTAACGGCTGTTGGGTGGTGAGCAAAATCGTCAATGAGTGTGATATTCCCTGTTCCATCCGTCCATTCTCCAATGACTTCCTGACGGCGCTTTACTCCTGGAAATTTTTCAAAAAGCTCAGAAAATCTCCCGGGTTCTATTCCTAGTTCCTCTAAAACGGCTGAAACGGCAAGAGCATTGAGAGCATTATGTTTTCCAATTAAGGGGAGCCTGAAGGATGCGATTCGACCTTCTTTGCGTTGATAAGTCACAATGGCGCTTTGCTGTTGAGGAATGACAGAAATCAATCTGAAGGTAGCACCATCTTCGACTCCGTATGAAATGATCCGTCCTTTGCAGACTTTTGCTAACTCTTCTCTGTGAGGGTCTTCATGTTTCACTACAAGAAATCCTTCAGGTGGGATGAGACTTGCGAAAGTCTTGAAGGCATTCTTTACAGCTTCCAGGTTTGGGTAAATATCTCCATGGTCGAATTCTACACTGGTAACGATAGCCCCGTAGGGACGATAATGCCAGAACTTGGGAGTTTTATCGAAAAAAGCCGTATCGTATTCATCTCCTTCAAGCACTACCCAATCGCCGTTACCCAGTCTGTAGCCACAGTCCCATTGCTTAACGAATCCTCCAACCAGAGCCGATGGATCGTAGCCTGCTTCAGTAAGAGTCCAGGCGAGGAGGGCTGTGGTGGTAGTTTTTCCGTGAGTTCCCGCCACGACAAGGCTTTTATGTCGTGACAGAAAAACCTTATCTATCAGGTCTGTGATACTCATGTAGGGTATTTTATGCTCAAATATACGCTGAACTTCTGGATTGGTTGCTCTGATTACGTTTCCAATGATGACTCTGTCTGGATTTGCTCGCGAGATGTTTTCCGCATCGTAGGGTATGAAAACGGGGATTCCAAGTTTTTCTATCAGGGTGCTTGTAGGAGGATAAAGCCCCGCATCTGATCCTATCACCTGATAACCTAGCTCTTTACAGGCAGCAGCCATGTTTCCCATCGCTACGCCGCCTATTCCCATGAAGTATAGTTTTTCAGTTTCCCCCATATTCCGTCCTCGCCAAGTCATGAATTGCCATCCGAAAAAGCTTCATCCTGTCCTTCGTGCCGGGATAGTAAACTCTATTTGTGAGTAAAACAACAGAGAATCCATCGGTAAGATCTAACCAAAAGGATGTGCCTGTAAAACCAAGGTGTCCAACGCTGGTCTGGGAAAAGAACCGTCCTGCAGTGGAGTTTTGCGTAGACGGCGTATCGAAACCAAGAGCCCAGGTTGAGTTAGGGATTTCCTTCCGTCTTTCCCAAAAAGATCGCACTATGTCTTTTTTAATTGGAAGTCTAGGCGAGTTGCCACTCCATGTCCTGAAGAGTTCTTTGAGCCAGCCTGACACAGCCTGAGCTGTGCCAAACAGACCTGCATGACCGGCAATTCCTCCCATGGCAAAGCAATTTTCATCGTGAACTTCGCCTTTGAGCCATCTCTTCCTCCAGGAACACCATCCCGTAGAAACCGTTAAAATATCTATTCTGTGACTTTGAAGGTTTTCCTTGGATAGATAGATCAAATTAGGTTCTGGGCAAAGAGTTCTGCAAATGTCAGTCCACAGAACATCGAGTTTTACGCCTTTAATTTCTTCAAGGATAAAGCCAAGCAAAATGTAACCCAGGTCGCTATAACAGGATTGCTTGAGTGGTGTATATGCCGGGGGTGTTTCAAGAATAGCTCTCAAGATATAATTTTTAGCTGTTTCTCTATCTCGGTTTGCTGGAAGGGCTAAATAGAATGGCTCATAATCTTTCCAGCCACCTGCATGAGAGAGAATCGCCCGCAAAGGCACATTGCGGAGATCAGGATGAATCCGTTTTGATGGAAAGAAGTAATGGAGCGGTTCATCAAGCGTCAGGATACCATCAGAGCAAAGTTTCATGAAGGCTGTGGCTGTAACGATGGGTTTTGTGAGAGAAGCAAGGTCGAAAAGGTGATTACAGGTGACAGGAAGCCCGTTTTCTTCTTCGTAACCTGTGTGCGCCTCGAAAAGAACATCTTCCCCACGGGAAATTATAACTGATGCTGCAGTAAATAATCGATCTTCAGCGGCACTCTTAAGCAGGTCGAGGATGTTTGAATTGCTCATAGAAAAACCTTCTTAAAAGAGTGTGTTTGGAAAATTCTTTGATTCCGTCTAAAAAGGTAAAGGTAGTGGTCTCCCGAAAGCTCAGTTTCATTCAGTGTCCTGCGAATTGTTTCAAGCACGCCTTCCAGTTTTTCGGACTCTTCTACGTTAGTAAAACGGAGCACCTTCAGTCCCAGCGCATTCATGAATACGTCAGGACCGGGTGCGTCGCAGAAATAAGACGCGGTGATCAGGAGTTAGCCACAAACTTTTCCTAGCCAAACATCTTTGTTTTATTCAATCAATTGGTGAGATTCTGCATGCAATGCCTTTTAAATCGCAGGTTCCAAAAGCCTGACCGGGGTTGGAAGCGGATGTCAGGAGATTAAAGTTTGATTTCTTACATTCGTAGTGTTTATGAGCGCCTTCTTCCGGGAACCACCAGCCGTAGGCGGCTACAACAACAAATGGATGCACGGAGTCTGTAATTTTTGCTTTCTGGATGATCTTTCCATGTTTGGTTTCAATCAATACATCGCTACCGTCCTTTATTCCGTAGCGTTTAGCTGTTTCGGGATGGATTTCTGCGCATGGATGATCGCTCAATTTGCGGAGACCTTCTATCCATCGGTAGGATGAATGAAGATAAACTTTGTCTTTGGCGCTGGTTAGAACGAGCGGGAAATTATCATCGGTTTCGTCAGGAAGAGTCTTCCCATCAGGAAGAGGATCGGCACCCCATCGGGAAGCCTGAGGCATCACAAGTTCTACTTTGCCGCTCGTAGTTTTGAAGCCGCTATTTCGGTATTTGAAGAATTTTTCTTCTCCTGCTAAATATCCGCGCTCTACAAACTCCTTATAGGTCATTCCCGCCGGAGCCAGAACTTCTTCAAGAAATCCTTCGTAATTATCATACCATTCCGATGGGTCGGTGATTCGCTTGCCAAGTTCGTTCAGAATTTCCATATCCGGTAGGCATTCAGGAGGGGGATCTGCTATCTTGGGGCGTGCCAGGATATAGCCGTGACCTAAGCCGTAGTGTCCAATATCGTTAAATTCGAACTGGGTTGCGACTGGAAGGACTATGTCGGCATAAAGAGCCGTCGGAGTCATAAAAATATCTGAGACTACGAGGAAATCGAGGCTTTTCAGAGTTCTTTCGGTTAGTTCACTGTCTGCCCAGGTTAAAAGAGGATTTGTGCACTGCATATAGGCGGCTCGCACCTTATAGGGAATGCCATCAAGCACAGCCTTTCTGAAGAAAGCCGGTGGGACGGTCATAAGCCGCGGGATGGTCCCAAAATGAGCGTGAATCATTTCTTTGGGCTTTTCGGGAATTTTCGATGCTCGAACAAACTTCCCCAACGGAGCTATAGGTGGATCGAGAGGCTGAATGTTTCCGCCGGGACTGTCTAGATTGCCAGAGATTGCCATAATGGCAATAAGAGCCCTTGCAGTATCGAAATTTTTACGAGTTTGTTCTATGGCGTTTCCCCAATGAATTGCCGCCGGTCTTAACGTGGCGTAAAGCCGCGCCGTCTGAATTATTTGTTCCTTTGGAACCCAGGTGATTCTGGATACTTCTTCTGGAGTATATGCTTTGACGTGTCTTGCGAGATCTTCAAATCCTTGAGTCCAGTTTTCTACGAAGTATTCGTCGTATAGTTTTTCTTCAATTATGACATTGAGCATTCCTAGAGCCAGAGCCGTATCGGAACCAGGGCGAAGCTGAAGGTGAAGATCAGAACGTTTTCCAAGATCAGTTTTTCGCGGGTCGATAGTTATTAAGCGGGTGCCTTCTTTAAGCTGATCAAGTAGAAGCTTTCCAATGGCTCCTTCTTCGTTGGTTGCTGTTGCATGACTTCCCCACAGAATTACAAGACTACTTTTGTGACGGAAGTCCACCACAGGATAAAATCCGCACATGTGAAGCCCGGTAATTTCCCGGGGAGCATGACAAACGTCCTGCACAGCCACAACATTTGGGGAACCAAAGAGGTTTGCAAGACGGATCAGCACAAAATGTTCGAGTCCTTTGGGCATGCCCTGACAAAAAGCCACAGACCGAGCGCCATAACGTTCTTTGGTTTCAATAAGTTTTTCCGAAACTACTCTTAGAGCTTCTTCCCAACTTATACGCTCCCATTGGTTGGCTCCGCGTTCCCCAATTCTCTTCAGTGGAAAGCGAAGTCGCTGAGGATGACGAAGTTTTTCTAAAGAAGCGATCCCTTTAGGGCAGATGTAGCCTCTACTTAAAGGCGCTTCAGGATCGCCTGTTATGCTAATGATTTCTTTGTCCTTAACTTTAACGACTAACCCACATCCTCCGTGATCCATTCGACCACAATGAGTTTTTATTTCGTGGATATTTGCATCTCCGTTGTTATGCATGATTTGCTCCTTTTTACTATTTCATCCAACGACCATGAAACCGCAATCTCTCTAAGGACGCCTTTTTTATCAAGATAGCTGAGCTTTTTTTCTTCGATCCCTTTGTAAAAGAGCTTCCTTGTAAGCATAACGTCTTGACAACAGTAATCGACCAGAGTGTTCCACTTTCCTTCTCTGAACCACCGCACTGCCTGAATTCCGTCAGCAAGTTTGAATTCCTTTAGATTTACAGCTGCAAGATGATCAAGGCTTATTTTGCGTCCGATTACACGATGGATGTCTTTGAGCATATCAAAGGTTGGAAGGTGTCGTTTAAGGTCAGATTGTGCATAAGGCGCAAGAACTTTGTAGTCAAAGTCGATGATATTGAAGCCCACGACGAGATCATACCTGGACAGTCTTTCTATGAGTTTGTTTATCTCTTCTTCGCGGTAGGTTAGATAGTTGCTCTGGAGTTCGTCATAGATAACAGCCACAGAAATTCTCATAAGATGGGCATTGTTCCATCCTCCCACTTCGTGTGCTAGAAATTGAGTTTCAAGATCGAAAAAGGCTATGTTGGGTCGGTCTCTAATAACTAAAGGAGAACGTTCCCGGAAATTTTCAGGCTGATTCAACGGCTCGGGATCAATTTTCGCATCGGTTTTTTCTGCTTCAGCTTTGTCAAACTCAAAGAGAGCTCTTGAAATCAACTTTGCTGCTTCCTTGTCAAGAGGTTTATTGCCTGAGCCACAGCGTGGAGAATGAATGCACATAGGACATCCTTCAGCACAGTCGCAAGCGTCAAGAAGACATATGACTTTGTCAAACAAAGATTCTATCATATCAAACGCTTTTTCGCAAATACCGATTCCACCTTCATATCCGTCGTAGATAAAAACGGCACTTTTTTGAACTTTTGGGTGGAAGGGATAGGCAATACCGCCAATGTCGCCGCGATCACAGAGGATAAGCAATGGAAACATGCTGATAAGAGCGTGTTCTAAAGCATGGATGCCGCCCATGAAGTGAAGGTCTCTTTTTTTGACCAGTTCCTGAATCCAGGGGTCAATTTCGATCCACAGCCCCACAGTCTCATAACACTGTGGCGGAAGATCGAGACTTTCTCGACCCAGAACTTCCAGAGTTTTTACTGACTTTTTTTCGTATCCTACTACCTGTTCTGTTATTTTTAAGCGACCGAGCCTCAAGACAAAATTACGGACCTTTCTGCTCCTGATGACTTCGAGGATTTCCGTTTCCTTGGTGGTTATAGCCATGGTGAAGTAAGGTCCGGAAAAAGGGCGAACTGTGATGCGGCGGAAAGATAGGTCAAGTTCTGTAACCTCGTAAGTTTCTCCAAGGTGAAGGTAAACCGCACCGGGATGGCATTCTTTAAATGCTCGGACTCCATCAATAGACCCCAGTAAAACTGGTGACTCACTTCCGGCTTTTAGCAGGATAGTGAATCCATTTCCCGTCTGGCGAATATCAACCAGTCTGTGCGGGTATAAGGATGTGGCGCTCCATGATCCGTTTCCTCCATTTTGAACGATTCTCCCTGTAGCTTTTAGAAACCTGAGCGGTTCAAACCAGTGGGGTTTCCTTTCCAGTTCGTCAGCCTGGATAGGATATTCTGCAGCGGCGCAAAGGATGTGATCAGTGTTGATTCGGAAATTTCTGGTATCGGCAACAGCTATTTCAGCCTTTCCTGATAAGATGTGATCCGGATGGGATATGATGTATTGGTCCAGAGCATCAGCCTGAGGAAGCAATATGATTGCCGATTCTTGCCCGCTTCTACCAACTCGCCCGGCTCTCTGCCATGTATTCATGATTGTTCCGGGATAGCCAGCAAGCACGCATACATCCAGATCTCCGATATCCACACCAAGTTCCATGGCGCTGGTGCTGATAATGCCTAGAAGACCTTTTTTCTGAGAGAGCTTTCTCTCGATTTCTCGCCGGTCGGATGGCAAAAGCCCGGCTCGGTAAGAACTCACATGTTTTGCAAGTTTGGGGAAGCGCTGTCGAAATGTCAAAAAGATAAGCTCTGTCATGCGTCTGGAGCGAGTAAAAACGATTGTTTTGAGATTTTCTTCTACGGCTTCAGCAAGGATCCAGGAAGCCGTGAGAGCCATGGGGTAATCGCTCTTTAGAAAAACAAAATGTCGGAGCGGAAGAGGGGCTGAAGAGCGGTTAACGAGCACTATTTCTTCTTCGGGGATACCGGTGAGTTGGGAAGAGAGTTCCTGAGGGTTTCCGATGGTAGCTGAGAGAAGTATGAACTGTAGAGAATTGGGTGTCTGACTGTAGAGCCTTTGAATACGTTGAAGGCGTCTTAAAATCTGAGCTACATGGCTTCCGAAAACTCCCCGATAGGTGTGAATTTCGTCAAGAACTACCAGTCGAAGATTTTTCCAGAGATTTTGCCACTTGGAGTGATAGGGGAGGAAAGCATAATGGAGCATGTCCGGATTTGTGATGATGATCGGTGGAACGGCATCTCTAATCAGGGCTCTTTCCCTGGTAGATGTATCTCCATCATAGACCTGCACGGGTGATGTTCTTTGTGACCATCCCTTTTCGGGAAAAAGGGCTGAAAAAAAGGATGATGCTGCATCGAGTTGATCGCGGCTTAGAGCCTTTATAGGAAATATAAAAAGGGCTTTTGCTTGGGGATCTTTCAAAAGAGCTTCGGCGAAAGCCAGGTAGTATATGAGTGATTTGCCGCTTGCCATGGGAGTAGAAACAACAACGTGTTTTCCCGATCGAATTGCTTTAAGGGCTTCCGCCTGGTGGTGATACAACCCCTGGAGAGTATTAACTCTGATACTCTGGCTTCTTGAAGACAGAGCTTTTCTGAGAAGCTGACTCAGTTCCCTGGGTAGGGCACTTTCCAGCGGAACTATATCTGGGGGCTGATCCTTGAGAATAGCATGATGAACAATTTCCCATCTGGTTTCTCGATGACTTTTCAGACTCTTAATGAACTGTTGAATTGCCATTTTTGTTTCCTGCATTTATACTTATCGAGAATTGTTCTGTGGTTTGTCTGTTCAAAGTCAGTTTTGTCCCAAAATAGTCGCGGAGGCAAGAGATGAAACCGGAAGATTTGGTAAAAAACGTTATGTGGTTTGGGCATGATGCTATCTGCATTAAAGGGTCTCAAACCGTGTTTTTCGATCCTTATGAGCTTTCCGAATCTGCTCCCAAAGCCGATATAATTCTTATAAGCCACGAACATTTTGATCATTGCTCCCCGCAGGATGTTTCCAAAATAAAAAAACCGGATACTGTAATTGTTACCGACAAAGCCTCTTCGTCAAAGCTTTCCGGTGATGTCAGAGTAGTTAAGCCGGGGGACAAAATAACCGTAAAGGGTGTTAACATCGAAGTTTATCCTGCCTATAATGTTAACAAGCAGTTTCATCCTAAAAATGCTGGCATGCTTTCCTTTTTGGTGGAAATGGACGGAGTTCGCTACTATCATGCTGGAGATTCCGATTTCATCGAAGAGATGAAAAATCTAAACGTTGACGTAGCTTTTCTTCCTGTATCCGGAACCTATGTGATGACGGCTCAGGAAGCCGTTGAAGCAGCCAGAGCGATCAAGCCCAAAGTTGCTGTGCCAATGCATTACGGATCCATAGTAGGTTCCGCTAAAGACGCCGAGAATTTTGCCAGGGCTCTCGAAGGTCAGATTCCCGTGGTCATTCTTAAAAAAATGTAAAGTTTGAAAAGGTTCCCGACAATGATCCCTCTTTACCGTGAAGCTTACGCTAAGGGGGTGCTCCAGGATAGAATCAGGCGAGCTCTTTCCTGGATGAGCAAGTGCACTCTGTGCCCTCGAATGTGCAAGGTTAACCGGCTCAAGAATGAGCAGGGCAGATGTCTGATTGGGAGATATGCTGTTGTAGCAAGCTACGGTCCTCATTTTGGGGAGGAATCACCCCTTGTGGGACAGAAGGGTTCAGGAACGATTTTTTTTGCTGGTTGTAACCTCGGTTGTATCTTTTGCCAGAACTACGATATAAGTCACACGAATGACGGTTATGTGGTTTCTGCTCCTCAACTTGCTGATATCATGATAGAACTTCAGCGGATGGGCTGTCATAATATAAATTTCGTTACCCCAAGTCATGTTATACCTCAAATTCTTGAAAGTCTTCCCTACGCCGTGGAGAAAGGTCTTGAAGTGCCGCTAGTGTATAATTCCAGCGGCTACGACAGAGTATCGGCTCTGAAACTTCTTGACGGTATAGTGGATATCTACATGCCGGACTTCAAATTCTGGGATCCTTCTTTGAGCAAGAGATGGTGCGATGCTGAAGATTACCCGGAACGAGCAAGATTGGCATTGAAGGAAATGCATCGTCAGGTTGGCGACCTGATCATAGAAAATGGAATTGCTAAGCGGGGACTTCTGGTAAGACATCTTGTAATGCCCGGTTGTCTGGACGACTCAAGAGAGATTATTCGATTCGTTGCTCAGGAAATTTCTCCAGATACTTACATTAACATCATGAATCAGTATCGTCCTATGGGAGAGGTCCTGGAAAGACGGGAGCGTGATGAAATAGACATGCGTCTTCTGAGGATGCTTAAACACGAGGAGTATCTTAAAGCTTTGCAGATAGCTCAAGAATTTGGACTTTCAAGAATTGATGATCGTCGGAGCTTTCTCAGATGGCTCTTTCGAGAACGGTAACAATCCCTTACCGGCACATTTTCGCTATAGGAGATATTCATGGTCAGGTTAGAAGACTAAGAGAACTGCTTAACGAAATTCCCTGCGATTTGTCTCAAGATTTGTTGGTTTTTCTTGGGGACTACATCGATCGTGGTCCCGGATCGAGATATGTGGTTGAGATGGTGCTGGAGCTGCAGCGGCAGAGTGATCGAGTGATATGTCTCAGAGGAAACCACGAGCAGATGTTTCTGGATTTTCTTAATGGAGCAGATCCTCTAATTTTTCTTTTCAATGGTGGTCGGGCGACGCTCGAAAGTTACGGCTATGAGGAGGACGAAGAAGGGCAGTATGAAGTTTTCGTGCCGTTTAGCCATATAGACTTTTTTGAGTCTCTACCTTGTATGGTGGAAACTGACCAATATATATTTGTTCATGCAGGAATTCGTCCTGGAGTGCCATTAAGCGAACAAACAGAGGAAGATCTTCTCTGGATCCGTCATGAATTTATTTTTGCACCTTCTGGGCTAGAAAAGAAAGTTATCTTTGGACATACTCCTTTTTATGAGCCACTTGTTATGGAAGACAAAATTGGTATTGATACTGGAGCCGGCTACGGCAGGAAGCTTACCTGCATTCAGCTTCCGGAGGAGATTTTTTATTGGGTGCGATAGTTGTATTTTTTCTGAAAGGGGATTGAGCTATGGCGAAAATTGATGCGTTTTTCAAGCTTATGCATGAATATAACGCTTCGGATCTTCATCTGGTTGCGGGACAGCAGCCGGTTCTTCGAATTCACGGCGATCTTGAACGAGTAAAATATAAGGTGCTGGATAACGACGATCTTCGAGCTATGCTTTATGAAATAACGCCGGAGGAGAAAATAAAGGAATTTGAAGAAACGGGTGACGTTGACTTTGCTTATGAAATTCCGGGATTGGGACGATACAGAGCAAACTACTACATGCATAAAGACGGCATTGCTGCAGCCTTCAGAGAGATTCCTCAGGAGATTAAGACGGTCGACGAGCTTGGTTTGCCTCCCATACTTAAGCGGTTAGCTTTACTTCCTCGAGGGCTTGTTCTGGTTACCGGTCCCACAGGTAGTGGAAAATCTACCACTCTCGCTGCAATCATAGATGAAGCTAACCGCCTCAGGAAAGATCATATCATAACGATTGAAGACCCTATAGAATTTGTTCATACAAGTAAAAGCTGTGTAATTAGTCATAGAGAAGTTGGAACTCATACACGATCTTTTGCTAAAGCCCTTCGTGCTGCGCTTAGAGAAGACCCGGACATAATACTTGTTGGTGAAATGAGAGATTTAGAGACAATGAGACTGGCTCTAGAAGCAGCTGCTACCGGTCACCTTGTCTTTTCCACACTTCACACAGAGTATGCTTCCAAGACGGTGAATAGAATTATCGAAGTATTTCCAACTGATGAACAGGAACAGATAAGACAAATGTTAGCGGACGCTATAAGAGCTGTAGTATCACAAACTCTTCTTAAAAGATCTGACAAACCTGGTCGTACCGCCGCCGTGGAAATACTTGTTGCTACTCACGGTGTTAGAGCCATGATTCGAGAAAAGAAGACCCAGCATATTCTTTCAGCTATTCAGACAGGGAAAAAATACGGTATGCAAAGCCTGGACGATTCAATTATGGAGCATCTTCAGGCAGGACGGATTTCTCCTCAGGAGGCTTATCTTAAGTGCGCAAATAAAGAAATGTTCCGTCCTTTCCTGACAGAAGCTCCTGTGGATTTTACGGAAGTAGTATAGAAATCAAGAGAGGAATGGTCTTATGAAAAGAGAGGATCTAGATTTTTTGCTGTCTAAGATTTTGGATGATTATCCTCACCTCTCAGATATCAACTTTACCGTTGGCCATCCTCCTCAGGCAGAAGTGGATGGGGTGCTCAGACCGGTCCTTCTTGAATTTGGCATACGTGAACTTGCTCCTTATCACACGGAACAAATAGCCCTGGCTCTCATTGGAGGAAATCGTCGTTTAATCCAGCATCTTATTACCCATGGTTCTGCTGATCTTTCATACTCCATCCCCGGTAAGGCTCGATTTCGTGTAAACGTTTTTTCTCAACAGGGGCATTTTTCCGTTGTTATGAGACAACTTCCTACTCGTGTTCCATCCATAGATGAGATGGGGCTTCCATCAATTCTTAAAGAAGTGGCAAAGGAAAAAAACGGCATAGTGATTGTAACCGGTGCAACCGGAAGTGGTAAATCAACGACTTTGGCGACCATTCTCCACGAAATAAATCTTCATTTTCCGGTGCACGTAATCACTCTTGAAGATCCTGTGGAATTTATGCACAAACCCATAAGAGCAACCTTTAACCAGCGCGAATTAGGAATAGACTTCGACACTTATGCTAATGGCCTTCGAGCTGCTCTCCGTCAGGCTCCCAAGGTTATTCTTGTGGGCGAAATGCGGGATAGAGAAACGGCTGAAATTGCTCTGACTGCCTGTGAAACAGGCCATCTCGTTTTTACCACCTTACACACAATTGATGTGGGACACACGGTAAATCGTCTCATAGGCATGTTTGAACTGGATGAAGAAAGGCTCATTCGCATCCGACTTGCCGAATCTCTAAGATGGATCATTTCACAGCGCCTGCTTCCGAAGGTTGGAGGTGGACGGATTGCGGCTTTCGAAATCATGGGCTCTGACCTTAGAGTCCGTGAAGCTATTGTGCATGGTGAAGCAGAAGGCAGGACTTTCTACGATATGATGGAGCAAAAGAGACCCTTTGGTTGGACGACCTTCGACGCCTGGATTCTTGATCTCTACAAAGATGGTTTAATTACCGAGGAAACTGCCATAGCCTATGCTTCTCAAAGAGCTGTAGTAAAACGAGGTATAGATAACATTAAGGCTGCTAGAGGCGAAAAGACGACTGATATTGAAGGTCTTAGACTTGATGTGGATTATTCCAGGAGAATTATCCGATGAAGTCTTTCGATGTGGATTGGAGCTTATACCTTGTAACTGATAGAACCATTGTAGGTAACCGATCCTTGATCAAATCCGTTGAGGATGCTCTAAGAGGTGGTGTAACGGTTGTTCAGTATCGGGAAAAGCTGGCTTCAACTCGAGTAATGGTAGAAGAAGCTACGGAACTTCTGAAAATCTGCCGTTCTTACAATGCGCTCTTTCTGGTGAACGATCGAATTGATGTAGCTCTGGCTGTTGATGCTGATGGGGTTCATTTGGGGCAGGATGATATGCCCCCTGCTATCGCCCGCCGCATTCTTGGATCCGGAAAGATCATTGGGCTTACGGTCCATAACGAAGAGGAACTCGTGGAAGCAGAACGCTACGATATAGATTATCTCTCTTTTGCACCAGTTTTTGCTACCACCACAAAGCCAGATCACAAAACTCCTTTGGGTATAGAAGGAGTGGCATCGTTGGCTTCGAAGGCTCATCTGCCCTGTGTGGCTATTGGAGGCATTAAAGAGCATCACGTGGAGATGCTTGCAGGAACTGGTATAAAAGGCATATGTGTTGTGTCGGCTATACTGGGTTCAGAAAATCCTGAAGAATCGGCTCGAAGGCTTAAAGCTCTATGGAAGAAACAGTAAAGACTCTTGCCGATGTAGGCGAATTTGGATTTATTGAGATTCTACGCTCGAAGTTCCCTGTATCAACCCATTCGGGGATCATTGTTGGTATTGGTGACGATGTGGCGGTTATAGATGTTGGAACATCGGAATATCTTCTTGTAACCTGTGATGCCCAGATAGGAGATGTTCACTTCCCGGTTGAGCTCATTTCACCATATGACCTGGGATGTCGTATAGTCGAAGTTAATGCAAGCGATGTGGCGGCTATGGGGGGAATGCCGAGGTGGGCTCTTGTAGGGCTTAATGTGCCTGCCCATACTTCATTAAAATTTCTTGAAGAATTTTATGCTGGCGTTGGGGACTCACTTTCCCACATGGAAGCTCACCTCGTAGGCGGTAATTGCGCTCGGACAAAGCAGGAATTGGTCATAGATCTGTTTCTTGTGGGGAGTGTTCCGAAGAATCAGCTTATCAAGAGAAGAGGAGCGTCAGCTGGGGACATTGTTTTTGTTACAGGAACTCTTGGTAAAGCCAGAGCGGGACTTGAAGTAGTTTTGGAAAAAGAAATCGCCGCCAATATCGATAAGAACATTATTGATCAGGCAAGGCGGCTTTTTTTTCGACCTAAAGCTAGAATAATTGAGGGACGAAGATTGGCTCAGTCCCGCTGTGTAACGGCTATGATAGATATCAGTGACGGCTTGCTTCAGGATATTGGTCACCTGGCTAGGGAAAACCAGCTGGATGTTGTTCTGGATATTTCGAAAATTCCAGTAGATCCGATTTGCGAAGAAATTGCGAAAATTAAGGGAGTTGATCCCCTGTTGTGGGCTCTTACTGGTGGAGAAGACTATGAATTGCTTTTTGCTGTGCCCGAAAAGCAGGTTTCTAAGTTGATGGAACAGGATTTTCGTTTTGAGACTGAAACCCCAATTACTTCAATAGGCTTTTTTTTAGAAGGTTCGGGCAGAGTTTTTTTGAGAGACCGTGATGGGAAAACAATACCTTCGGAAGTTTTTATATCTAAAGGTGGTTGGGATCATTTTAGAGGTGGAAAGGCGTGAAGAAAATTTGCAATAAAGCTGTGCCCAGAGTCATGAGTATTGCGGGGTCAGATTCTGGCGGAGGGGCTGGCATTCAGGCTGATCTAAAAACCTGTTCTGCTCTCGGAGTTTACGCCACAACCGTTATTACGGCTTTAACGGCTCAAAATACTGTGGCGGTTAAGGGTATTTTTGCCGTCGATCCTTCGTTTGTTACGGCACAAATAGATGCCATTATGGAAGATATCGGCACAGATTCAGCAAAGACCGGCATGCTGGATCGAAAAGAAATAATACAAGCTGTGGCTGAAGCTGTTAAAAGATGGAAGATTGAAAAATTCATTGTGGATCCAGTTATGGTGGCGAAAAGTGGTGATTTGCTTTTGAAGCCCGATGCAGTGGAAGCTCTTATCAAAGAACTTTTTCCCCTTTCTTACGCTATCACACCTAACGCCCCGGAAGCTCAGGCGATCCTTAGCGGAATGGTTATTAAATCACTTAGTGACATGAAAGATGCAGCTGAACAACTCCACAGGCTCGGTCCCGGGTATGTTGTTCTCAAAGGGGGACATGTGGAAAGCGAAAAGGTTGTGGATGTGTTATACGATGGAAAAAATTTTAAAATTTTCGAGGCTGATCGTATTCCATCCAGAAATACTCATGGAACAGGCTGCACCTTTTCTGCAGCTCTTGCTGCGTTTCTTGCAAAGGGAGAAGAAATTGAAGATGCCGTAGCAAAGGCAAAGCGCTATGTCACTGATGCTATAAAAGCTGGCTTGCCCATCGGATCAGGACATGGTCCCCTTAATCATTTTTATAACTGTAGAACAGGTGAAGTTTACTGAGGATCTGTGCCAGCAATTTGCTTTTGACGTGAAATAGTTTCTTTAATGGATTAAAGGCGATTGTGGACATTTATACACAAAAGGATCTGAAAGAATTCCTGAAGTCTTATTTTAGCCAGAAAGGCATATCGGTAAAAATTGTCCTCTTTGGCTCAAGAGCAAGAGGCCAAAACGAACCTTATTCTGATATAGATCTTGCACTTATTTCAGACGCAGATTTAACAGGTGAGCTGGTAGAATTAAAAGGAATTGTAGAAGAATCTAATCTTCCCTACAAAGTTGATATTGTCATATTTGAAAAACTCCCGCCGGAAATGAAGGAAGAGATTCTTAAAGAAGGCAAAGTATGGGTAGACTTGAAAAGCTAATTAGCGACTTTGCCAGAGCGCTAACAAGGCTGGATGAATCCGTTTCTAAAACTGAGCAATATAAATTAACGGGGGAGTATTCTTTTTATCGAGACTCGTCGATTCAAAGATTTGAGTTTACATTTGAAATTTTCTGGAAAACGTTGAGGGCCTTTCTGGAGAGAGATGGTATCATTTGCAGGTCTCCCAGGAGCTGTATAAGAGAGTTTTTTAGCCTGGGGCTCATATCTGAAGAAGAGATACAAATTCTGTTTAGAATGCTTGAAGATAGAAACCTCACTGTTCATACTTATTTGGAAGAAATTGCGGAAGAGATCTACTCACGTTTAGGCGAATATGTGGGGCTGCTCAAAGATATTAAGGGAAAAATAGAGTCATATAAGTGACGTGATGTTCCTCTTTTAATGATCGTGCCTTGTAATGAGCAAATTCAAAAAGATTCCATTTTGTCTCCACGTTATATCCATAGTTTCTAAAAAATTTTCAGGACGATTTTTGTAAAAGGGGAAATTTGTCCCGTTAAAGATTTTTGAGAGCACGAGGTGAAACCAAATGAAGGGGAGAAAAATATGGAAGTTGGGATAAGTTCAACCATAGCACTTGCTGCCTTGCTGCACGATGTAGGAAAATTTGCTCAGTATGCTGTTTCCCTGCCCGAAGGCTATAGAGAGCGTAATGCTGATTTATATCAACCTTTTTGGAATAACCGTTACTACACTCATTCTCACGCTCTTTTTACAGCCTATTTCCTGGAATCAATGAAGAATTTTATTCCAGAAGGTTTTTGGAATCCAAATGCTTCGACGGTTAGAGGAGTTGCTCCCGATAGCCTGATTAACCTGGCAGCCATGCACCACAAACCGGAAACTCCAGCTCAATGGGTAATTGCCGAGGCAGATCGCTTGAGTAGCGGTTCTGATCGGGATGAGTTTACTGAAGGGAAGGCGATACCAGTATCAGATGCAATAAAAACGAAGCTTATTCCAGTATTTGAAATGCTTTTTTCAAGTGCGGATGCTTCCCGAGACGATTTTTCGTGGCGTTATCAGATTAAACCGATTGATGCCACAACTATTTTCCCTCAGAAGGACTCTTCGGAAGGAAGTGACGAGGATTATCGCAAACTTTATGCAGATTTTTCAAAGGCTTTTACGGAACTGGCGCATAAGAATAAACCTCTTCTCTGGCTTCAGCATCTTGACTCACTCTACCGCACTTTTACTTCTCATGTCCCGGCAGCCCGTGTAGGCAATGTCGTTCACGATGTTTCTCTGTATGATCACAGCCGAACAACGGCAGCTCTGGCTGTAGCTCTTTACAGATATCACGAAGAAACAGATACACTTAGAGAAGACGCTGTAAAGGACAGAAATCCCCGGAAATTTCTTATTGTTTCGGGTGACTTTTACGGCATTCAGTCGTTTATATTTTCGGTCGGAGGAGAACAACGAGGACGTCGGTCTAAGCTTCTCAGGGGTAGATCTTTTTCAGTTTCTTTGCTCACAGAGCTAGCTGCTCATGAAATTGCAAAATCTTTGAAATTGTCTCCTCTGTCTGTTGTTATGTCTGCAGGAGGTAAATTTCATCTTATAGCTCATAACACTGCAGAAAGCCGCAAGAAGATCGAAAAGGTTGCTCAAAAGCTTAACGATTGGCTTCTGGATGTGACATTTGGAGAGAGTGCTCTGGGCATCACTTATACCGGGTTTTCTCCCGCTGACCTTCTCAATGGTAGGTTTGAATCTTTCTGGAAAAGACACATTGAAGCGATGGAAGAAAAGAAATTCCGCCGTTTTGATTTATCTAAACATGGCGGCGTCTTTAAGGATTTTCTCGATCGATTCCGTAACGACCTTTATCGTCCTCTATGCCCCTTCTGTGGAAAGCGTCCCTCCGAAGAAAAGGTTGAAAACGACCGAGCTATAGCTCGTCCCAATGAACGTGCATCAGCTTGTGGAATTTGCCGTGACCATATATTCGTAGGAACGAAGATAGTTAAGAAACACAGAGTAGCGGTCATTGATTCGCAACAGGGGGATTTAGTTGCCCCACTTTTCGGAAAATATCAGCTTAAGTTTGTAGATCCAGGCAGCACCAGTATAGATCTCAAGGGCTTAAATGTTGAGAAATTTTGGGATGTGAACATTTACGATAATGGCACTGTTCCAACCGATGTAACCTTTATGCCCGTAAATGGTTATGTTCCGGTTTATGAAGCCTATGATGAACATGATGAAAGAATTCTCGCAGGAGCAAGATCTGAGGAAGCCAAACTGGAACTAATTGACATGATTCGAGAAGGAGATCCCAAGAGTTTTGCTCATATTGCCAGCAGAGCTCTTTCTTTTGGGGACGATGGGAAACTCTACGGCATTGACGCTCTGGGCGTTCTTAAAGCCGATGTGGACAATCTGGGAGCAATTTTTTCCTGCGGTTTTCGGGGAAAACGCTTTACTATGTCTCGTATGGCAACTTTGAGCCGAGTTTTGAATAACTTTTTTGCTCTTTATCTTCCATACGCATTACGCAACGAAGAAAAAGGAGCCTTTTGTGATGTTTACACTGTCTTTGCCGGAGGAGATGATCTTTTCCTTATTGGTCCGTGGAATAAAATCAGGGATCTGGCAATCTTCATTGTTGGCAAGTTCAGAACTTACGTTTGTGAAAACCGGATGGTGTATATCTCCGCAGGCATCACCCTGCATAAGCCATCTACGCCTATGGATGTTATTGCTGAAGAAACTGAAGAAGCTCTCGGTATGGCAAAAGCGAGCGGGAGAAATAGAGTAACTATGTTTGGTCATTCGGTTTCCTGGGATGCGTTTTCCTGCTTAGTTGATGAAGTTCGCGAAAATTTAAAAAAGTGGCTTTCAGAAGATGTGCTGTCCCGTTCAGCGTTCCACAGGATTTTGAAACTCGTGGAGATGGCGGAGATAGAAGAATGTGCGATCAGTAGAGGCAAGGGCGTTTGTATTACGGACATTGAGTGTGTTAAGTGGCGAGCTTTCCTCGGGTATCAGGTGGCAAGAAATGCCGCAAAGAAGATACGGGATAAGAAAGATGCTCAGAGAGTGCAGACACAGATAGCCGGTCAACTGGCTAAATGGATAAATGATTACCGCGGCGCAATGATTATACCGTTCTGGAGTGTCCTATACGACACCAGAAAAAAGCGAGATTTTTAATATAAAGACAGGAGGGAAAAGATGGCAAGTTTATGGAAAGAACTTTGGAAGGATGAAAAAACAAATCTAGTTAATCCGGAAGCCTTCTCCAAAATTGCCGAAGAATGGGCAAAAAAGATCAGCGGAGAAGATCAGAATCAAAGGAAGAACAAGACTTCCCAGTTAAGGAAGTTTTACGATGAGATTTTTAAATTAAACCAGAGAGCTCGTGCTCAGGAGAGTAACTGGGATGAGATTCTGCCTTATGTCCACCTGGTTATAGCAAAGGCTGCTTACGCTAAAGGAAGAGGGCTTGTAACTGACAGTTTTGTAAACGAATTAAAAGAAATGCTTTCTAACGTTAAAACCAGAGAGCATTTGCACGCAGTAACGACTTTTCTTGAAGCATTCATGGCTTTCTATAAGCAGTATCGGCCAAGGGATTAATTTTATGGAGCATAAGGAGGTTGCTATGAAACTGACGGCAATCAGGGAATATCGCGGGCGTATTAGGGTTATAACTGGATTGCACATAGGTGCTGGCGACATGGAGATGCATATAGGTGGAACTGACAATCCCGTCGTTAAACATCCTTTCACTTTTGAACCATACATTCCCGGATCATCGCTCAAAGGGAAGGTTAGATCTCTGATGGAACTTAAAAGCGGTCTTATGGCGTTCACAGATGGCAAGCCTTTGTCAATAAATGCTCTTGGTAAGGCTTCTCAGGATCTAAAGGCTTACGGTGAAGCGATTATAAAGCTTTTCGGGACAAGTGGAGCAGAAGAAGAAAAGCTTGCCCAATTCGGACCTTCAAGGCTTTCCTTCTCCGACTGCATGCTTGCTGAAGAATTTAGGGAAATGGCTCGCAAGGGTGATGTGGTGTTGACAGAAATTAAGCCGGAAAATTCCATAAACCGAATAAAAGGAACTGCTGAGAACCCTCGGTTTACCGAGCGTGTTCCTGCAGGAATTGAGTTTTCCTTTTACATCACAATGAAGGTTTTTGACAGCGATAATCCTGACGATCTTGAAAATAAGTTCCTGGAAGGATTGAAACTTGTAGAATACGATGCCCTGGGTGGTAGTGGAAGTCGAGGTTATGGAAGAGTGAAATTCTTCTTCGACGATGAGAATCTCAATAGAAAATTCCAGGACATATTAGTTTTCCATAAAAAATAGGGAGGAAACTATCGTGAAGTTCTGTGAATTAGTCCTCCGCCCTCACTCTGCCTTTGGCACGCCATTGAAGGGCGATACTATCTTTGGCCAGTTTTGCTGGCAAGCTGTTATGGATGGTTCGCTCTTAAATGGTGGCTTTGAAAAGTGGAGAGATTGTTATCATAAAAAGCCCTTTGCTGTCTTCTCTTCGGCTTTTCCTGTTCTTCGCTCAAACGGCAAGCGAAGATACTATCTCCCAGTTCCTTCCTGTCCTTTGCATTTTTACTATTCTGTTCCGGTGAAAGAACAATGTTTTGAAGTTCTGAGTAGCCTTAAGGAGATAAAGAGTAAACGCTGGGTACCGATTTCAGGTGATACCCTTAGATTGATTCCTAAAGCTGATGAATTGCTGAATGATCGGGAACTGTTCAGGGAACTCTTCAAGGAAGCTGTGAGTTTAACCAAAGAGAGAATCCTTCTGGATTTTTCTCAGGTGCACAACACTATTGATCGTTTAAGTCTTACAACCGGGGAGGGGGAGTTTGCTCCATATGTAATGGAGAACATCTGGTTTGCACCTAAATTGGAGTTGGTGGTCTTTGTTCTCTTCGACGAAGAAGCAACAGATGTAGATCGAATTGCAAAGGGGCTTTCCTGTATTGGTAGCTATGGGTTTGGAAGGGATGCTTCGATTGGCTTGGGAAGGTTTGATGTAATTGAATGTCTGGAACGAAATATCCCAGACTTTGCTGGTTCTAAATATTGTTACGCCCTTTCACCCTTTGTCCCAGCTGAACATGAAAGTGGTGGTATCTGGTATAAGCCTTTTGTTCGGTTTGGGCGCCACGGTAATATTCTGGCAGTGTCTCGCAATCCATTTAAAAATCCTGTGCTTATGGCTGACGAAGGAGCGGTGATTGAAAAAAGCAATGCGGACAAGCCATACATTGGTAAGGCTTTGATGGGTCTTTCCAAAATCCAGGAAAAAGCTATTGGTCAAGGCTATGCAATTGTGATCCCCTGTGAATTTAATATCCCCGTCACGGAAACCTAGAATTAAAGGATTTGTTTCAGCCTGGATACTTGATGGTTACCCTTGGGGTAGGGCAGGGGACTACTAAAAGTAAGAGGTGAAACTATGAACGTTTTGGATGTAAGAGAATGCTACATAAAAATTTTGACTCCTTTGCATGTGGGGTGTGGAGAGTTTTATGAGCCTTTTTCTTTCACTGTGGATACTAGCCGTAAAGAAATCCTGATTTTAGATTTCGGTCCCCTACTGAGGGCTATGGATTCTAAATTGAGGAGTGATTTTTCCAACATATGCCGTAAAGGCACGATAGAGTCTCTTTTAGAAATGTATAAGTTTCTAAGACGACTTGGAGAACGGAAAGATATTATAAACAAAGAAGGGGTTGTGTCACGGAAAATTCAAGTATCTCAGGAGTTTGTTAAGCACTACGAGGAGGTAGTTGAAGGTGGAAAGACGAATCGTCGTCCTGATAATTACAATCGTCACATAGATCCACGAATTAATGCCCAGAGGGTTATAACTAATTTTGCAATAGGAAGGACAGCCTTTGAAACTCGGGAAAAAGAGCTTCCAATTATTCCGGGCTCGTCTATAAAGGGTGCCATAAGAACGGCTGTCCTTAATTTATGGCGCCATAATGCAGCCAATAAGCGATATAGTGTTGATCAAAATAAAGATCTTGAAAGAGACATTCTAAAAGGATCTTTTCATACAGATCCCTTTAGCCTTGTGAAAGTTTCGGACTTTCTTCCTGTAGAAGAACCAAGGGTAAAAATAGTTTATGCTGTGAATGTTAAAAAGGGATCTGGAAAAGGGGGAAGGGGGCCATACCAGATTCTCGAAGTGGTGCTACAGGGTAAGTTCAAAGGCAAAATTACCATTATGGAACCTCAAAACGGTAGAGACGTTAAACAACCTTTGGGTTTCGAAGATCTGAAAGGGAGTTTAAGAGAGTTTTATAAAAAAGAATTTGATCGAGAACTTAATGAACTTAAATCGTGCGGGATTGAAGTATCAATCCCGAAAATATCTGGTTTTTTGATTCGCATTGGCCGTCATAGTGGAGCAGAATGTGTAACTATTGAAGGATTTCGAAAGATCAAAATAATGGGTAAAAGCCCTTCTTATCTCGACCATGCGACTACGTTATGGCTTGCATCAGACGATAGAAGGCGTCCTTTAGGTGCTCGCCCTTTTGGGTGGTGTGAATTGACGTTTGGAAGCTAAAAATAACCTTTATAATTTCTACGGCGGGGTGGAAACTATATGGCAAAAGTATTTGTCAGCACATTGGGAACCGGGGATTATGTGCCATGTCATTACATTATTAACGGCTGGAGATCCAATTTGGTTGTTTTCGTCCAGGAAGCTCTTTTCGATTATCTATGTCCTACCTGGGGTGAAAAAGATCGGGTAATAGTGTTTTGCACAGAAGAAGCTGAAAAGAAGAACTGGTGCGATCATGATAATTTTGAAGGATTACAAACCAGGCTGAAAAGTCGTAACTATCCACCTGAAATTTGCATGATTTCCGTCCCTAGCGGAAAAAGCGAAAACGAAATAATGGCTATATTTCTTAAGGTAATGGAGAATTTAAAGCCTGGTGATGAAGTTTTCATGGATATAACTCACTCCTTTCGCTCAATACCGCTTCTTCTTACTGTTGCAATTAATTACGGTAAAGTGGTTAAGGGAATTTCAGTAGGAGGTATATTTTACGGAGCTCTGGAAGCTCTTGGAACAATTCCAGAAGTTAAAAAAATGCCTGAAGACGAAAGAGATGTTCCGGTGTTTGATCTTACCGCCTATGATTCAATTATTGAATGGGCCCGAGCAGTAGAAGTTTTCAAAAAAGCCGGATATGTGGATGACTTGGGAGCACTTATAAACAAGAATCTTGGATCTTTGTTCAAGGACGAAAGCAAAAAAATCGACAAGAATTTACTAAAGATGTTTTCTACTTTGAAAAGCCGCCTTGAAAGCTTGGTGCAAAGCCTCGCAACCGCAAGAGGCGCGGAGATTTATTCTTATGATTTTACTTCGTTTTCGGACATTATAAACAAGATTGAAGATTCTGATCTTATTCCACCTATGAAACCACTTTTTGAAATACTTAAAGAAAGTTTGGCTGGTTTTGAAGAGAGCGATCCCATGAAAAGGACTTTTAATGCGGCAGAGTGGTGTCTGGATCACATGATGATACCCCAGGCTTATATTTTCCTTAGAGAAGCCGTAATCACCGGGTTGTGCGATTGTTCAGGACTTGATTATTTAGATGAGAAAAACCGTGAAGGTTTCTGGAGTTCTCTTCTGCATGCATTATCTAAGAATGAATTGGACGAAATTAAGGAACGCGGAGCATTAGCGGTTCAAGTTGTAAATAGGGGCGGTGAACCTTTGCGTAAGTTAGTGAAGACTTTTGAGAAACTCAGAGCCTATAGAAATGATTATCTCCATGGAGGGTGGAGAGATAAACCAATAAAATCTCAGAGACTTATACGCAATATAAGAGAGTATCTGTCAGAACTTCGCGGTAACTGGGCGGAATACCAGGGTTACAGGGAAGGCTGCAAAAAGAAAGCATTTGTTGTCTTGTCTCATGAACTAACAGATGAGCAAAAAAAGGAACTTTTTTCTATCTGGTCGGTCAGAGAAATTGTAATTATGCCTTCCGAGGTCAGGGAAGCATGGGAAAAGATTTCACCCTCTGTAGATTCATTGGAAAAGGAATTGAAACCGGTTATTGATTGGTTGGAAACTTGTTCATCTCCGGGAGATGTGGTGGTAGTGCAAGGAGAATACGGCGCAACTGTAAGAGTGGCAATGCGATCTCGGGAGATTGGACTTATCCCCATTTATGCAACGACCGAAAGAGTGTTGGAAGAGAATAAACTTCCCGATGGTAGTATTAAGGTCGAAAGAATTTTCAGGCATGTTAAGTTCAGGAAATACTTTGACTAAGGTTAAAATCACGGAGTTTTGCCTGAATTGTTAAAGTCTCTTATTATTCGCTTCTCCCTATTTTGACTGTATTTCTGCCTTTAATTCTGGGTAAGTTTGCTCCTTGCTTTTAGTATTTAGACAAGTTATTGAAAATTGTGGGTGTAACTTCTGTAAGTTCAGGGAGATTTGAAATGACCATCAGTGTATCTTTCATAAAGCGTCTTGAGTCTGTTGATCCTCAACTGAGAGGCGTTCTTATCGACTTGCTTGGAGAAGTAGAACGTCAAAGGGAGGAGTCGGCTACCAAGAAAGAATTTAACGAACTGCGAGATATTGTACAAGACCTTGCAGAGGCTCAAAAGAAAACAGAGGAGAGGTTAAATTCTCTAGCTCAAATAGTTGAAACCCTAGCAGAGGCGCAGAAGAGGACTGAAAAACGGGTGGAGGAGTTGGCAGAAGCGCAGAAAAGAACAGAAGCAAAGCTGGAGGAGTTAGCGGATGCGCAAAGGAGGACGGATGAAAGGCTGAATTCTCTAGCTCAGAAAGTTGAGGAGCTAGCAGAGGCGCAGAAGAGAACCGAAAAACGGGTTGAAGAATTAGCGGAAGCGCAGAAGAGAACAGATGAAAGGCTGAATTCTCTAGCTCAGAAAGTTGAGGAGCTAGCAGAGGCGCAAAGGAAGACGGATGAGAGGTTAAATTCTTTAGCTCAGAGGGTTGAAGAGCTGGCTGAGGCGCAGAAGAGAACTGAAAAACGGGTCGAGGAATTAGCGGAGGCGCAAAAGAGAACAGAAGCAAGGCTGGAGGAGTTAGCGGAAGCTCAGAAAAGAACAGAAGCAAGGTTGGAGGAACTGGCAGAGGCGCAGAGGAAAACCGAAGAAGAAATAAGAATACTGGTAAAAAGAGTCGATATTATTGAAGAGCGTCTTGAAGGCATATCAAATTCTGTTGGCTACAGTCTTGAAAATAGAACATACGTAAAACTGCCGCGTCTCTTAAAAGATAGATATGATGTGAGAGTTGATGGAAAACTTATTAGAAGATATGTGTCCGTTGATGATAAGCAAATTCAAGTGAATATATACGGTCGCGGTAAAAAAGGGGAGCAGGATGTTCTGATTTTAGGTGAGTGCAAAGTTAGGCCGTCTAAGAAAGAAATAGTTAGGTTTAGGAAATATGCCGAAAAAATAGCGGAAAAACTTGGAATGAGTCCGTTTTTGATTATGGTAGCCCACGATTTTCCACCTGCTATCGAGGAGTTTTTGGAAACCCAGGGTATCCCGTATCTTTGGTCATATGAACTTGAAGAATAGTCGTAATTTTACTTATTCCAATTCTGCTACGAGGATCTGAATGAAAGAAGAAATTGTTTCGATTTCTGTGATCACAAAGGGAGAAATCCTAAGGCTTGAAGGAAGGCTTGCTCCTGGTGGTGCTAGCGGTGTGGTTATATGCCATCCACATCCACTTTACGGCGGTGATATGGATAATGGAGTTGTGATGGCTTTACAAAAGGCTTTTTCCGGTGAAGGTTTTACGACTCTGAGATTTAACTTCCGTGGAGCGGGGGATAGCGAAGGGAACTACGATGATGGGCAAGGTGAAGTGGACGACTTGATAGCTGCATGTGATTTTATAAAAAGTCGCGGAGTTGAACATCTCTACGGGGCAGGGTATTCTTTTGGAAGTTGGATCTTACTGAGATCCCTGCAAAAATTGCTTTTCAAAGGACTTGTTCTGGTTGCTCCCCCATTGAATATGCTGGATTTTGAAGGATTGAATATTCCAACTTCTACGCCAGGCCTTATTTTAGTAGGATCCAGAGATGAATTTTGCCATAAAAACCGCCTCGAGGCATGGCTTAAAGAAAATCAATCTGCTTCAGTTACAATTATTGAAGGTGAAAATCACTTTTTCTGGAAGAGCCTTCCACAGGTATTCGAACGAGTGAAAGAAGAAGCCCGTAAATGGCTAGGAAAGATCTGAATATTCTTAACACAGATAAGAAGATGTTGATACATTATGAAAAGCGCTGATATTGCTAAAGCCGCAGATTATATTCGTAAAGCCCGTTACCTTACGGCTCTTACTGGTGCTGGTGTATCTGCTGAAAGTGGCATTCCCACTTTTCGTGGAAAAGATGGTTTATGGAACCGCTACCGCCCCGAAGAGCTTGCCACCCCTGAAGCTTTTGCCCGCGACCCTGAAACGGTCTGGAAATGGTATGCCTGGAGGATGGAAAAAGTCTGGGCAGCAAATCCGAATCCCGCACACTATGCTTTAAGAAAGCTTGAAGAAATGGGACTTCTTAAGACACTTATTACACAGAATGTTGATGATCTCCACGAAAGAGCCGGCAGTAAGAATGTAATTCACATTCACGGAGCTCTAAGGATAGTTCGGTGCGTTAGCTGTGGAAACTCAATTGATCTTAGCACACCTCCCACTGTGCCTCCTATTCCGCTCTGTAGTTGTGGAGGGTTATTGAGACCTGGGGTGGTCTGGTTTGGCGAGCCAATTCCAGAAGATGTTCTGCATCGCTCTTTTGACGAAGCAAACCTTAGCGACGTGATGATAGTAGCTGGCACATCGGCACTCGTTTATCCTGCTGCAGGACTTCCTCTGGTGATCAAAAGTAGAGGAGGAGTTATTGTAGAAGTTAACCCGGATAAAACTCCATTGACCGAACATGCGGATGTATCAATTAGAGAAAAAGCTGGTGATGCATTGTCTAGCATCATCGAAGTTTTGTTGTCCTAAAATAATGTAGGAATGCCTTTTATATTACACCCACTCGACGTTTATAACTCGGTAAGATTTTAATCCCGACGGGGCTTCGAAAATTACTTCATCACCTGCTTCATGCCCAAGAAGAGCGCTTCCCAGAGGGGACGCCACTGAAAGATGTCCGTTGTGAATATCTGATTCATAAGGTCCTACCAGGACATATTTAACATATTCCCCGTTTTCAATATTTTGTAGAGTTACAGTTGCTCCAACAGATATTTTTCTTGAATAGGACTTACATCCAACCAGGATTTCACTTTGGGCAATCTTTCGTTCGATTTCATCAATGGTGGCATAAAGTCTTGCCAGCCTTGCCTTAGCTTCGAGATATTCAAAATTGTCTCTTCGGTGACTCCAAACCCTCGCATTCTGAACCTCTTCCAGAATTTTTGGACGCACTACATGATAAAGGTAAGAAAGCTTATCTAGAAGCCTTATATGTTCTTGTCTCGAAATAACCGATGGATAATCGTCATCCGCCTTGTTGCTCATTGAATCCATCCTGAGCAAATAGAATTCCTAAAATGGTTTTACCGTCTCTAATAGTTCCGTTTTTGACCATTTTTAGAGCGTCTTCTAAGGAAACAATCTCAACCCCTGAAATCTCATCTTCATCAAGCCTGCTTTCCTGAGCTCTGAGTTCTGTAGCTGCAAAAATGTGGATGATCTCATTAGAATAGGCAATTGCGGGGAAGTAAGATACAAGTGGCTTTATAACCTTTGCCTTATATCCTGTTTCTTCTATGAGTTCTCTCTGGATGGCTTCTTCTATGGATTCCCCGCGATCAACTTTTCCAGCTGGTATTTCGAGTGTTTCCTGTCCCACTGCATACCGCCACTGACGAACCATGATAATGTGGTTAGAATCTACAAAAGGCACGATAGCTATAGCTTCTGGATGGTCTATTTTTAGGCGCCTAGATGTTCTGCCCGTTTTCAAGATTACTTCATCAAGGTAAGCTGTAAAGTGAAATGTATTTAGAAGGCCGATAGTGTGAAGCTTTTTCTCCATTCTTAGATTCTCCTTATTTCCGATTCTCCATGGATCCGCTTTTCTTCTACCATTTTCGCTTTTATTGTAAACAGCCATTTGGATTTTCTGGTAGTAGGTTCTCGACATTTCAGTCAAATTTTATCTAAGCTCCTATGAAAACTTCCTTTTTATTTGACACCTATTCGCTATGCCGTCACTATTAAGCACGACTACCGTGGTTTGGGTGTGGAAGAATTTACTGCAAAGGGGGAAGGGTATGACACGAAAAGTTTCATTTTTTGATACAACACTTCGAGACGGCCTAAAAATTCAGGGAGTATATCTTACAGTCGATGAGAAAATCCAAATTGCCAAACAACTGGCTAGTGTTGGTATCACGGTGCTAGAAGTCGGGTTTCCTGCTGCCTCAGAAGATCAATATAAAACTTCTTGCGCCGTTGTTGAGGCTGTGAATGAATCTGTTATTTTTTGTGTGCTGGCAAGAGCTACTAATCTAGAAGATTTTGCCGTGGCAAAGGATGTTCTCTCACGAGCTTCCAAAGGGCGAGTTCATACATTTGTGCCTATATCGCCCATGTATCGAGAGCATTTTTTGAAAAAATCTTTTGATGAAGCGGTGCGGATCGCTCAAGAAGCGGTAAAAAGAGCTAAAGACGTAGCTTCCGAAATAGAGGTTTCCCTAGTAGATGCCTATAGAGCAAATCTTGATGAAGTTCTTACCATGACTGATAAAATTATTGCCGCTGGAGCAAATATAGTTAACTATGCGGATACTGTGGGTTGTGCTACTCCCTGGAAGGTGGAAAACTTTTTTGGTGAGGTAAAAAAGCGTTTTGGAAATGATGTTCGTTTCAGCATTCACTGTCATAACGATCTTGGATTGGCTACAGCTAATTCCTTTGCTGCACTGAAAGTTGGAGCTGAACAGGCTCACTGCACCGTAAACGGTCTAGGTGAACGAGCTGGCAATACTCCCCTTGAAGAACTTGCTGCTCTCGTTGCTCTTTACGGTTCAGAATATGGCTTGGCTAGTTCTATAGTCCTGAATCGCCTTTATCCGCTTAGCAAGATGGTTGAACGTTATACTGGACTTTCCATAAGTCTCTTAAAACCTCTTGTAGGTGCTAATGCTTTCCAATGTGATGTATCAACTCCTCAACTTGGTGATATTACGGAAAAGCCTCCATTTGCTGTTATTACCCCAGACCAAATCGGTTTGCCTTGTGCAGAAGAACGGCCTCTCGATCAAGAAACCGATTTCGAACAATTCAAAAAGCATCTTATTACTCTGGGATATTCTCTTAGCGATGAAAACTACCAGAAAGCCTATTCTCTCTTTAAAGAAGTATCTAGAAAAAAAGAGCACGTCTTTAACGAAGACCTTTCCCTTATCGTTCACCAGACGCTTTCTCAGGTCCCTCAGCGTTACAAAATGCTCTACCTTAACGTTTCAGCCGGTTCAATTCCTGTGCCTCATGCGACTGTTCAACTCGATATTGATGGACAGATACTCCAGGATGCCGGCTTTGGTCATGGTCCTGTAGATGCTGCGTTCAAAACTATTTTCAGGATGGTAAAACGTTTTCCGAAGCTTTTACGCTACGAGGTCAATGCAGCTACCATGGGAACCGATGCTCAGGGACAGGTTTTGCTGAGACTTCAGGAAGATGATACTATTGTGGATGGACGAGCCGTCCATTCTGACATAGTTATGGCTAGTGCTCTAGCTCTAATAGACGCTCTTAATAAGCTGGAATTCTACCGTGGAAAACGAGAAATTTCTGAAATGAGCGAAGACGAAAGTTGGACTGTAAAGCTTTAGATAATAATATTTGAAGATTTATCTGTGAGAATGGAATGTTCAAAAATCATCTTTCTTTCAACTACGGATACTCTCTTTACCTACTGAGGGTGTTCTAAAAAACTCCGTAATAGAATTGTAGGGGCGACGCATGCGTCGCCCCTACAGTTATGTGGTGGGTCATATATTGAGGTCATTTTTTAGCTACCTGAGTCTGGGAATGTCTTCCAAGCTGAGTTTCGTCCCTGCCTTTTCTATGTTTCGCTATCCCATAAGGGAAGTTTTAGAACATCCTCTTTGCCTCTTTGTCTTATTATGGGAATAACCGTAAGGTATAGTTTAAGTCGGGCGCAGAATTGTGTGCGCCCCTGTAATTTTTGTGAACAATTCTATTGAAACACA